>CAXDOW010000077.1:0-9078 GCA_963991165.1 uncultured Flavobacteriales bacterium | reverse complement strand
ATATTGGTAGTGGAAAAACCACCGTTGGAAAAATATTTGAGACTCTTGGAGTTCCAATTTTTAATGCCGATGGTGAAGCTAAAAAACTCATGTCTGTTAATCCTCTTAAAAATCAATTAATCGAAACCTTTGGACAAGCGGTTTTTCAAGAGAGTCATTTAAATAAAAAATACCTGTCAACCATCATTTTTAATGAGCCCGACAAAAGACGCCTTATTAATCAGCTAGTACATCCCCAAGTTCAATTTCATTTTGAAAAGTGGTGTCAGAATCAAAATTCTTCATACATCATTAAAGAAGCGGCCATTCTTTTTGAAAGTGGGACCTACAAGTCATTAGATGCCATTATTTGTGTAACTTGTCCTGAAGCGATCCGTATTGAACGATTGTTACAAAGAGATGGCTTAACGCTAAGCCAAATTCAACAAAGGATACACAGTCAGTGGGAGGAAAAGAATATCATAGAAAAATCTGATTATATTTTGGAAAACAGTGGTAATCAATTGATTACCCCACAGGTTTTAAATCTACATCAGAAATTACAATAGATTATCTATTGGTCCTAGCCCTTCTCTAACTATTTGCATCTCTCCATTAGAAAAATCCACAACCGTGGAAGGAGTTAGTTTTCCCATTCCACCGTCAATGACTATATCCACCACATTTTTTAATCGTTCATAAATAAGTGATGCATCGGTACTATATTCTTTAATAATATCTTCGTCGTGAACGGATGATGATACAATCGGATTACCTAATTTATTTACTAATTCAATGGGGATTTTATGATTAGGCATCCTAATGCCTACTGTCTTTTTTTTACTTTTAAACAAGTTTGGCACACTACTGTTGGCTTTAAAAATAAACGTGTAAGGACCAGGTAATGCGCGTCGAACAATTTTATAAGTCGACCGGTTAATTGGAAGTGAAAAGTCAGATAAATGACTTAAACTTGAACATACGAATGAGAAGTTTTGTTTTTTTATGTTGATGTTCTTTAAATGAGCAATTCTTTCAACGGATTTGGGTTGATATATATCACATCCTAAAGTGTACACTGTATCGGTAGGATATACAATGATACCACCATCCTTGAGGCATTCAACGGTAGTTGCTATGCCACGCGGGTTAGGATTTTTTGGATGAATGGGAATGAGCATTAGGAATTAGTCTTGGAAAAATCCTCTAAAAACGTTTTAAGGCCTTGTTCAGTTAATGGGTGATGAATTAACTCTTTAATAGCTTTCAGGGGTGCTGTGATGACATGTGCTCCTATACTGGCACAATCTTCAATGTGTTTTTTGTTTCTGATGGAAGCGGCCAATACTTTGGTTGAATAGCGTTGTTTTTCAAAAAGGTTAACGATTTGTTCAAGGCGTTGTACTCCATTTTCGCCATTGTCATCTAATCGCCCTAAGAAAGGAGAAACGTAAGTGGCACCGGCTTTTGCCGCTAACAAGGCCTGACCAACCGAAAAAACAAGTGTACAATTTGTTTTAATTCCTCTTTCAGAAAAATACCTCAGAGTTTTGAGTCCTTCTTCAATCATTGGAATTTTTATTACTATTTGAGGGTGAAGAGAAGCTAACCGTTGTCCTTCCTCAACCATGCCTTCAAAGGTCGTAGAAATCACTTCCGCACTAACATCACCATCAACTATTTTACATATTTCTATGTAGTGATTGTGGATATTTTCTATTCCGCTAATTCCTTCTCTAGCCATCAAACTGGGGTTGGTCGTGACACCATTAAGAACACCCAAATCTTGAGCTTCGGTAATATCATTTAGATTAGCCGTATCTATAAAGAATTCCATTTCAAAGTGTTAAAAAACTAGAATTAAAGATAAAAAAAGGGCAAGCTACTTACATCACACCGCTCAACCACCTACCCTTGCTACTTTCCAGTCCTGGGGGAGTTCAGCAGGAGCTGGTTGTGTAAGACTTGCCCATTGCAAATATATACTAATAAACAAGTACGACCTCAATCGTTCTACTAAAATGGCTCAAAAATTTATATATATTTGTCCTATAATTAAAAATATGAAAGATTACATCCTTACTAGCGGGCTTTACATAGGTCTTCTTTATATTTTGCTAACCGTTTTCTCATACGCCATGGGGGTGAAGTTTTGTTTGAACGAAACCTGGTCTCTTATCAAAGGTATATTGCCTTATGTTTTGTTAGTATTTTTAGTGTTAAGATACAAGAAATTACTTGGTGGATACATCAGTTTTAAAGATGCCTTTACAGTTACTATTGGAAGTTTGGTTGCTGGTGCATTTATTGGCACTTTCTTTTCTATCTTGATGTATAACTATCTTACTCCCGATTTTGCGGCGATGTTAAAACAAGCTACTTTGGATAAATTGTTTGTTCAATTAGAACAATTACCAGAAGAAAATTCAATGTATAGTGTTATGGAAACACTTATTGAACAAACGGAAAGCGAAGATATTTATTCGCCATCCAATCAGTTAAAAGGATTTTTTTATGGATTGTTAATACAAATTATTTTATCCTTGATTGTCGCTGCATTCATCAAAAAGGATAAACCAATTGAACTCTCAGAGTAGATGGATATTTCCGTAGTAGTTCCTTCTTACAACGAAGCTGAATCTTTACCCGAGCTGTTTGCTTGGATTGATAGAGTGATGAAAAGTCACCATTTTGACTACGAAATCGTTGTTGTCGATGATGGAAGCACAGATGACTCTTGGTCAGTAATACAAAAACTAACATCGACTTATCCCACCATAAAAGGAGTACAGTTTAGAAGAAACTATGGGAAGTCGGCAGCACTTAATGTAGCTTTTCAAAAAGTTCAAGGTGATGTAGTCATCACTATGGATGCTGATTTGCAAGACAGTCCAGATGAAATACCAGCATTATATGATTTGATAATGAAAGAAGGTTATGACCTTGTTTCGGGATGGAAGAAAAAACGTTATGATCCCATTACAAAAACCATACCCACCAAACTTTATAATTGGGCCGCTCGTAAAGCATCAGGAATCTATTTGCACGATTTTAATTGCGGTTTGAAGTCATATCGAAAGGCTGTGGTAAAGAATATTGAAGTCTATGGTGAAATGCACCGCTACATTCCAATTCTTGCTAAGCGAGCTGGTTTTAATAAAATTACTGAAAAAGTAGTGATTCATCAGTCAAGAAAATTTGGAGTTTCTAAGTTTGGAATTGAGCGCTTTATCAATGGCTTTTTAGATTTAATGACCGTTACGTTTGTATCTCGATTTGGAAAAAAGCCCATGCATTTTTTTGGTGTGCTTGGCACCTTAATGTTTTTATTAGGTTTTATGTTGTTTGCCTATATTGGTGGTGAAAAGATTGTATTTATAGTGAAGGGAATAGAAGCTACTAATATTGCTTTTAAAAGTGGATTTTATATAGCTCTAACTTCGATGATAATGGGCTTGCAGTTGTTTCTTGCTGGATTCTTAGGCGAGATGATTTCTAGAAATGCACATGATAGAGACGTCTACCACATTGAGCAAGAGGTATAAGTTACCGAAATAGGTCGATGCATTCATTTAAGCTGTTTATTGATAAATAGTCGTCAGATTGACCAACAAATATGCCAGTCATTCCATTGCGTTTAGCAAATTCCATATCGCTTAAGGAATCCCCAACCATAATACTTTTTTCAAATTGAATGGAAGGGAATTGTTTTTTGGCAAGTAGAGCCATACCGATATTGGGCTTTCTCAAGGGTGAATTTTCACTTGACATTTGAGGGGCATGAAAAATGGCATCAATACGACCTCCTTGAGCTTTTATATGTTGTTTCATGTGTTGATGAACTAATTTTAAATCCATGTCAGTCATTAGCCCTTTACCAATACCTTGTTGGTTAGTAACTACAATTACTTTATGAAAGAGTGAGGAAAGATATGTTATCGTTTCAATGGCTTTTGGCAGAAACTCAAACTCATCGACAGATTTTACGTAATCGCCATCTCGTTTTTTATTAATAACGCCATCTCTATCCAAAAATAGAGACCAGCTAAAATCTATCTTAGGAACTGATTTCATGGGAGTTATGAGAATAGTTTTTGTTCAACTATTTCACAAATACTATGGCCGATAATCATGTGAGCTTCTTGAATTCTTGGGGTGTCAATTGATGGAACCTTGATAATATAATCACAATAGTCATCCATATCACTTTGATTTTTACCAGTAAAACCTACTGTAATCATGTGTTGTTGTTTAGCTTGTCTAAGTGCATTGACTATATTTTTCGAATTTCCAGAAGTAGAAAGTCCTAGTAAAATATCTCCTTTGGTCCCTATAGCTTCAACTAGTCTTGAATATACTTCGTCAAAGGAGTAATCATTTGAAACGGCAGTCAAAAAAGAGGTATCCGTATGCAGAGCCATGGCTTTGAGTGGTGCCCTGTTTAAATAGTATCTTCCCGAAAATTCTGCCGCTAAGTGTTGCGAGTCAGCAGCACTGCCACCATTACCACATAGCAACAATTGATGCTTGTTTTCAAAGGTATTGACAATTAAATGAGAAATTTCAACAATTTGATTTACGATGGTATCATTTTTAAGAATCGTCTTCTTAAGATGTATCGAATCCTGAAGATTTTTTGAAATTATTGATTTAGTGTCCATTGTTTATTTTATCCTTTAAAGAAAACAGCTTTTCGATAAAAATCGACCAACTATATTTTTTCTTTATTTCTTTAATATTATTAATCATAGTTTCGGCTGCTTTGTTATTGTAAAATGCCAAGATAGCTTTAGAAATTTCAGTTTCATTGGGTTTCACAACATAACCCACTTGGCCATCTGGACACATTTCTTTTAGCCCACCTACATCGGTTACTACCATTGGTTTTTCAAAGTGATAAGCAATTTGAGTGACGCCACTTTGAGTGGCTGTTTTGTAGGGTTGAACAACCATGTCGCAAGCACTAAACAGACTGGCTACCATAGAATTTGGAATGTAGTTATCGTACATTATAATTTTATCTTTTAATTCTAGCTCATTGATAAGATCTTCATAGATGGATTTGTCGGTATAAAATTCTCCAGCGATAATGAGTTTTAAATTGTTAATATTCACTAAAGCCAATGCTTTTAATAATAAATCTAATCCTTTATAATCTCGAACTAATCCAAAAAATAAAAGGTATTTATAATCTGGAGAAAGGTTCAGTTGATTTAGGGCTGTGAGTGTATTGATGGCTTGTCCATAATCATCGTAAATGGGGTGTGGTGTTAGGATGGTGGTTTTGTTTGGATCAAATGACTTTAAATCGTTCATTACTTTTTTGGTCATTACAACAAATCCATCCATGGCTTTCACAAAATAATTGGTAAACCACCTATCTCCAACGCGTGGTTCGTGAGGAGTAACATTATGAGCGATACTTAAAATGCTAGTGCTACTGCTCTTCTTTTTGATGATTCTTGCTATTGTTGCGAGCGAAGGTCCCATAAGTGGAAGCCAAAAGGGAATAATGACAAGGTCATAATTTTCTTTTTTAATTTTTTTTCCAACTATCCACCAATTTATAGGATTTATAGAATTGATGCATCGTTCAATACTAAGTTCACTCGGTTTGTTGTCGTTGGTAAATTGAGTTTTTCCAGGAAATAAAAATTGAGGGTATTGAACGGTGAAATTATAAATTTTAACAGAGTTGTTTGTATCGAATAATTCTTTTGAAAGACGTTCGTTAAAATGAGCAATTCCACCTCTAAAAGGGTGAGCCGTTCCTATGATTGCAATTTTCATTTAGTTCGTTTAATTTTTATATTGAAATAAGCGAAAAGAATGGTCATTATTGGGCTCAAAAGATTAAAAAAACAATAGGGAAGGTAACTCATAGTAGCTACTCCTAATATGGCTGACTGGGTAGCACCACAAGTATTCCAAGGTACCAGTACCGAGGTAACGGTACCGCTATCTTCTAATGTTCTACTCAAATTTTCGGGAGCCAGTCCTTTTTCTTTGTAGGTAGCGGCATACATTCTTCCTGGTACAACGATACTAAGGTATTGATCACTGGCCGTCAGGTTGAAAAATAGACAAGTTCCCGCTGTAGATGCAACAACTGAGCCGGTACTTTTAGCATATTTAATAATAGAAAAACTTATTTTTTGAAGGGCTCCTGTCGATTCCATGACGCCACCAAAACACATGGCACAGATAATTAGCCAAATGGTATTGAGCATGCCATACATGCCGCCAGTAGATAGTAAATCAGCAACTATGGAATTTGAAGATTCAATAGATACTTCACTTCCCATGGCATTAAATATGGTTATATAGCTTGATTTAAAAGCGTTGTCGTAAACTCCCGAAATATCATTGACTAAGTTGGGCTGAAATAGAATAGCAAAAAGCCCTCCCAATAAGCTACCAATGAGTAATGATGGCAGAGCAGGAACTTTTTTAATAATTAATGCCAATACCGCAATGGGAACTAAGAAAAGCCAAGGCGAAATAAAAAACACATCGTTTATTGCTACTAGAAGACTAGATACGTTTTCGTTATTAGTAGTATTATTAAAATTCAAGCCAATGATAAAAAATATCAAAAGTGTCATTAAAAATGAAGGAAAGGTAGTGTACATCATATATCTAATATGTGTAAAAAGTTGAGCACCTGCCATAGCTGGTGCTAGGTTTGTAGTATCGGACAAAGGCGACATTTTATCTCCAAAATAGGCCCCTGATATGATAGCTCCAGCGATAAGTCCTTCATAAATCCCTAAGGCATTTCCGATACCAAGAAGTGCAATTCCAACGGTAGCAATAGTTGACCATGAGCTACCAGATGCTAGAGAAACAATGGCGCAGATTATACAACTAGCAAAAAGAAAAATTTTAGGATTCAACAATTTTAAACCATAAAATATCATTGTAGGAACTACACCGCTAATGAGCCAAGTTCCGGCTAAAGATCCTATTAATAGCAGAATTAAAATGGCTGGTGTTGTCGTAGCGATGCCTTTACTGATACCACTCAATATATCGGTCCATTTAACGCCATTTTTTACACCAATATAAGCTCCTAATGAAGCCGCTAATAAAAGAGCTATTTGGTTAGCGCCATCCAATGAAGCACTTCCGTAGTAAATAACGTTTATGGTCAATAGGAAAATTAAAAAAACAATGGGGGTTAAAGCACTGAGGAGCGAAAGGTGTTTCATACCATAAAATTAGGTGTAAATATAACAATACTATGGCATCAAACAATGTGGGCTCTATTAGGCTAATATCTTTTGCTTAATTAAACAGTCTTTTATTTGATTGAATGTACGCTCAATATCATTATCTAAACCAACAGATATTCTTATCATCCCTTGTGAAATGCCCATAGTTTTTTGTTCTTCTTCTGGAATTTCCGATGACGTACTGGCGCCTGGTGCAGAGAACAGTGTTTTGTAAAAACCTAAGCTGACTGCCAAATAACCAATATTTTTCGATTGCATATCTTCCATCAGTTTGTAGGCGTTTTCCATGCTGAGGACGTCTAATACTAACATACCACCAAATCCAAATTCAGGATTCATACTTTTTTTCATAAGCTGGTGTTGAGGATGGTTTTCTAATCCTGGATAATGTACTTTTATGCCCAATTCCTGTAGCTTGTGTGCCAAAAAGTTGGCATTATAGCTGTGTTGTTTCATTCTTACGGGAAGGGTTCTAATATTTTTCAAAATACTGTTGGCTCTAAGTGCGTCCATAGTAGGGCCTAGTAACATGGCGGCTCCATCATTAACATCAATAAGTTGGCCAATGAAATCTTGATTAGAACAGATAACTCCACCAAGTGTGTCACTAGCACCATTGATGAATTTTGTAAGTGAATGTATGACAATATCAGCACCAAGTTCGGATGGTGAAAATACTAAAGGGGTAAACGTATTATCAACAATAAGGGTTAAGTTATTTGTTTTTGAAAAATCTGATAACATAGCTATATCAGCAACTTCCAATAATGGGTTGCTCATAGTCTCGCAATAAATGATTTTTGTGTTTTTATTGATTGACGATTGTATGTCTTCAAGATTAGTAATGTCCACGAATGAAGTGGTAATATTAAATTTTGGTAAAAAATTTTTCATCAAAGCGTAGGTGCCTCCATAAATGGTTCGACTACTAACAATATGATCTCCAGCACTACAAATTTGTAGAATAGCCGAGCTGATTGAACCCATTCCAGAACCAGAAATATGAGCCGCTTCGGTATTTTCTATTTTCGCAAGAGCTTCTGCTAAATATGCAGTACTAGGATTGGTATGACGTGAGTAAAGGTAGCATCCTTCTCTTTCGCCACCAAAAACCATTTCCATAGTTTTTCCAGCTAGATAGGTGAAAGTAGAGGAATCAGTAATCGATGGGTTGACTCCACCAAATTCGCCAAAAAATTGTAAATCTTGAATGTTGTCAGCAGGTTTATGTTCTTTCATTTTGTAAATCTAATTTTTTTCCACCATTTTTTAGTGATAGGTTTATTTTTTTCGTTGTGGTAATATCCGTATCCATACCCATATCCGTATCCGTACCCATATGAAGACCGATTGGTAGTAATACCATTAATGACAAGATTGATATTTTTTAGATTATTATATTTTGCGGTTTCTTTGAAGTTGTATAGCATTTCTTTGGTCGTGAAGTTTTGCCTAATGACATAGATATTTATATCGGCATAATCCATTAAAATCAACCCATCAGTAACAAGGCCTATTGGAGGGGTATCTATTATTATATACTTGTACTTAGTTTTAAGTTCGTCAATCAATTGATACATTTTTTGTAAGTTCAACAGCTCCGATGGATTTGGAGGAATTGGACCTGATAAAATAATATCTAGATTTTCATAAGGAGACGATTGGATAATTTCCTGTTTGCTATTTTGGTTGCTCAAGTATGAACTCAAACCTACATTGTCGTTTAGATTAAAATTTTCTGAAATTTTAGGTTTTCTCATATCGGCACCAATCAAAATAGTTTTTTCACCAGTCAAACTAATGATGGATGCCAAGTTCATAGAGATAAAGGTTTTTCCTTCTCCACTTACACTTGATGTAAGGC
>CAXDOW010000076.1:0-9115 GCA_963991165.1 uncultured Flavobacteriales bacterium | reverse complement strand
GTATTATGGTAATTGTAGCGTTTAATTTCTTCGCCAGCCCAAAAGAAAAAATACTAAAAAGGGAACTAGACCAACTCAAATTGCAGTATGAGTTAATCGACAAAAGTCTTCAACAAATTTCTTCTGTTTTAGAAAATGTCAAAGATAGAGACGACAACATTTACCGCGTAATCTTTGAAGCAGAGCCCATTCCCAATTCCATTAGAAAGGCAGGGATTGGTGGAATCAACCGATATAAACACTTAGAAGGGTACGAAAATTCCGATCTTCTCATTACCACTTCAAAGAAAATTGACCAAATCTCAAAGCAACTTTATATTCAATCAAAATCGTTTGATGAAGTAATAGAAATGGCACTAAGAAAGTCTGATATGATGGCTTCCATTCCAGCCATTCAGCCCGTAAAAAATAAGGAGTTAAAACGTATCGCCTCTGGCTTTGGAAGACGAATTGATCCATATTACAAAAAATTAAAATTTCACTACGGAGTTGACTTTTCTGCTCCTAAAGGAACCCCGATATACGCTACTGGTAATGGGACGGTTTCCAAGACAAAACGAAGTCGAAGGGGTTTTGGAAATCATATTGTTATAGACCATGGGTATGGCTATGAATCGTTGTATGCGCATATGACAAAATATACTGTCAGAAAGGGGCAAAAAGTTAAACGTGGAGACATCATTGGGTATGTAGGAAGCACAGGTAAATCCACCGCTCCTCACCTTCACTACGAGGTACACAGAGACGGTAAAAAAATCAATCCCGTTTACTATTTTCATAATGATCTATCTCCAGAAGAATTTGACAGAATGTTAGAACTTTCTTCTCAAGAAAATCAATCGTTCGATTAAGAATGCCTTACAAAGAAAAATCAATTGAAAAACTGTATTACTCCATAGGAGAAGTTGCTAAAACTTTTGACGTAAAGGTTTCTTTAATTCGATTTTGGGAAAACGAATTTGACATTCTAAAACCAAAAAAGAATAAAAAGGGAAATCGTTTATTTACCCCAGCAGATATCGATAATATTAAAATCATTCATCATCTGGTCAAAGAACGTGGCTTTACGCTTGAAGGTGCTAAGAAAAAACTCAATGAAAATAAAGAGGACACCATCAATTCAGTGGAAATTGTATCCAAACTAAAAGAAATAAGGCAATTTCTTATCAATTTATCCCAAGAATTATAAGTCAACGAAAAGATTGTCCGTTTCTCTACCCGCTTTTTCAAAAAATAACGTCACGGCTTGTTGCCCTGTTTGTCCCAATTCCAAAGAATAGTCATTTACATACAATTCTATATGCTTTTTGACTACATCATATTTCATCTCTTGGGCGTACCTACTCACAAACTCTTTAGAACTTTCAGGATGATTAAAAGCATATTGGATAGAGCGTTTCAGTACCCTTTGTACTTTTTGATGAATATCCTTACCAAATTTTCTGGAGATAACAATGCCACCTAAAGGGATTGGCAGGTTAGTTTGTGACTCCCAATAATGGCCTAGGTCTTGAATCTTAACCAAGCCCTTTTGCTGAAAAGTAAACCTATTTTCATGGATAATCACACCGGCATCAACCTCATGATTTAAAATAGCATTTTCAATATCGGAAAAAAGAAGTTCTGTTGTTTGTTGATGCTGGGGGTAGGCAAACTGAAATAAGCTATTTGCTGTGGTATATCTTCCTGGAATAGCAACTAAAAAATTAGAATTAAAAGGCAATCTATCCGCTTGGCAAATAAGCAACGGTCCGCAATTATTTCCTAGGGCCGAACCACTATGTAAAAGCGCGTAGTTAGAAGAGGCAAACAATAAAGCATTAAATGAAATTTTGGTCATTTCTAATTCCTGTTTCATTGCTTTTAAGTTTAGCACCTCAACATCTTCAATAACAGGTTGAAAAATTAGCCCTTCGGTATCAATTTTTTGATGAACCATAGCATCAAACATAAACGTATCATTGGGGCAAGGTGAGAATCCTAATCGTATTTTCATAGTGTGTTGATGAATGATTCTAAAGCGTTATTGAGTTGACGAATTGCCAAAGGAATATTCCAATTCGATTTATTTCTTTTTTCAACATAATTAGAAATGGCTCGCATCTGTACGCAAGGCACCTTAGCATCTAAACAGGCCAACATGCAAGCGGCTCCTTCCATACTTTCGACTTGTGGTTGAAGACGATGGACTACTTTAACAATGGATAACTCATTACCATGAACCGTATTGACCGTAATCCCACTCACATTAGGTAGGGTCGTTCTACTTTCCATACTTACTGTATTTTGAATGCTTAAACCCATATCTTCAGGAGACAAAAAGCGATGCCCATCCTCTGCCCCCAATTCTGACAAAAAATCTTCTGTAACCTCCACCACATCGCCGATTTTCAGCGAAGGTGTAAACGAGCCAGCTGTGCCTATGTTAATCACCAAATCGTAATGTTTTAGAGTAAGTTCTTTGGCAACAGACAAGGCCGTAGAAACCATTCCAATACCTCCCACTAAATGATTTTCATATGGTAATGTTAACTCGTCTTTTGTAGCGGAAACAATCAAGATTTGCATGCTACAAAGATAGGCATTTCCTTTGTGTAAAAGGTCGTATATTTGTCCATCTCAAAATGTAAAATGATCTATATAACAAGAAGAGAAAGATTCAATGCCGCTCATATGTTGTGGAATGAAAATTGGACTGAAGAAAAGAACCTTGAAGTATTTGGAAAGTGTGCCAATAAAAATTGGCATGGTCATAACTTTGACCTTTTTGTGACAGTTAAAGGAGTTCTAAATAAAGACACTGGTTTTGTCGTTGATCTCAAAGATTTGTCGTCTGTCATTAATCGAAAAGTTATTAATAAATTAGATCATAAAAACATTAATTTAGATGTTGACTTTATGCAGGGTAAAATGGCTTCAACCGAAATTTTAGCCATGGCCATTTGGCAAGAACTTGAAAGCGATATTGAAGCGCTAGGAGCTCATTTATATTGTATAAAGCTTAAAGAGACTGAAAATAATTTTGTAGAATATTTTGGAGAATAACTATGGCCGGATACTGTAAAGAAGAGAAATACGATTCTCAAACTACCTCAACGCTTTCTGATTTTTACAGAAATATATTGGAAATTGTGGGTGAAAATCCAAAACGAGAAGGACTCTTAAAAACGCCACAAAGAGCCGCTAAAGCCATGCATTTTTTGACCCAAGGGTATGATCAAAATGCTGAACACATTTTAAAATCGGCTATTTTTTCTGAAGATTACAGTCAAATGGTTTTAGTCAAAGGGATAGAATTTTATTCTCTTTGTGAGCATCACCTTCTTCCCTTTTTTGGAAAAGCACATATTGCATACATTCCCAATGGAAAAATTGTTGGTTTGAGTAAACTACCACGCGTTGTTGACGCTTTTTCTCGCCGACTTCAAGTGCAAGAAAGATTAACCAATGAAATTAAAGACTGTCTTGAAAACACCTTGAATCCTAAAGGTGTAGCTATTGTGATGGAGGCAAAGCACTTATGTATGCAAATGAGAGGGGTCGAAAAACAAAATTCTCTCACAACAACTTCCGCATTCTCTGGTGAATTTCTAAAAAGTGAAAAAACCAGATTAGAATTTATGAATTTAATACAATCAAATCTAGCATAATTATGAACGCATTTGTTTTCCCAGGTCAAGGCGCCCAATTTGTTGGAATGGGCCAATCGCTATACCAACAGTCACCTTTGGCTAAAGAACTTTTTATCAAAGCCAATGACATTCTTGGTTTTGACATTACACAGATTATGTTTGAGGGTCAAAAAGATGACCTTACCCAAACGAAAGTCACACAACCAGCCATTTTTCTACACTCGGTCATTCTTGCCAAGGCATTAGCTGATGACTTTAACCCTGACATGGTAGCAGGTCATTCATTAGGAGAATTTTCTGCTCTCGTTGCGGCCAATTACATCAGTTTCGAAGACGGATTAAACTTAGTATATAAACGAGCATTAGCCATGCAAAAGGCCTGCGAAAAACATCCATCGACTATGGCCGCTATTTTGGGTCTTGAAGATAGAATAGTTGAAGATATTTGCGACAATGTAAATGGCATCGTCGTTCCTGCCAATTACAACTGCCCAGGACAAATCGTCATTTCGGGCACCAATGAAGCCGTAGAAACAACTTGTCAGCAATTATTGGAAGCGGGTGCAAAACGAGCATTGCCATTAGCTGTTGGAGGAGCATTTCACTCTCCATTAATGGAAGATGCTAGAGCAGAGCTTGCTTTGGCTATTGAGTCAACTCCTTTTAAAGCTGGACTTTGTCCAATCTATCAGAACACCACTGCAAAAGCTGAAACAGACCCCGAGCAAATCAAAAAACAACTTAATAAACAGTTAACTGCATCGGTAAAATGGACACAAACAATGCATCAAATGAAACATGATGGTTTAAAAACTGTTGTTGAAGTTGGTCCAGGAAAAGTACTGCAAGGATTGTTTAAGAAAATAGATAGAGAATTGAATACCAAAAGTGCTGAGCTATCATAGTAAGTGATTTTTTAAAAAGCCACTTTCCACCAATTTGTGCCAATAGCTGTTGGTAAAGCATTTTTCATACATATTAGCTTGTATTTGATTGTGACAATCCGTCCCAACAAAGTCAATCATGTTTTTTTGAATGAGTTGCTGTGCCCGGTGCTGAACAGGCTTTCCATAGTATCCAATTAAGGATAACAAATTAAGCTGAAAAAATACTGAACGATTCTTGTAGGATTCATAATCTTTTGGGGTCATGAACAAAAACCGCTCGGGATGTGCCAATATCACCTTATAACCTTTAAGCTGAAGCTTGAAAATGATGTCTTCAAAATTGGGTGGTGCCGAAATGAAGGAGGTTTCGATTAAAATGTACTTATCTCCAAAAGTCAACAGTGGCTCTTGATTATCAATTTTGGCCTCAAACTCAAAATCTACTAAATATTCAGCTGCCGCCTTCAATTCAATCGACTGATCATTCGAGTTTATTGCCAACTCTAACTGTTCCAATCCATTTCCAATAATTTCTGGCGTATTTCTGTAAAAATCAGCCATGATATGGGGCGTGGTAATGAATCGTTGAAAGCCCATTTCTTTTAGCTGACCAATAAGAGAAATAGAAGTTTCTAAATCAGGCGACCCATCGTCAATGCCAGCAATGAGGTGGGAATGCATATCCGTTCTCAGTGACTCAAAATTTATTGATTTTAGCGGTTTTGACGTTTTTTTAAAAATGGAAAACATATGAATTATTCTGAGTACTGCTTAGAATAATACTTTTGATATTCTCCAGAAGTTACATTGTTGAGCCAATCTGCATTGGATAAATACCAATCAATTGTTTTTTCAAGACCTTCGGCAAACTGTAGGGAGGGCTGCCACCCCAATTCTTGGTGAATTTTACTCGCATCGATAGCATAACGCTTATCGTGTCCAGGGCGGTCTTTAACGTAGGTTATTAATGACGCTGAAGATCCTTGTTCACGTCCTAATTTTTGATCCATAATTTGACAAAGCAACCTGATGAGATCAATATTTGTCCATTCATTAAATCCACCAATGTTGTAGGTTTGGCCTACTTTTCCTTTGAAGAACAGCAGGTCGATCGCTTTGGCATGATCCACGACATACAACCAGTCTCTTGTGTACATACCATCACCATAAACAGGGAGTGACTTTTGGTGTCTTATGTTATTAATAAACAGCGGAATGAGTTTTTCAGGAAACTGATTTTCGCCATAATTGTTAGAACAATTCGAGATGATGAATGGTAATTGGTAGGTATTGCCAAAGGCCCTAACAAAGTGATCAGAACTGGCCTTAGAAGATGAGTATGGCGATTGAGGATCATAAGAAGTGGTTTCAGTAAAAAATCCTTCTTTCCCTAATGAACCGTAGACTTCATCAGTGGATACATGATAAAAAAGTTTCCCATTGAAATTGTTCTTCCAAGTATTTTTAGAAGCATTCAGCAAATTGAAAGTTCCAATGATGTTTGTCTCAATAAATGCTAATGGGTTCGAAATAGAACGATCAACATGAGACTCGGCAGCCAAATGAATAAGGCCATCAAATTGGTATCTTTGAAACAGATCATTGACATATTTGGCATCGACGATATCGCCCTTTTCGAAGGTATAGTTAGTCTTATGCTCGATATCTTTTAAATTTTCAAGGTTACCTGCATAGGTAAGTTTATCCAAATTGACAAAGTGTATGTTGGGGTATTTATTAACGAATAGTCTAAGCACGTGAGAACCAATAAAGCCAGCGCCTCCTGTTATTAAAATTGTATTCATAATTAAGGTTGAGTATTTACGCTATCAAAGATAATCAATAAAAGCATGAATGATTGTTATTTTTGCTTCAAGAATAATTAATTTAGCCAAAAATCTGTGCATGAAAATTAATATAGTTATTCTACTTTTTATGTTGTCTTTCTCCTGTTTTGGACAGCAAGAAGATAGTCTTAAACGGATCATTTTCTTTGCACCTAATTACGAATTGCAAATTCCTTTCGGAGATATGAAAAGGGATTTTGGCATTAGTTCTAATCTGGGTCTAGAATTGAGTATGCTCACGGCCAAACATCTTTTTTTCTCAGTACATGCCTCTCAACTATTTGGGAACTCGGTAAAAGACACTACCATTCTAAATCACTTGATGGACGAAAACTTGAATATTTATGATTTAAATGGACAAATTGCCGATATTTTATTGCAACAGAGAGGGTATAATATTCAATTTAAAATGGGTTATTTATGGCCCATTAGAAATCAACAATCGGGCGTGTTGACTTATGGAACGGTGGGTTATCATCAACACAGAATACGGATTGATGTAAAAAACAACAACGTTCCACAACTCACTGACGATTATAAAAAGATGTATGACCAAATGGCTGCTGGGATGAGCACCTCTCTATTTTTGGGGTTTCTAAATATTAGTTCTAACAGAGGGTTCCATTTTTACAGCGGTTTGGAGTGGAGTCGCTCGTTTTCAACTAACCAAAGAAGTTACAACTTTCTGACAAATGGCCCTATTGAAGGCGTCAGAAACGATTCTTATTTAGGAATTAAAATAGGGTGGATTATCCCTATTTCTAAAAGAACAACAAGAGAGTTTTATTATTTTTAAAGAATGTTAAAGCTCTATCAACTAGGTATTTTTTTGTACGGGTTGTGTGTGTATGCACTGACCCCTTTCGTCAAAAAAGCCAAACAATGGCATCATGGGCAAAAAATAGTGTTTGATTTACTCCCTGAGGCCAATTCCCAAAAAAAAATATGGGTTCACTGTGCTTCTTTGGGGGAGTTCGAACAAGTCAAACCCCTTATCAAGGTGTTAAAACAAAAATTTCCAGAATACCACCTATTGGTAACGTTTTTCTCACCATCAGGTTTTCATAATGCTACCGTCGATAAGTATATTGATACAATCAGCTATTTACCTTTAGACACCTTATCGAATAGCCAAAAATTCATTCAGACTGTTAAGCCATCGGTAGCGCTGTTTGTAAAAAACGAATTTTGGCCAAATTACCTCTCCCAACTTCAAAATAAAAGGATTCCAACTTTTATTATTTCTGGAATTTTCAGAAAAAATCAATTCTTCTTTAGCCTATTGGGAAAGTGGCATCTTTCCATTTTAAAAAATATAACGCATTTTTTTGTTCAAGACCATAATTCCCAAATACTTTTACATGAGCACGGAATTGATCAAGTGAGTATTTCTGGAGATACTCGATTTGATAGAATTGCAGAGAACGTTCTATCATTTAAAGAAATCCCACTGATAAAAGCATTCAAAAACAATACCCCGCTTATCGTGTGTGGCAGCACCTATTCGTTGGATAGTTCAATGCTAATACGAATAAGCCAGAGAAATCCCCATCTTAAATTTATTATTGCTCCTCATAATATCGATCTATGTCGTCAATTAAAACGCGACACTCTTCTGTATAGTGAAGCTAATCGAAAGACTATCAAAAACCATTCTATTCTAGTCATTGATAATATTGGCTTGCTCTCAAAACTATATCATTACGCCAGTGTGGCCTATGTAGGCGGAGGGTTTGGTAAAAAAGGCCTTCACAACATTTTAGAGCCCTTGGCGTTCAATGTTCCCACGTTGTTTGGACCTAATTATCATCGATTCAACGAAGCCATTGACGCGATTAACCACAAAGTAGCTTTTTCCATTTCGGACGAAATGGAATTAGAAACAAAATTGAAAGAATTACTACTCTCTCCCACTCAAAAATCAGCCATTAGCGCATTTTGTAAAAGCAAATCTGGAGCCACAAATTTCATTTTTGAGGCAATAAAAGATCAATTATAATTTTATTTATCAGAAAGTTTCCGACTTCATCATGCTTTTTATGCCGTTCGTCAAAAAGTAGTGCAGTAATTCAAATAAAGTATTCTTAATTTGTATGAGAGAAGGGCACAAAAAGATACATCAGACTTGCTTCTTATTCTAGAACTTATTTCATCCCTTAAAGAAAAAAGCATCTAGGAATAGATGCTTTTTTGTTTTTAGATAATTTACTCTTTTTTTACTCTTGTGGGAGTTTTTGCTCAAAGATGGAAAATTGATGTACCATCCCATCCTTAACATATACACCTGCAAAATGATTGGCTTTGTTACTCATGGTATCATTACTGACCTCAAATGAGTAGCCATTTAAAACCCACTCACCACCATCACCCTCAGGGTTAGTGACCGATGTAGCCCACATGTGCTCAAACGAAATGTCGCTTTCAGAAAACCATTGTGTAAGAAAGCCCTTAAGCTGTTCTTTATTTTCAATAAGTTCTCCGTTAGCACCAGAAATAGAAATTGTGTCGGACGCTAGCATCATGATGGAATCCAAGTCTTCACTAACGTGATAATCACACCATTTTTTCCAAACTTCAATCGATTCGTCACTTCCGATAGCCCATGAAACACCTGGCTCAAAAACTGAAAAACCAGCTGTTTTTGGAGAATGAGTATGGTCTTGTTGGCCACCACAACTTACTAAGAAAAAAGCAATACTGAATACTGATAAAATCTTGTTCATTATAAATGAAATTTAAAGGTTAATAC
>CAXDOW010000075.1:0-9406 GCA_963991165.1 uncultured Flavobacteriales bacterium | reverse complement strand
CCATGTGATATTACTCCAACAGGATTGTTTGTTGACAACATCATTCACAACAGAGTCACATTCAACTGGGATGCACCAAGTGCAGCGCCATCGTACTACATGATTCGTTACCGTCCTGTTGGGTCTAACCAATGGACAGTAATGAGAGCTGGTCCTGAAACGGCAAATGCATTCACCGGTACATCACGTACCCGTTACTTCCATGAGGCAGGTACGACATACGAGTGGTCTATGAGAGCACGTATGGTAGATGAAAGTTTAGCTACTATCTGTCAATCACCTTGGTCAGCTACTGCAGAGTATACTACTCTACCAGCTTGTGCTAACTTGGAGAACCTATCGGTAAGTACGGAAGCCAACTGGGTCACCTTCTTTGCTGATGCACCAGATGCCTCATGGGGCGTATGGCAGTCCAAAGGAAAGATGCGTGAAGCTGGTACGAACGCTTTCCGTTATGTTAACGGAGGTTCTGATGGTAGCATCAATGGATTGAAAGGTAACTTTACGCCAAGTACGGACTATGAATGGCACACTAAAGCATGGTGTACAGGAAATGTGGATGCCGATGGCAACCCTGATCCAATGTACCATTCAGGATGGGGTGATTTCTCTACGTTCAGTACAGAAGCTCCATGTGATAAGATGCCTATCAACCTAACGACCAGTACCAATGGTGCTAACACAGCGGTTACGATGATGTGGGATACGCCTGAGTCTGGCGCTCCAGATCACTACTTCTTAGAGATGACTAACTTAACGACGGGTAATGTGTACCAGTGGAACAATATTCCAGGTACGGACAACTCTAAGACGAAGTTTGGTCAGAACCCAGGAGACGAAATATCTTGGAGAATCCGAGGCGCTTGTGGTACCAACGGTACGTCCTGGGCGACTATCTTCAGCCAGCCAGCTACTTTCACTTTAGGAGGAGCTAGAATGGCACAAGATGTTGTATCTGGATTAGATGTTTATCCAAACCCATCGAGAGATATCTTCAACGTAACGTTTACTTCTGAGGAAGCACAAACGATTAGCGTGAAGGTGGTCAACATGATTGGTGAGGAAATCTATAGCGAAGAGTTAACAGACTTTGTTGGTCAATTTACCAAAGTGGTGGATATGAATACGCAACCAAAAGGCGTGTATTTCTTAGAAATCACAACGAACAATGGCGGTGTCAACCATAAGGTTATCGTTCAGTAAATCAGGCTTTGAACGAAGGGTTAAGGGAGTATTTTTTACTCCCTTTTTTTATGCCAAAAAAACAACATAAGCGTTTGTTGTTTTTAATTAAATAGATGACATTTGATTAAAATTTTATTACATGGAATTTAACGTCAAGGAGATTGTTACTGGTTTTATGATTTTGTTTGCAGTCATTGATATCATTGGCAACATCCCTATTATTATTGATTTAAGAAGTAAGAATAAGACCATTCAAAGTCGAAAGGCGTCACTAGTAGCAGGTGTAGTGATGATTGTTTTCATGTTTGTTGGTGAAGAAATGCTTAGTCTCATTGGGATTGATGTCAATTCATTTGCTATTGCGGGAGCGTTCGTTTTGTTATTTATTGCTCTTGAGATGATTTTAGGCATTACCATTTATCGTGACAATGGCTCCAACGACATAACGGCGACAGTTTTCCCTTTAGCGTTTCCTTTGATTGCTGGTCCAGGTAGTTTAACCACAATTCTTTCCATAAAGTCGGAGTTTAGCACAGAGAATTTAGTAGTGGCTATCGTGTTGAATGTTTTGGTGGTTTATGTTGTGCTTAAAACATCCGATAGAATAGAACGATTCATCGGTAAAAATGGCATTAATATCATTCGAAAAGTATTTGGAGTAATCCTGTTAGCGGTAGCGGTAAAACTATTTACAACCAACATTAAAGCTCTTTTTTAAACGATCAAGATTTCCCTATGCAAATGTGTAAACTAAGCATATTCAGTGGTGAAAATTTATGTGTTGGTGACTTGGAACATAGTGTTGTACAATAAGAGTACGAGAATAAAATAGATTGAATTACCAGCTATTATATTTGCATGTGATATCAAAAATAAAGACTCTGATTATTAATCAGAGTCTTTATTGTGGGCCTCTCAGTCTTTTTTTCGAACTTTTCCATTTAATATCAGTAACATTTAATTAATGTTTTGAAATTTAAAATATTGAATCTTATGTATGCTTTTTTGCTATATTTGTGTTTTTACCTTAACTTTTTAAAATTCTTTTTATGAAAAACATTTTCTTTTTATTCTCTATTTTATGTTTATGTGTTTTCTCCTCTTGCAAGAAATGTAAAGATTGTAGTTGCTCACAGGTCATTTCTCAGACTGGCACCCCAGATGTAACTCAGGATGTTGAAATTAATGATGTTTGCGATGAAGACTTAGAAGAAATAGAGGGGACAACAACCTACACACAAAATGTGGGAGGTTTTTCTCAGACTGTTGAGCAATCTTGTGATTGTAAATGATTTATAAATATATTTTTAGACTGTATAAATATAAAACCCACTCATTGAGTGGGTTTGTTTTTGGTGGGCCCACCTGGGCTCGAACCAGGGACCAACGGATTATGAGTCCGCTACTCTAACCAACTGAGCTATAGGCCCAAAAAATTGTGAGTGCAATATTACGCTTTTGTTGACTATCTTGCAACCTTTTATCAAGGATGACAAAAAACATATTATTCGATCTTGGAGGCGTCCTATACCGCATCGACTATTCGCTAAGCAAACAAGCATTTGAATCGTTAGGCATTGATCAATTTGATAGGCAGTTTAGTCAAAAGCAACAAAATGCCCTCTTTGATAAACTGGAAATGGGTCATTTGGAGCCTTGGCAATTTGTGGAATCAATGAAATCCATACTTCCAAAGGCAAGTGAAGAGCAAATCATATCGGCTTGGAATGCCATGTTGCTGGGGTTTTCCCAACAAACCATTCATCTGCTAAAAGCGCTTTCTACAGAATACTCTCTTTTTTTATTGTCAAATACCAACGCCATTCACATCAAACAAGTAGAGGGCGAACTAAGTGATCACTTTGGTATCAGTTCCATAAAATCATTATTTACTAAGGCCTATCTTTCGCATGAAATAGGCCGAAGGAAACCCAATAAAGAGACGTTTGAATGGGTTTTGAAGGATGCCAACATAACTCCACAAGAGACCTTTTACATTGACGATTCTGTTCAACACATCGAATCAGCCAAGGATATTGGTATTAAAACATTGCTCTGGAGGCAAAATAAGCCCATTAGAGCGCTTTTTCCTGACATAACTCTACCAACACCCCATTAGTGCTTTTGGGGTGCAGAAAACAGATTTTTTTGTGGTCTGCTCCGTCTTTAGCCTGTTCATGTATTAATTCGAAACCTTCTGACTTAAGTCGCTTCATTTCTACCTCAATATCATCCACCTCAAAAGCAATGTGGTGAATCCCCTCTCCCTTTGTCTCAATGAATTTAGCAATGGGACTATCTGGACTGGTGGCTTGAAGCAATTCTATTTTGGTATCGCCCATCCTAAAAAAGGAGGTACATACGCCTTCCGATTGAACCGCTTCAACTTTGTAATGTAATTGATTAAATAGTCGTCTGAATAAATCGTTGGCTTCATCTAGATTTTTGACAGCAATGCCAATGTGTTCAATTTTTTTCATGATACAAAAATAAAAAAGGGCGATGAAAAATCATCGCCCTTTTATAATTTATAAATATCTTATTTAGAAGCCGATGTGTAAAGAAATCCATGTTTGAGTTTCGTCATCACCTGATTCATCAGTAGAAGCATAGTTAAGAGAAAGAGAAGAGTTTTCAGTAAGTGTATAACCGACTGAAAGATCCATTACAGTAATATCATTGAAAACACCATCTGTCTCTGGAGCAATCGTGTGGTAAGTTGCACCTACCATGAAATCACCCATAGCATAAGAACCACCAATTGACATATCGGTACATTCGCCTCTATTAGCGTCAAAGTTTGCATAGTTCATACCCGAGCCGTAACCATTACCAAAGCTACCAGTACTTAGATAGAAACCATTTTCACCATACATATCATATCCCGCGTGAATGTGTAAGTCATCACTAACTGCATACTTGACACCTAATGTCGTTAAATCCATTTCTACACCAGCATTTTCGTTAGTGTAATAACCTAATGATAAAGTTGCTCCATTATCCATTGCATAAGATGCATCAAGCCCCATAGATACGTCGTCTTTGTTCACAACATCATCTTGAGCAGACATGTAGAACAAGTTAACTCCAATTGCACCCATCTCTTTACCGATGTTTAAGAACATTCTTGACCCATCGTGTGGAAAAGAAACTACATCTGTAGATTCGGTGTTGTCAGCAGCAGAATATCCAAAATGGATATCAGCAAAGTCATTATTAAGGCCAACTAACAATCCGTCAAATGTGTTGCCATTTGTTTGAACCCAATCATTATCACCCATGATACGACCGCTTCCAAAAGTTAAAGCCATACGACCTGCTGTTAATGAAGCAAATCCCATAACGTCTGTAGTAGCATAAGCTTCACGTACTGACAATGAGAAATCTTGGTTAGCATAAGAACCTAGTACAGCAGCTGAGTTTAATTCAACGTGAGCGCTCACCGCTTCTCCGCCAAAATCAACTGCAGTTCTTACTCTTTGCTCGTTAAAAGTTGCATCCTCAGTCGAATTAACTCTTGTTCTAGAGTCAACAGACCAATCTTGTGCAGAAACTGTTGTTGCTAGTCCTAACGTCAACATTAGAACAATTCGCAAATTCTTTTTCATAATAAATTAGTTAAAATTGGTTAATAACGGGCGCAAGATGCAACTTTTAAACAAAACCACCAAAAAAAAGTAAAAACTTATTCTTAACAATCTCATGTTGATAATGGGCTAAAAAATGATTATTTCATTGACTATTTTGTCTTTATAAAGTCTTGTTTTTCAGATAAATATGCGTTTTAGTGCGATTTATTATATTGTCACTAAATTGAGTCGACAAATGGGGTCCTTGTAAAAGACCACGGGTTCCTAAACCGTTAAAAACGCCAATTTGTGAATAATTTTTGTGCAAACCGAACAATGGTTTGCGGTGTTTTACGGTTGGTCTTACACCTGCCTTTCGGTCTAAAATTTCAAAATCTACGGATAGAATACCTTCCAATTGTTCCGTAAGTTGATGTTTGGCCTGGTCTGTCAGAGTATCCGTAAGATCATTATGATCGTAAGTCGACCCTACTAGATACTCTCCATTGCCTACGGGCAAAACATATACCCCTTTACTGACAATCCCTTCTAAATTTTCGTGTGAACAAAGTTTAATCCTCATCACTTCGCCTTTAGTAGGGCTAAGTGGCAAATGGCTAAAAAAGGGATTGTTAATCACTCTAAACCCTTCGCAAAAAATAATATATCGGGCCTGTATACCTTTGTAAGATGGGCAATTAACATCAATCAAAGAGTAATCGAATTGTTCTTCAACCAACAGATGATGTTTTTTAAAATAGCTTCTAGAAATAGCCAACCATTTGTTGACCTCAAGATAAGCGGCAGGCGATACTTTGGCACTGCCATACGAGTCGTTTAGCAAATGAAATGTGTTTTCTTGCATAATGGCCTCAATGTATCGATGCATGGCCGTATTGCTGTATTTAATTTGCCACTCATGCCGAACATCTTCATTGGCAAACAATCTGAAAATGGGCATGGGATGAAAAAAGGAATCTCCTAATTTTTTTTCTAATGCACGATAACGTTCAAAAGCAAAAGGTAAGAAAACAGATGCGTTGTAAGAAGGAATACATCGCTTCATTCCAACCGGGTTTATGATTCCTGCTGCGACTCTACTGGCCGATGCTGGCAATGGCTTATCGATGATAGCAATGGTTAAATGGCGCTCCTCCAGTTCGTGTGCCAAAAGTGTGCCCGCAATACCTTGACCTACAATAATTACGTCAACTTGATTCATGAATAAGTGATAGAGCTCAAAGGTAATGATTCCAATTTACCAATAGTAGGTATGCCGCCTATTTCTAACATCATTTATGTTAAAACCAATGGAAAGTTCGTGTGAACCAGACGAGGCATTGGAAATAGAGTTTATCCCATAGTCGAAAGAGTAAGACAGTAGAAAACTACCTAGTTCTACACCTGCCAAAACAACCAAGTCCTTAGACGTTCGCAATGAAAGGCCTGCCCAGTAAGAATTATCGAATATAAATCGAGTATTTATGTCTATCTGTGTTGGCCTAGACTCTGTCGCTTTAATCAACACCGATGGCTCTATATGAAAATCAGAATGAATTGAAAAAGCATATCCCATGTTAGCATAGTAGTGCCTAACATCGTCATTATCTCCAAAAATGGAAGTGATAGATTCTTTAAAGGTGGATTCAAACAATTGGTGAGACGAAAGAGAAATGAAATAGAGCTTAGAATAAAGATAAGCCCCTACACTAGCATCGGGAACCATTTTAGAATACATTCCAGATTCAAACTCTGGTTCGGAATTGTTGAACTCTAATTCATCGAAATTCAAGGCATATTGATTCATCAAACCGCTCAACCCTAAAGAAAAACGGGTGTCATTATTGTCATTTAACTGGAAGTGATAGGCAAAAGAAACATTAAACATCAGCTGGCTATATGGTCCCGTCTTATCATGTGTAATAATTGCCCCCACACCTAATTGATTGAACGCTACAGGCATGTGGTAACTCAAGGTGTTGGTTTGGGGTGCAATAGAGCCCAATGAAGCCCATTGACTTCTCACACTAAGTCGAAGGGGGAAATAGGGTTTGGAGCCAGCCACAGCCGGATTAATGCTAAAGTCATTGACCAAATATTGGCTATACATTGGCAATTGCTGGCTATGGGCAAGCAGACTGTAAATTAAAAATAATGCTAGAAAAAGCTGTTTCATAGCTTATAGATTATCTAACAATAGTGACGGTTCCAACCAATGGTTCCTCTCCATTATTTAAATTAATAACATAATAGTAAGTGGCCGAGGGTAAAAGTTGATTGTTAAAGGTTCCATCCCAAGCACCGTCCCATGCATTGATGTATTTTTTTGTGGAAAACACACGGTCTCCCCAGCGATTAAACACTTCAACCAACCCGTCAGGATATAATTCAATGTTATCTATTTCCCAATAATCGTTGTTCATATCGCCATTGGGTGAAAAAGCAGAATAAGGATAAATACAAACTTCATTACTACCAGCCACCGTTACCTCTTGGTAAGCGGTACATCCATAATTATCAGTAACGGTAACGCCATAACTGCCCGATGATAGTTGATTGTTTTGTGGCGTTTCTTCGAAATTACTCCACAAATAAACATAAGGCGAATACCCTCCCTCAACCAACACTTCTGCGCTTCCATCAATATTATCTAAACAGCTTACTGCCTGAGTGATAAAATTTAACTCGATGGGAAGTATAGGGTCAAGAGTAAATGACACCTCTTTCTGACAACCATTATGATCTGTCACCTCAACAGAATAGCTTCCAGGGCTAGAAAGCTGAACCAATTCTGTTTCTTCATTAGTACTCCAGAGGTAGTTGTAAGGGGTTTCTCCCCCTGAGGTCAAAACCAAAGCAGAAGCTACTGTCTTATCTTCACACAAATTACCATGCTCAACAAATACAGTTATAGAATCTGGTTCTTCTAGCGTTCCTGTGGCGGTCAACACACAGCCGAACTGATCGGAAAGAGTCACTGTGTATTGCCCAGCAGATAAATTAACCGCCGTGAAAGTCGTTTGGGCGTTGTCGTCATTCCACAGAGCAGAAAATAAAGAAGAAGGATTTGCATTAGTAATAGACGCTTGGATTTGGCCATTATTGGAATCGCTACACAAGAGCGTATCCACTATTAAGTTGACAGATGGTTCTGTTATCTGGAATGATTCAACTAATTGGCACCCATTTGCGTCCGTAATGCTAACAGAATAATTACCTGAACCTAATTGGTTTTGATTAAATTGTGACGAACCATTAGACCAAAGAACAGTGTAATTTTGTATTCCTCCACTTGGATTGACAGAAGCCGAGCCATCTAAACTAGACGAACATCCAACATTTGAAACAGATAAATTGCTAACCAATGGCGTAGGTTGAGAAATAAATTGACTAGTAGAGACTTGACAGCCATTGGCGTCACTTAAGACGATAGTGTAATTGTTTGACGATAAATTGGTAACAGTATAAGGTGCTTGTCCTGATGCCGTATAAAGAGCATCCACAAAATATGAATATGCCCCTGTTCCTCCCTGACCTGAAATGGTAATTTGACCATCCGTCCCACCAAAACAACTTACTGGTAATGAAAAAACACCGTCAATATTTATCTCATTAGGAGAAGTTATTTCAAATTCAAGCAAATTTGAATAACATTGATTATCATCTGTAATTTGAAGCGTGTAATTTCCTGCTGACAACCCTTCTATTTGATTTCCTGAAGTAAAATTATTCACAATAAAGTTAGGGGCAAACGAATAGCTGAGTGTCCCCGTTCCACCATCTGCATCTACCTCAACAACTCCATCAGAAGCACCAAAACAGCTAATGTCCGAACCATTATAATCTGAAATAACAGTCGCCGAATTAAGTACTAGAGCATAGGGTTCATCTAACCCAAAAACCGACGTTGAAACACACCCGTTTTCATCATAAACTTCAACGTTTAGACTAGATGAAGATAAAGAGCTAAACACATTACTCGGCTGAACGGTCACTCCTCCATCTAAAGAATACGAATAGGTTCCAGCTCCTCCAGAAGCTTGAATCGTAATTTCTCCATCCGAAAAACCAGCACATGAAATAGGCATGCTTTCTGACACCAAATCAATAGCCAATGCTGGGGGTGCCACCAAAGTAACTGGAGAAACATTAGACAAACAACCATTATCATCTTGTGCAACAATGGTGTAGTTGCCTGCTGAAAGAGTGAATAAAGAGTCCGTTCCTGTCGAAGAAAATGGAAACGTCAAACCGCCATCAATGCTAAATTGATAATTCCCTGTTCCTCCTGTTATTGAAACTTCGATGATACCATCTGAATTAGTTGGACAACTCACGTCATATCCTAAATAGTCTGAGACTGAAACAACTGTTACTTCCACCTCCAAAGATGAACTAATTAATGTGTTTGAAAGAAGGCTACAGCCGTTGGCATCTTGAACTAATAGTGTTGTTAATCCTTGACATAAATTTGTCACTACATTAGAGGTGCCAACATTTACTCCTGAAACAACAAAATTCAATGGTGACGTACCTCCTGAAGCATCAATAGTTAATTCAGCATCGCATGTTGAAAAACAGCTTGTAAGGGTAGACGAAACACCGTCAATATTTATCTCATTAGGAGAAGTTATTTCAAATTCAAGCAAATT
>CAXDOW010000074.1:0-9451 GCA_963991165.1 uncultured Flavobacteriales bacterium | reverse complement strand
TTGATGAATATTCAAGGGTAGTTCGTGACTCAATCCGTGAAAGATATCTAGGTTGGATGTTTGTATGTATTTGGAGAGAAAAACAGTTCGCCAAAGAGACGAAAATTGCTTATTCAAAAAGTGTTGGGGAGAATGAACCCTGATTTGATTGTAATGGCTTATGAAGTTAAGACGTTTATTATGAGTTAGTTTTGGGGTGTATAAATGGTATTCATTGGAGGGATAGTATTGGGCCAGCAAACGAATTGTATCTCTTGAATAGTTGCCTAGCCCTGTGTTATTACAGTAAGCTCTTTTTGCGTCAAAACCAATTCTCATCACACAGCAACATTAAAATCTCTTAAGGCATCATTAAGAGATGTTTTTTTGTCAGTACTTTCTTTTCTTTCACCGATAATTAAGGCACAAGGAACACCATATTTTCCTGATTCAAAATTCTTTTCATAGGTGCCTGGAATGACAACTGAACGTTCGGGTATTTCTCCTTTGTATTCTTTGGGGTTTTTAGCAGTTACATCAATTATTTTTGTGGAGGCGGTAAGTACTACATTAGCACCAAGAACGGCTTCTTTTCCTACTTTTACTCCTTCTACAACAATGCATCGCGATCCAACAAAAGCATTGTCTTCGATGATGACTGGAGAGGCCTGAATCGGCTCAAGCACACCACCAATTCCAACGCCACCACTGAGATGTACGTTTTTTCCTATCTGAGCACAGGACCCTACAGTTGCCCAGGTGTCAATCATAGTATCTGTGTCAACATATGCTCCAATATTTACATAAGAAGGCATCATAATGACCCCTCGAGCCAAAAACGCGCCATACCTTGCTATGGCGTGAGGAACTACGCGAACACCCAGTTGTTTATAGTTGTGTTTTAACTTCATTTTATCATGAAATTCCAACGGACCAGCTTCTATAGTTTCCATTTTTTGTATGGGAAAGTATAGAATAACGGCTTTTTTTATCCATTCATTGACCACCCATCGATTGTCTATTTTTTCACTGACACGTAATTTTCCTTTGTCGAGATCTTCAATGATTGATCGGATGATATTTTGAGTAGAATAATCAGACAGTAACTGTCGATTTTCCCAAGCATTTTCTATGCAATTTTTTTGTTCATGATTCATTTAGCAAAGATAGTTAATTGCTTTATTTTTGTTGTATGTCAAAATTATTAGCCATTGATTATGGACAAAAGCGAGTAGGCATAGCTGTGACGGACGATGAGCAACTTATTGCATCAGGTCTTACAACCGTTCATTCAAAAGATATTTTTTCTTTTTTGAAAGAGTATCTCAACAAGGAAGTAGTAAGTTGTTTTGTAGTGGGACAAGCCAAAAATTTAGATAATTCACCTTCCGAAAGTGCTCGATTTATTGAACCTTTTGTATCTAAATTAAAGAAAGAATTTCCTAGCATAGATGTTCATAGAATAGATGAACGATTTAGCTCCAAGATAGCATTTCAGAGTATGATTGATGCTGGTTTAAAGAAAAAAACAAGAAGAAACAAAGCTTTGGTGGATCAAGTCAGCGCCACGATTATTTTACAATCGTATTTAGACTCTCGAAAGTAATTTTTGATGTAAAAATGGAGCTGTATGGGATTCTTTAACCTTTACCAATTCTTCTGGCGTTCCTTGAAAGATTAGTTGTCCTCCATGCTCTCCTCCTTCTGGACCCAAATCAATGACCCAATCGGCACATTTTATTACATCGTGATTGTGCTCAACACAAACGATAGTGTGTCCTATCTCTATTAAAGCATTAAATGAGTGAAGTAATTTGTCAA
This sequence comes from uncultured Flavobacteriales bacterium, assembly GCA_963991165.1. Taxonomy (GTDB): domain Bacteria; phylum Bacteroidota; class Bacteroidia; order Flavobacteriales; family UBA7312. Next base: position 7,651 of record CAXDOW010000074.1, on the reverse strand, counting down.
TGTCGTGAAAATGTAAACCAGTGGTAGGTTCATCAAAAATGAATAACGATTTTTCTGTTTTTGTCCCTTTGCTTAAAAAATAGGCCAGCTTTACACGTTGAGCCTCTCCACCACTAAGGGTGTTGGAAGATTGGCCAAGCTGAATGTACCCCAAGCCAACATTTGCTAAAGGGCGTAGTTTATCTACGATTTTAGCTTGATTATTGGAGTCGAAAAAATCAATGGCTTCATCAACGGTCATCTCTAAAATATGGGCGATATTCTTGTTGGCAAACTTAATGGCTAAGATGTCTTTTTTAAATCGCTGACCTTGGCATTCTTCACATTTTATTTTGATGTCTGCCATAAATTGCATTTCTATATTGATCTCACCTTCTCCCTCGCAATGATCACAACGCCCGCCTGGAATGTTAAATGAAAAATGACCACTTTTGAAGTTTCTGACTTTTGCCAACTCTTGGCGAGCCAATAATGTTCTTATATCATCGAAGGCTTTGAGGTAAGTCACTGGATTTGATCGTGACGACCTGCCAATTGGATTTTGATTGATAAATTCTATGTGTTTTATTACATTTAAGTCGCCTTGCAATGCTTCATGCGCGCCTATTTTAGAACTATATCCCAGAATTGATTTTTGAACGGCGGGAAACAAAATATTCTGTACCAAAGTACTTTTTCCAGAACCACTTACTCCACTTACAACGGTTAGGGATTCTAAAGGAAACTTTACATCAATGTTTTTTAAGTTGTGCTCTCGAGCTCCTTTAATACTAATGGATTGGCTAGATTTCCTTCTAAATGAAGGTATTTCAATAGCTTTGTTTTGGGTCAAATACTGTGAGGTGATGCTTTGGCTCTTAGTTTTTAGCAGGTTCAAATCGCCTTGAAAGACTATTTCTCCACCATGCTTACCAGCAAGGGGGCCAATATCGATGATTTCATCTGCTTCAAGCATAATTTCCTCATCGTGCTCTACTACAATGACCGTGTTTCCAATATCCCGTAAAGACTTTAGTACCTCAATGAGTTTTTTTGTATCTCTTGAATGTAGGCCAATACTTGGTTCGTCTAACACATACATGGATCCAACAAGACTACTGGCCAAGGATGTCGCTAAATTGATGCGCTGTGATTCACCACCCGATAAAGTGGATGACAACCGATTTAATGTTAAGTAACCTAAACCTACTTGGTTTAAAAACAGCAATCGTTCAGTTATCTCTTTCAAAATTCGTTCAGAAAGTTGAACATCTTCTTTGGAAAGATGAAGGTGTTTAAAGTGTGATAATAAATTGTTTAATGGCAGATTTACTAATTCATCAATCGTTTTTTTGTCAACCTGAACGTAGAAGGCTTCTTTTTTTAACCGACTACCTTGACATTCATGACATGTTGTTTTTCCTCTGTATCGTGCCAACAACACACGATTTTGAACTTTGTAACTTTCCTTTTCTAACAATTTAAAAAAATGACGTATTCCTTTTAACTTATTAGCACCGTTCCAAAGTAATTTTTTTTCTTCTTCGGACAAGTCCATATAAGCTCGGTGAATAGGGAAATCATATTCGGATGCTTTTAAAATAAACCGTTCTTTCCATCGACTTAACTTGTTACCTTTCCAACAACTCACTGCCCCCTCAAATACTGATAGTGTCATATTTGGAATGACTTTTTTCTCGTCAATTCCAAGAACAGTTCCAAATCCCTCGCACGTACTACACGCTCCGTAAGGATTGTTAAAACTAAAGAGCTTTTCTGTAGGTTCATAAAAAAGCATGTCGTCCAACTCAAACAAATTAGAAAAATGGACTAAATCGTTGTTTCCAAAATCTAAAACACATTTACCATTTCCTTCACTGAAAGCAGTTTCGACGCTATCGGCAAGTCGCGTCAGATTTTCAGAATCTTTGTCCGTTTTTAATCGATCAATAATTATCCAAATATCTTTTTTTGGATAGTACTCTAATGGTGTGTCTAATAGTTCATTGACTTTAAAAACGGAATCGTTTATTTTGACTCTTGAAAAACCTTTTAAAGCCACTTTTTGTAAACTTTCTTTGACCGAATCGTCAATACTAAGCTCCGTCAATACCATAACTTTTAAATCGTCATCTTTAGAGCAAAAGAAGTCCACCACATCGCCAACCTGATGCTTTTTGACTTCTTTGTTGGAAATGGGAGAAATGGTTTTGCCGATTCTTGAATACAACAACTTAAGATAGTCGTATATTTCGGTGGCGGTACCAACAGTAGAACGTGGATTTTGGGTATTTACTTTTTGCTTTATGGCAATAGCAGGTGATAAGCCACTAATAGTTTCCACATCTGGTTTTTGTAATTTTCCCAAAAATTGTCTGGCATACGATGAGAGACTTTCGATATAACGCCGTTGTCCTTCAGCAAAAAGAGTGTCAAAAGCCAATGATGATTTTCCCGAACCAGAAACACCGGTAATCACAATCAATTTTTTCTTAGGAATTTGAACATCAACATTTTTTAAATTATGCATTTTGGCCCCCTTGACCATGATGAATTCTTGTGAAAATGAATTTTTTGTTGACATAATTGATTTGCTTTTTTACAAGAGAAGAATACAAATTTAGCTATTTATATGTTGGATTTTTGAAAAAATCACTATATTTGTAACAAAGGACTTCACATTTATTGTTTACAATGTCCGTAATTTAAACACATCGCCTATAGAGACATATCTACGCTTTTTTTAATTAGTTTTTAACTTAAAATGTTTAGATATGTTATTACACACCTTTTCCGACAAAGACCTTGTGTCTGCTTATATTAGTGGTCAAGCTAGTGCTTTAGATGAGTTAGTTAAAAGGCATCAAAGCCGAGTTATGGCGTTTATTCTTTCAAAAGTAAAAAATCAACAACTTGCAGAAGACATTTTTCAGGATGCTTTTATTAAGGTTATCAAGTCTATAAAAACCAAAAAGTATAATGAAGAAGGTAAATTTTTGCCATGGTTAATGCGGATTTCGCATAATTTGGTCATCGATTATTTTAGGAAAAATAATAGAAAACCAAGAGAGGCAACTACCAAAAACCCTCAGGATTTTGATATTTTCGATATCATTGCTTCTAATGATAACACTAAAGAATTAGATTTAATAAAAGAAGAACAAATCAAGCTACTTAATAAACTCATTTTAGAACTTCCCGAAGAGCAAAGAGAGGTTCTGTTGATGCGTCATTATAATGATATGAGTTTCAAAGAAATTGCGGAAAAATCGGGAGTTAGCATTAATACGGCTTTAGGTCGAATGCGCTACGCCCTGATCAATATTAGAAAGTTAATCCAAGAAAACAACGTTAATCTTTTATTAAATTAACGGTGTCACAATAAAGTGATTGTTTGTTACGTTCAGAAAGTATAATTTAACATTGTACTGTATGAACAAAACCTTTACTCAAAACGACATCATTAGATTTATTTACGGAGAAATGGAACACAATGAAAAAGCACTATTTCAAGATTCTTTGAAAGTTGATGAACAACTTCGACTTTCTTTCTTTGAGTTGTCAAAAACAATGCAAATGGTAGATTCACTCAAGTGCTCTGCTTCGGTTTCCGATTTTACTCTACTAAAAATCAAATCTTTTGGACGAGCATATTCTTCTACCCCATCTGAATGGATGGATAGCATCGACATTGTTTTAAATTAGTTAATAACGTTTTCATTCGACCCTTCTTTTTGATTAAAGAAGGGTTTTTTTTTAATTTTGACAATGAATAAAAAAGTACGTTTCGGTTTATTTATCGATTACTTTGAGCAACACATGCCGATTGCCGAAACGGAGTTGAACTATTCTAATGGTTTTGAATTACTAGTTGCGGTAATTTTGTCGGCTCAGTGTACAGATAAAAGAGTCAATCAAGTAACCCCTTCGTTATTCAAACGCTTTCCCAACCCAGAAGCTATGTCTGGAGCTTCCAAAGACGAATTATTTCAAGAAATTCGTTCCATCAGTTACCCAAACAACAAAGCAAAACATCTAGAGGGCATGGCTATTATGTTGGTAAACCAATTCAACGCTGAAGTACCAAAATCAATAGAAGACTTACAAAAGCTACCAGGGGTTGGCAGAAAAACTGCCAATGTGGTCGCCTCAGTTTTATATGGAATCCCAACCATGCCAGTAGATACACATGTATTTAGAGTGTCAGAACGAATTGGCCTTACCAAAAATGCCAAAACACCCCTTGAGTGTGAAAAACAATTAGTCAAGCATTTTCCAAAAGATAAATTGACCATTGCTCATCATTGGCTAATTCTTCATGGCCGATACGTTTGTCAAGCGCGAAAGCCAAAATGTCATAAATGCGGTATCACTGACTTTTGTCATTTTTTTGAAAAGAATACCTGATTTGTTAATAATTACTCTTGCCACCCGTTGTTATTGATAGGTTATTTTCAGTCCTTTGTAAAAATCTAATTTTCAATGAATACTATCAAAGAAGGCGATAAAGCTCCAGGATTCAAGGTCAAAAATCAAAACAATATTGAGGTTAGCTTAGACTCTTTTAGGGGTAAAAAAGTAATTCTATTTTTTTATCCCAAGGACAATACGCCTGGATGTACCGCAGAAAGTTGTAATCTTAGGGATCACCATGCTGAACTTCAATCATTGGGTTTTGAAATTTTAGGGGTTAGTGCCGATAGTGTAAAATCTCATCAAAACTTCATTGCAAAATACGATTTGCCATTTGACCTTCTTTCCGATACGGATAAAACACTTATACAATCTTATGGGGTCTGGGGGCCAAAGAAGTTTATGGGTAAAGAATACGAAGGAATTCATAGAACTACTTTTATTATTGATGAACAGGGTATCGTTGAAAAAGTATTTACAAAAGTGAAAACAAAAGAACATTCTGAACAAATATTAGAATTTTATAAGAATTAAAAAATTATGAGCGATAAAGAAAAAAATGCCAAGTTAAAAGCATTAGAGCTTACACTTGATAAAATGGATAAGTCGTACGGAAAAGGTACGGTCATGCGATTGGGCGATAAGCCAGTAGAAAATATTGATGCCATTTCCTCCGGTTCTTTGGGGTTGGACTTAGCACTTGGTATTGGGGGTTATCCTAGAGGAAGAGTTATTGAAATTTATGGGCCTGAATCGTCGGGAAAAACAACCATAGCTATTCATGCTATTGCTCAAGCACAACGACAAGGAGGTATCGCAGCTTTTATAGACGCCGAGCATGCTTTCGATCAAGTTTATGCTTCCAATTTAGGTGTTAACGTAGATGAGCTACTAATATCTCAACCCGATAATGGAGAACAAGCATTAGAAATTGCTGACAATTTAATTCGTTCCGGAGCCATCGATATTTTAGTTATTGATTCAGTAGCAGCTCTTACACCCAAAAGTGAAATTGAAGGCGAAATGGGCGACTCGTCAGTTGGTCTTCATGCTCGATTGATGTCTAAGGCGCTGCGTAAATTGACTGGAACTATTAGTAAAACCGGCTGTACCTGTGTATTTATTAATCAGTTGCGTGAAAAAATAGGAGTGATGTTTGGCAATCCAGAAACAACGACAGGTGGTAATGCTTTAAAATTTTATGCTTCCATTCGACTCGATGTACGTAAAAGCACAGCTATCAAAGATGCCGACGGAGCCATTGGAAATAAAACCAGGGTTAAAGTGGTAAAGAATAAAGTGGCACCACCATTTAAAACCGTTGAATTTGATATTATGTATGGACAAGGCATCTCAAAATCGGGTGAAATTTTGGACAAAGCTGTTGATCTCGATATCATTCAGAAAAGTGGTTCATGGTTCAGCTATCAAGGTGATAAGTTAGGGCAAGGAAGAGATGCCGTAAAAATCGTTCTTCAGGACAATCCCGAGCTATCAGACGAATTAGAACACAAGATAAAAGAACAGATTAATGGTGGTAAGAATTAAATATTCATGCCTTTTTATTTTTTCTTATTTGTAGTATTTTTTTGGTCTTGTGCCGACTTGAAGCCAACTAAGGAAGTTAGTGAACCAACTATAGAATCTATCAGTAAGGAGTTATTGAAATTTCCTAACGATACTGTTCTATTGAAGCAACGTTGTAATATTTATTTAGAAAAGGGAAATTGGTCTCAAGCCATCTTGGATCAAGAGCAACTGTTCAAATTGGATACCACAAATTCAAAATGTCGATATGAACTAGCTCAACTATATTTTAATTATATTGATAGTAACCCTGCCTATTTTAACAAGAGCTATGATTTATTAGATCGAGCTGAAACCAACTACACACCCTTGTACTTATTAAGAGGTAAGCTAAACTACATTATTCAAAATTATGAGCAATCATTTATAGATATTAATGCTTATTTAAAACAAATTCCTAACGATTATCAGGGATATTATTATAAAGGATTGATTTTTAAGGAAATTGGGGATATTGATAGAGCAAAATCTCAGTTTCATACGGCAATTGAACAATTTCCAAATCACATCCAGTCGTATGTGGAACTAGGACACATTTATTCCAGTTTGGGAGATAGTTTAGCTCCTTATTATTATGAAAATGCCCTTCGAATTGATACGACTAAGCTAAGCTCATGGTATCATATTGGTCTTTATTTTCAGAATCATGGAAATTTTCCCAAAGCTAAAACGGCCTATGATGCCATTTTAAAAATAGATTCTTTGGATATAGATGCAAATTACAACCTAGGATTTATTCATTTGAGAAAGCAGGATTATGCTTCAGCTATAAATTATTTTGAAACTGTTACGATGACTCATCCAAGTCATTCTTCGGCCTTTTTTGCTTTAGGATTAGCATCAAAACTCTCTGGTGATATAGAGCAAGCAAAAAAATATTTTCAAAAAACACTGGAACTTGATAGCAACTTTACTGAAGCTAGAAGAGAACTAAACGAAATGAAATAAAAAAAAGGGCTCAAATTACTTTGAGCCCTAAAGATTAAAACGTCATTGTGTTTATGCTAATTTAACGTTGACTGCATTGAGGCCTTTTCGTCCTTCTTCCAGGTCAAATGTTACTTTGTCATTGTCACTAATTTTGTCGATAACCCCAGATACATGTACAAAGTACTCTTTATCTGTTTCATCTTCCTTTATAAAACCATATCCTTTGGTTTCGTTAAAGAATTTTACTGTTCCAGTATTCATATTATTAATTTAAAAAGTTTGGCCAAAGGTAACAAAATTGACTGACTTATTGATAGTAAACTTATGAATTAAAAAAAAAGCCGTTTATTTTTTAATCTTGTCAACAATGGCCTTGAAAGCTTGTGGGTGATTCATTGCCAAATCAGCCAAAACTTTTCTGTTTAATTCAATTCCTTCTTTTGAAATGGCACCCATAAAAGTTGAGTAGTTCATTCCATGTTCTTTGGCCCCTGCACTAATTCTTTGAATCCATAAAGAACGAAAGTTTCTTTTCTTTTGTTTTCGTCCAATGTAGGCGTATTGCATGGCTTTTTCAACCGCATTTTTTGCTACTGTATGAACATTTTTTCTTCTGCCGAAAAACCCTTTGGCGGCTTTTAATACCTTTTTTCTACGCGCCTTGGCAGCTACTGAATTGACCGATCTTGGCATAATTTTCTTTTTTTTTGGTAGTTAGCGCCTCAATTCTGTGAGGGCGTTA
>CAXDOW010000073.1:0-9508 GCA_963991165.1 uncultured Flavobacteriales bacterium | reverse complement strand
CTTCTGGGTGTGGTGCTGTAATGTGGTGTGCGTCGGCTGTCATTCCTCCACCCACTACTTCAGCGTATATCTTTGCTCCTCGGCGTTTGGCGTGTTCGTAGTTTTCCAATATAATGGCTCCTGCCCCTTCTCCCAACACAAATCCATCTCTATCCTTGTCGAATGGTCGTGATGCCGAAGAGGGCGATTCGTTTCGCGTGGACAATGCTTGCATGGCATTAAAACCACCAACACCAGCCTCGTTTATAGATGCTTCCGAACCGCCTGTAATGAATATATCTGCTTTTCCCCACCTAATGTAATTAAATGCATCTATGAGAGCGTGTGTAGAAGAAGCACAAGCCGAAACGGTGGCGTAATTTGGCCCTCGAAAGCCATATTTTATAGAAATATGACCAGCCGCAATATCGGCAATCATCTTAGGAATGAAAAAAGGATTAAAACGAGGTACACCCGACCCTTTGGCAAAGTCGCCACACTCTTTCAGAAACGTATCTAGACCACCTATACCCGACCCCCAAATAACGCCTGCTCTGTCTAAGTCAATGTTTTCAAGATCAACATCGGCATCTGACATGGCTTGACTAACAGCAACCAAAGCGTAGATGGCATACATATCCAAACGACGGGCTTCCTTTCTGTCCAAAAAGTCCGTGGGCTCAAAGTTCTTTACCTCACATGCAAACTGGGTTTTGAATTGAGAGGCATCGAAGCGACTTATGGGCCCAGCACCACTTACTCCTTTTAACAAGTTGTTCCAAAACTCTGAAACATTGTTTCCAACAGGGGTAAGCGCACCTAAACCTGTAATTACAACTCGATTTAACATTTAGTACTATTCGTCTTATGCCTTTTCTATGAACGAAATGGCATCACCTACAGTAGCTATGGCTTCTGCTTGATCGTCTGGGATTTGAATATCAAATTCTTTTTCGAATTCCATAATTAATTCAACAGTATCTAAAGAATCAGCGCCGAGGTCATTGGTGAAACTCGCCTCTGGAGTTACCTCCGCTTCGTCAACTCCTAATTTGTCAACGATGATTGCTTTTACTTTTGTTGCAGTATCAGACATGTGTGAATGGTTTTAGTTATATAATTTGCAAATAAATACACTTTTTGAAAATAAAACAAGTATCAAAGATTGTATTATTATTGCCCCCAAAGGTAATGTTTTTCAAATTGTTATTATTTTTGAATAGGTTATGACAGCAATAAATGTCGCTATATTTATATCGGGCTATGGTTCAAACGCACTGAATATTATCGAGTATTTTGATAAAAAAAGTAGTATAAATATCGCCTTACTGTTGAGCAACAACAGTCAGTCTTTTGCCATTGAAAAAACTCAAGAAAAGGGTATTGAAGCGGTTGTTTTCAACAATGGTTCGTTCAAAAACAATGACTTATTACTTGATTTTTTGTTATCCAAACAAATTGATTTTATCGTTTTGGCTGGTTTTTTGAAGCTAATCCCTAAAAACATCACCCATCATTTCGCTAAAAAAATAATTAATATACACCCCTCGTTACTTCCAAAATATGGTGGAAAAGGAATGTATGGAAAAAAAGTACACTTGGCCGTTATTAAAAATGAAGAAACAGAAAGTGGTATTACCATTCATTACGTTAACGAGATGTATGATGATGGTCAAATTATTTTTCAAAAAAAAATTTCCGTTGACCATGAAGATGATGTGGTAACACTGACAAAAAAAATTCAACAGTTAGAGCACAAGTATTACCCCAAGATTATAGAACAAGTTATTACCTCTGTCTTTTCAAAAGAGTATAAATAAATATGAGTATAAAAATCTATACAGATGGTTCTTCAAGGGGAAACCCTGGCCCTGGGGGCTATGGAATTGTGCTTATTTCGGAAGAAGGACACAGGAAAGAAGTGGCAAAAGGGTATAGAAAAACAACAAATAACCGAATGGAGTTGTTAAGTGTTATTGTTGGTTTGGAATTATTAAAAGTAAAACCCATGGATGTTCTTATTTTTTCGGATTCTAAATACGTTGTTGACGCTGTTCAAAAAAAATGGGTCTTTCAATGGGAAAGCAAGCAGTTTGACAAAAAGAAAAATGCCGATCTATGGACACGATTTTTAGCCATTTATAGAGCTCATAACGTTCGTTTTTTGTGGATAAAGGGTCATAATAATAATGTTGAAAATGAACGGTGTGATAGACTCGCTGTTGCCGCCGCCAAAGCTGAAAAACACCACGACATCGACAAAGGATATGAAAAGTCAATTTCTCAAAACTCTCCTTTGTTCTAAGCCAAATTTCAATCCCAAGAAATCTTGTTAACTTTGTTGTATGAAAGCAAGCATTAATCATTCTTTAGACTACTTATTTGATGACAATCTTGATTGGGATTGTGTTGAAATAAAGGACAATCAGTTTCATATTATTTATAAAAACAAGTCTATTGTAGCTGATATTGTTACTGTTGATTCGTCTCAAAAAACAGTGGAGATATTAATTCATAATCGCTTATATACGGTTGTTATTCAAGACCACTATGACCTTTTGTTAAACCAATTAGGAATGGCGGTAGATTCTAATAAAAAAGATGATGAAATCAAGGCTCCTATGCCGGGACGCATTTTGGATATTTTAGTGTCAGTTGGCGATGACGTTTCTCAAGGGGAAAACGTCATTGTTTTGGAAGCGATGAAGATGGAAAACATAATTAAATCGCCACGGCAAGGAACCATAAAATCTATTGGTATTCAAAAAGGACAAAGCGTTGAAAAAAATACGGTTCTTTTAGCTTTCGAATAGCTCTATTTATCCCATTTGAATATCAAATTGAACAAGGTCAACAAAGGCCGAAATACGTTGGTTAATTTCTGCTTTTGTTAACTCTACCATTCTTTCTGTTCCAAACTTTTCCACACTAAAGGAGGCCATAGCAGAACCAATAATTACCGCTCTTTTCATGTTTTCAAATGTATAATCTTGAGTAGCTGTGAGATGCCCAACAAAACCTCCCGCAAATGTGTCTCCAGCGCCTGTTGGGTCTACGACTTCTTCTAATGGCAGTGCAGGAGCAAAGAAAACTTCCTCTGCGTTAAATAATAACGCACCATGTTCTCCCTTTTTTATGACTAAATAACTTGGCCCAAAAGAAAGTATTTTCTGAGCGGCTTTTACAAGAGAGTATTCGCCTGATAATTGCCTTGCTTCTTCTTCGTTAATGGTTAGAATATCTACATCTTTTAATGCCGTCATTAAATCATCTAGATAATGATCCATCCAAAAGTTCATGGTGTCTAAAACTATTAGCTTTGGGCGTTGGTGCAATTGATTTAATACATTTTGTTGTATGCTAGGCATTAGGTTTCCTAACATAAGGCATTCGCACTGTTGGTAGCTTTCAGGAACAATGGGGTTAAATGTTTCTAATACATTGAGTTGTGTTTCTAATGTATCACGGGTATTCATATCGTATTGGTACTTGCCAGACCAAAAGAAGGTTTTTTCTTGTTTTTTTATTTGAAGACCATCTGTGTTTACACCATGCCGATGTAAGGTATCAATGGCGTCTTGAGGAAAGTCATCACCAACAACAGAAACTAAATGAATGGGGTTGTTAAAATGGGAGGCGGACAGGCCTATATACGTGGCCGCCCCTCCAACTATTTTTTCTCTTTTTCCAAAAGGTGTTTCGATGGCGTCAAAAGCAACGGTGCCTACAATTAGCAAACTCATAGTGTAAATGGTTTTATTTTTTGCAAATGTATTGCATAATTATTTGCAATGTACTAATATTGCACTCCAATTTTTCCTCCTTAGCTCAGTTGGTTAGAGCATCTGACTGTTAATCAGAGGGTCCTTGGTTCGAGTCCAAGAGGGGGAGCTATTTTGGATTTGCCCAGCATAATAGCTGGGCTTTTTTTATCTTCTTCTTTTTGTTAATATCCTCATTTTTTTAACTTGCTGTCTGATTCCTAAAACAAAGAGAGTGTATGCTTAACAGGTTGATCTATTTTTTAAAAAAGAGTATTCGACCTCTATTAAAAAATAAGGTCGTACATTTTATAGGGGATAGCCATACTGAAGTATTTTGGTTTATGGAGTTTTCACCTTTATACTTTTGGAGAATTATTCCTAAAATTAAAATTGTTCATGGCGCTACTGCTACGGGCTTAGCCAACCCAAATAGTAAAACGAATGCCATGGAACAATTCAATACTTATTTATCTCGAGAAGTTAAAAAAGGAGATTATGTTGTTATTCAGCTTGGTGAGGTTGATTGCGGTTTTGCTATATGGTATAGGGCAGAAAAGCATGGTATTAGTGTTAATGAACAAATGGACTTGGCTATAGAAAATTATTCTAAGCTGATAAAAAAAACTATGGAAAAGGCTGGACAAAACATCATTATTTGCAGTGCTGTTTTACCAACTATTAAAGACAAGCAATCACTTGGTGAAGTAGCTAATCTTAGAAAAGAGATTACAGAAAGTATGAAAAGTCGTACGGATTTAACTCTTTCGTTTAACAATTCCTTACAAAAAATTGCTGTTGACCATGAACTCTTTTTTCTCAATCTTGATAATGATATTTTGGATAAAAGTTCGGGCACGGTTGATTCTGCGTTTTTAAACACCGACCCTCTGGATCATCATTTGAATCCCAAAGCACTTTCTAAGGTGATTTATCGCCAGTTAATTCGATTCCTGTTCAACTAATCATTTATTGTATTTTTACAATATGTCTATACTGAAAAAAATTGTTAGTCAATCGGTTGTGTTTTTTATTGGCTCAATTATTTCCGTATTCATCGGGTTTTTTTTCAAAATCTATCTGTCTAATTATTTAGGTGCGGAAGGCCTGGGTTTATTTACTTTAGGCATGTCTTTATTGGGAATTTTAGGCATTTTTTTGAGTTTGGGATATGGTAATGGGCTAGTCAAGTTTGTATCTAAATACACTGCTCAAAACAATCATTCAAGATTATTTTCTTATTTGAATAAGTCGCTGACTATTAATGGTTTAATCTCTTTTACTTTGAGCGCATTCTTTTTTTATTTCCCTCAATTCGTTTCTGAAGGCCTATTGTCAAATTCGAAACTGACACCTTATATGCCTTACTTTGGAGGTTTGCTTTTGGTAAATGGTTTTTTAGTATTGGCCGATCAATCTATTCGGGGATTACAAGAAGTTAAATCAAGTACATTGATTAACACCTTTGTTCGCTTACCATTAAAAATTGTATTGACCGTTGGTTTGTTTTCTTTCGGCCTTGGATTAGAAGCTTATATTGTGGCCGAAATAGTAGGTGGTTTTTTAGCTTTATTTTTACTGAGTCGTTTAGTTGTTCGTCGTATGCCTAGTCCCTATTTATTTTTGTTTAAAACAAGCAATAGCGAAGAAAAACGATTCCGATTCAATCTCCTTTTTACTAATACGCTTTTGGCCTTACAACGTTATGGTGATCGCTTTATTCTGGTGGCATTTTTGAGTGAATCGGACTTAGGCGTATACTCTGTTGTACTTACAATAGCTGCATTTATCCCTCTAGTTCTTAGCTCTGTGAATTCTATTTTTCAACCTATTATATCGCAACTGTATTCACAAAACTTTATTGACGAATTATCAAACTATTTTAAATTATGTTGTCGATATATTTTTATTTTAAGTTTTCCTCTCATTGCCTTTTCCATTGTTTTCAACGAGTCCATTATGGCCTTGTTTGGTCCCGATTTTTTAATCGGTAGTTCTTTGTTAACATTAGTAATTATTGGAGAGTTAATAAACGTTTCTATGGGGCCAGTTGGCTCCATGTTACAAATGTGTGGTTTGGATAAGGAATTGCGCAATATATCAATCGTTTCATCCATTATTTCCTTTGTTCTGTTTTATGTTCTTATTGAATCATTTGGGTTAACGGGTCTAGGATTAGGGTATGTTTTTGGTCGATTAATTATTAATTTTGGAAGTGCCATTGTGCTATTTAGAAGTCATAAGATTCATTGTTTTCATTCAAATTATCTGAAAGTTATTATACTCTTTGTCGCTTTATTCATCTTAATGAGCTCTTTTGTGGGTACGGTGATTGTTAATCAATGGCTATTGGTTCTACTATTGCTAGCAACCTATATGATGTTTGGTATCGTCTGGTATCTATTGCTTGGCAGAAATGAAATTCCTGAATTAGTCAACTTATATAAACAACAAAAAAACACACTCCATTGATATCACTATTTAAAGGGTTATTTTCTGCTACTAAAGCACCTGCAATGTTAAGCACTTTTGAGGAAAGAAAATGTATTTTTTTTCATATTCCCAAGACCGCAGGAATGTCTGTCTCATCAGCATTATTTGGAAATATCGAATGGGGACATAGAACAGCCACATTCTATATTAATTACTTTGGGCAAGCCCAATTTGATTTATTTTACAAGTTTACTGTTGTTAGAAATCCGTATGATCGATTATATTCGGCTTTCACATTTCTGAAAAATGGTGGTATTAACCAACAAGATAGTACCTTTTCAAAACAATACTTAAGTAGCTACCCTTCCTTCGATGATTTTGTTATGAATGGGCTTAACGATGAGGTCATTAAAAACTGGGTTCATTTCTTGCCTCAACACTACTTCGTCACAGATAAATCGGGGAGCTTAGTAGTTGACTTTGTAGCTAAAATGGAGTATTTACATACAGACTTCAATACGATTTGTAAATCACTTAATATATCGGCTGAATTAGAAACTAAGAATCAAACAAAACACAAAAAGGAAATGGTGTTGACCGATGAAGTAAAATCTGTTATAAAGGCCCATTATATCAAAGACTTTACTCTTTTTTATCCTGATCTTTCCTAAGTAATTTGTCTACCCCGATCCAAATAAGAATTAATGGCCAGTAGACTCTTATCACTTCCGATAGGGAAATATCTATTAAATCTAAATTATTTATTAAGAATAATGCTCCTAATAGAATAAATAATAGTCCTATACTTTTTCCTTTTTTCATATTTATTTTTTTAGATTAGACATCTTGGGTAATACCCCTTTTTTGAACACTCCTTGTTTTGGTTTTTTATGTCTTTTTTTCATGGGTGTACTGGAAAAAAAGGATTGTTTCTTCTCTTTGACTTCTACTGCCGTACAACTAATCGATGTGCAATTTTGGGTACCGGCACAAGAACATAAAAACACAATTATTAAAAACTTAATTAGTCTTAACATGAGCATAGACAAATATAGCTTATATAATTCATATTTTCGTGGCATGTCTAAGAAAAAGAAATCGATCACCAAGCACCGTTTACAATCCCAAATATTGCATGTTTTGCGTCAACACCCCACTATTGGTTTTAACTACAAACAACTTTCAAAACAAATTGGAGTCAGTCATGAAGCTACAAAACAACTGGTTCGTCATATCTTAGAAGATTTACTTGACAAAAAAAAGGTTGCTGAGGTCAGTAAAGGAAAATTTAAACTGAATGCTAACCATTCTTCCTTAGAAGGCACCATAGAAGTAACAAAGTCAGGAAATGGGTACGTTTTGGTAGACCAACTGACCGAAGATATTTTTATACATAGGACCAATATGCCACATCTTATCAGTGGTGATCGTGTTGAGGTATCCATTGTTTCATTTAAAAAATCAAATCGTCTGGAAGGCATTATCGACAATGTTATTCTGAGAAATTCCACTCACATTGCTGGACGATTAATTAAAAAAAGAAAGAACGCTATTGTAAAATCATCTAATCCTAGCGTTGGGTTTGATGTATCTATTCCTTTTAAAGAAGTCATTGATTTAGACGATGGACTATTGGTTGTTTGTGAAATTTTAGATTGGGGGAATAAACACACCTTACCAAGTGGAAGAATTGATAAAATACTTGGCAAATCGGGTGACAATGGTGCTGAAATAGAATCAATTCTTATCGATTATAATATTGATATTTCATTTGATAAAGAGATTGAACAAGCCGCAAATAACATAATGGATGTTATTACAAAAGAAGATATAAAGAAACGCCGTGATTTTAGAGAAATAACAACCTTTACTATTGATCCATTCGATGCTAAAGATTTTGATGATGCTCTTTCAGTTCAATATTTAGACAATGGAAATATTGAAGTAGGAATTCACATAGCTGATGTTACTCATTATCTTAAAAAGAACGATATTATTGATAAGGAAGCACAAGAAAGAGCAACCTCTATTTATCTTGTTGATAGGGTCATTCCTATGCTTCCAGAGATCTTATCCAATCAATTATGTTCACTAAGACCGAAAGAGGAAAAACTCACCTTTTCTGCAGTTTTTGAACTTAATAAAGAAGCTGAAATTATCAACAGGTGGTTTGGTAAAACACTTATTTTTTCTGATAAGCGATTTACCTACGAAGATGCCCAAACCATCATTGAAGACGAAAAAGGATTATATTCTAAGGAACTAATTTCACTCAATCAATTAGCTAAAAAACTAAGAGAAAAACGAAAGAAAAATGGAGCAATTTCATTCAATAAAACAGAAACAAAGTTTAAGTTAGACGAACAAAAAAACCCAATTTCTTTAATACTCAAACAAAGTAAAGATGCTCATAAACTAATTGAAGAATTTATGCTTTTGGCCAATAAAAATGTGGCTGAATTTATAGGTCATAAACAATTACCGTTTGTGTATAGAATTCACGACTCACCAGACCCTAACAAATTACAAACACTCAGTCACTTTTTAAAAGGGTTTGGCTATAATCTGAAAACAGAAAATAAAAAGGTTATCTCCAAATCTATGAATACAATTCTTGATCAAATAAAAGATAAAGAAGAGGCAAACATGATAGAAACATTAACTATCAGAACCATGGCAAAAGCCATTTATACCACAGAAAACATTGGACACTACGGCCTAGCTTTTGATTATTATTCTCATTTTACTTCCCCCATAAGACGATACCCAGATGTTATGGTTCATCGACTACTAGAAAATGTTATTAATGGTGGAAAAAAAGAATCCATCAATGAATTAGAAAAGTTGTGTAAACACGCTTCAGAAATGGAAATTATAGCCTCAAAAGCTGAACGAGATTCTATAAAATACATGCAAGTAAAATTTATATCTAAATATGTGGGCCATACTTTAGAAGGCATTGTATCAGGCTTGACGGACTTTGGAATGTTTATTGAAGTTCAAAATACCTCATGTGAAGGATTAATTAGACTACGAGATATTCCCAATGACTTTTACTATTATGATGAAGCAAACTTCTGTATCAAAGGCCAACAAACTAACGCTATATACAGAATTGGTATCAAAGTAATTGTGAAAATTGAAAGTGTCAATTTAGAAAACAGAGAAATCAATTTATCATTAATAAAATAATATTACTTTTAATTAATTATTAATATAATATATTTATATGTTTTGTTAATTCTGTTGAAAAAAATAATCTCCCAATAAGAAGTGAAATGTTATTAAAACCTGTCTCTTATACACATCTGACGCTGCCGACGAATAGAGAGGTG
>CAXDOW010000072.1:0-9536 GCA_963991165.1 uncultured Flavobacteriales bacterium | reverse complement strand
CATCAATACACAAGGTAATGAAGTCACACCTTTTTATCATTCAACGCAAAAGGTTTTGTACTTTAGTTCCGATTTTCATCCTGGGCTAGGTGGGTTTGATATCTTCCAATGTCCTTGGCAAGATGAGTGGGGCTTAGTTGGTTCTCTGGCAAGACCCATTAATAGTAGTGCCAATGATTTGTATTATGTCACTCAATTAGATAGTTCACATCTAGGATATTTTTCCTCCAATAGGAAAGGGTCCCAAAGCATCAGTTATGAAAGTTGTTGTAACGATATTTATGCCTTTGAAAAAACAGAACAGTGTGTTTGTGTTGCAATAGATAGCATTGCTCAAGACATGCAGTTAAACCTTCCTTTAAGTGTGTATTTTCACAATGATGAACCCAAGCCGAATTCAACAGATAGTACAACTTCGGTCAATTACACTCAGGCTTATCAATCGTTTCAAGTGTTAAAAGAACAGTACGTTGGTACATTCTCTTCTGTATTGGCTGGACATGCCAAGAATGAAGCCGAACGCCAAATGAGAGCATTTTTTGATCAAACGGTAAGTGGAGGATATCAACGTTTGGCATCTTTTACCCAGCAGTTAGAAGAGATTTTACTATTGGGAGCTAGCGTAGAACTTCGACTCAAGGGCTTTACCTCACCTTTAACGGATAGCGATTACAACCAACTTTTAGCCAAACGACGTATTTCTAGTGTTACCAATTACCTTTCTGCGTTTAATGATAGCAGTTTATACCCCTTTTTACAAAAAGAACAATTACGAATTTCTGAATTACCATTGGGAGAGACACAAGTAGATACGACTGTAAGTGACAATCCCAACGATAAGCGCAACTCCGTCTATAGTATAAAAGCCGCTCGAGAACGTCGGATAGAAATACAGTCTATTTCAGTAGAATTTTAGCGGTTTATTATTTCTTTTCATTCCTTTCTGTATTTTTGCCAAAATAATACAACATATTTATGAAACCCACTCTTTTAATTTTAGCTGCTGGCATGGGAAGTCGATATGGCGGGCTCAAGCAAATTGACGGCATTGGCCCCAATGAAGAACCTATCATTGAATATTCTATTTATGATGCTATACAGTCTGGATTTGGTAAAATAGTTTTTGTTATTAGAAAAGAATTTGATGAGGCATTTCGCTCACGTTTTTCAAAGTTTGAAGATATGATTGAAGTAGCTTATGTCTATCAGCCCGTACAGCTTGATATTGTAGGGCATGAGATGGTAGAACGACAAAAGCCGTGGGGTACCTCTCATGCTGTTTTGGTAGCAAAAGATGTTATCAACGAGCCCTTTGCAGTGATCAATGCCGATGACTATTACGGTGCCAGCTCCTTCAAAATAATGGCAGACTTTTTAAATAGAGAATGTTCGCCCACGCTAATGTCTATGATGGGCTATGTTTTAGAAAACACCCTTTCTGATCATGGCACAGTCAATCGTGGTGTTTGTGAAGTGAACAATAACAATGAATTGATAGAAGTTGTGGAGCGGACTAAAATTGCTAAAGTCAACGGTCAAGTGGAATTTGGAGTTGGTCAGGAAGTTGGCCATAAGCTAAACCCTAAAGCCAGTGTTTCTATGAACTATTGGGGCTTTCATCCTTCTATTTTTGATCATATCGAAAAAGGGCTTCGAGCATTTATGATACAACACGCCCAAGACCCTAAGGCAGAATATTATATTCCTACTATTGTAACAGATCTCATTAACGATGGTGCGATGGCTGTAAAAGTAATACCAACCGATGACACTTGGTTTGGAGTTACTTACAAAGAAGATAAGCCCATGGCAGTTGAATCCATTGCTCAACAAATTGAAGAGGGTGTTTATCCTACGCCTTTGTGGAAGAAAGATTAGGCTCTACCCAATCGCCATGCGATTTAATAAGATCAATGAGGGCATCTACGGCCTTGTCTTCGGGGATATTTCGTTGTACCACTTCTTTCTCTTTGTAAAGCGTTATTTTTCCGATACCAGTTCCCACATAGCCATAATCGGCATCGGCCATTTCCCCTGGTCCATTGACAATACAACCCATAATACCAATTTTGACTCCCTTTAGATGGTTGGTCTTGGCACGTATTTTGGCGGTGGTTTCTTGAAGGTCGAAGAGGGTTCGTCCGCACGATGGACAAGAGATGTATTCTGTTTTTGAAATACGAGTTCGAGTAGCTTGTAGTATGCCAAATGCTGTTTGATTTATCATTTGGTCAGACCCACAATTTTCGGCAGCAATAAAAATACCGTCACCCAATCCATCAATTAGAAGGGCTCCCATGTCGGTAGCAGCATGCAGTTGTAATTGTTCCTCACTCAAGTTGCCATAGGCACGTCCAATAATGACTGGAACGGTGCAATCGTCATTTATAAGCTCTATAAACAAACGCCGTTGTTCGGCCATGCCATGAGCATTCCAACTATCAATAACTAATACTGAAGTGGGGTCATTTTTTAGCTTTTCAATAAATGCTTTGTTGAGGTCGGACAAACAGGCATATACCATGTTCAAATGAGGCGATAGTTTACTTTTTTCCAAATATTGTTGGGCATTAAGAAAAGGATAAGTTCGCTCTTCATTTTGGTGGTTCAACCATGTTTCGTAATGATAAATTACGCCTAAAGTACCAGGAATGTGAAAATGGATTTCTTCCTGACCTAAAAACACATAATCGCATGCCATATCGCTGATATTCCATTTGTCGTTTGGGACAGAATAGCGATATCCTAATGCGAAGAAAGAAGCTGGACTGACTCCTTTTTTCAAAGAAAAGTCAGCCATAACTACAGGAGCTTTTTTCCCTCCAATATTCAAAACGGCTCGACTTGCTCGCCTTTGATATTTAAAAGCATCGATGGGATTATGCTTAATAGAAGGAATTTTTTGATGATTTTCTCGCCGAACATACCGACTAACAAGTTGTTGTGCAACGGGAATTTCGTATTCTGGCTCTTCCGTGAGTGAAACGCGAATAGTGTCGCCAATGCCATCTTCTAGCAGAGTGCCAATCCCTACCGCCGATTTGATACGACCATCTTCGCCTTCACCAGCTTCGGTAACTCCTAAATGCAAGGGGTAATTCATTCCTTCTTCTATCATTTTGGCTACGAGCAAACGATAGGCCTGCACCATAACTTGGGTGTTGCTGGCTTTCATAGATAAAATGATATTGTGGTAATCTTCCTCTTCGCAAATGCGTAAAAACTCAAGAGCCGATTCCACCATTCCCAAAGGCGTGTCGCCATATCGACTTAAAATCCTATCGGAAAGTGAACCATGATTGGTGCCAATTCGCATAGCCGTACCTTCTTCTTTACAAATACGGACTAAAGGAATGAACCGTGCTTTGATACGATCAAGTTCTTGCTGGTAACTTTCATCGCTATACTCTATTTCTTCAAATTTCTTTTTGTCGGCATAGTTGCCAGGGTTGACTCTTACCTTTTCGACTATTCGAGCTGCTATTTCGGCCGCATTAGGAGTAAAATGAATATCGGCCACTAAGGGTGTGTTGTATCCTCTAGCACGAAGTTCGTTTTTTATGTTAAGAAGGTTTTCCGCCTCTTTTTTACTTGGAGCAGTGATACGAACAATTTCGCAACCGGCCTCTATCATGCGGATACTTTGTTCTACCGTAGCCATTGTATCCATGGTATCGGTCGTTGTCATGGACTGAATGCGAATCGGATTTCTCCCGCCTACCCCTACGGTGCCAATCATCACTTCACGGGTCTGAAATCGAGAGAACTTGCTTAGGTTGTTACAATAAGAGGGTTGTTTCATGTTCGCAAAACTATAAAAACACTTGAATATAGTATTACCTTAACGATAGAGTATTATTTTTTCTGTGTTAACACGACTGCCATTTTGTAGTTTAAGAAAATACATGCCATTCGATAAATTCGAAATATCGAGTGAATATGAGTCTCTGTTGTTGTTCCAAACGGTTTGTAAAACGCTTTGGCCATTAGTAGAGAATACGGTGATAGTTGTTGACTCTGAATGACTAAAATGTTTTTTAATGGTTATTTGACCTTGACTCATTGAAGGATATACTTCAAAGCTACCCGTTTGATACGTATCGATATCAACGCCATTAGTTACTCTGAAAGAGTGGACAATGCCAGATCCAAAATCTTTATGAAAACTTTTAAAAACAGAAGCCGTATCGTAGTACATAAAGTTGATAAAGCCCGATCCATCAGGTTGACCAACCTGATCCCAATACCAAAAATCTAAACCATCACCTCCTGTATCATCAAGCTGAAAAGTGTAACAGCCATTGGCTAAGGTTACGGTGTCGCTATACAACTGATTATTGTTCAAGTTATTTTTTGAAAAAGGCACACTGCCCAAATGGTTTGTCAATTGCCATGAATTTTGACCACCGTAGTTATTAGTTTTCAATCGGACAAGAAAAGAAGGTTTATAAGTGGGTACATTTTCAAATTCTGACCGCATGGTATCGTTGTCAGGGTGTAAGTCGTTTGCTCCATTAGGATTGGAAAGGGATACTATGAAAACAGGATTTGAAGTGTGCTCAATAAGTTGGTTTAAGGTCACTTCTTCTTCTTCCAAAAACTTTAGATTTCCGGTCCACTGATGGGTTTGCATATTCCCCCCTTCAAGGCCGTATTCGATATCGACCGAGGTGAGTTCGTCGGATCCAGAATTTCTAATTTTTATAATAGGATTTTTACAAACGGGGTTGAACCTTGAGTACACATCTTTTTTTGAAGGAGCAATGATATCGGTTACTTCAGCGTCTAGAGTGAAGTTAGCTTCTTTGTACTGAAAGAGTTGAACTGCACATGAGTAAGAAGCATCACCATTGGGGTTGAATGCACTGAAATTAATGTCAATTCTTGCGGAGTCTTGGGTGTCAATATATGGTGTGATTTCGTGATTGAAAATGGGTACGGCCTCACCTGGACACCAATTAGCACGGTCAAAAATCCACGTTCCTCCTTGAGGCCAGATGGCATTAAACCCGCAATCGTCTTTCCAGATGGTATTGCCGCCAACTACGGTGCCATTCACTTTAGCGGTGTAACTCACATTAGGTGTGAACTCACCAGCTTGTCCATGTCCTGAGGGGACAAATTGCAATTTAAATTCGTCCGCACCACTCACAATTGGAACATTAACTTCAGGCATTTGATTCGTTTCAAAATCATTTGAATTGGTGTAGCTGTAGCTAGATGCTCCATTTTTATAGACGTTAGTCAATTTTAGTGGTGTTCTTGGTGGCGTACCTTCAATGAATTCAAAGTCGAGAGTGACACTAAATCCGCTACTCCATCCGGCGTAAAAAGCGTCTATTTCTACAGAATCTCTTAGAAGGTGTTGAAAGTCAGTTACATCAAATGTAAAGACGTGTTTCCAGTTTTCGTCGTAACCATTGGTTCCATAGCTTCCGTTTGAGGGATTCATGTAAGTGCCATAGGGTGTGATAGCACGTCCTAGTTCAAAATCTTCGATGACCTCAAAGACATTGTAGGTGGTTGTGTTGACCAAATAGAGGGTTGTGTCGCCACTCACTAAGGTAGAGTCAATAATGGCTCCTTGAGCATCAAAAATAGGATTGTAGTAATTGGCTGGGAAGACGTATTGTGTGTCAGTAACTAGAAAAGGATCGTCCAAATCTTGGAATAGTAGCAGCACCAAGGTGTCATTGGCTTGGGCGATTGTTCCGCTGTCATTGTTCCACACGTTGGTATAGGTAGGAGTAAAACTAATGGTGGCACTATCTACGACCTCATTATTTAACTTGAAGGAGGGCGCTAAAACAAGAGTGGAATCGATGGCGCCAGTTCGGTTTCTTAACAAAATATGAACGTCGTAGTCCCAAACGCTACACCCTGTTGAGGCACAACCCATAGTGAAATGCATTAGTACTTTTCGATAAGAAACATTGCTTACAGGGAATTCTCCCCATTCTTTGTAGTGTTCATACCAAGTCATATCCACATTGTTGTGGACTTGTACAAAAGTGGTATCGCCTGTATCGGCTGTGGCAATCAAACAAGAAAGGGAAAATAATAAAAATAATCGGGCCATATTTAGTAATTTTTTTCGTTGACTTCAAATATACTAAGAAAAAAAAACTTTAGCTTAAATTTTGGTAATCAATGAGTTTTTTGTAAACGCCATTTTTCTTCAGAAGCGCTTGATGGTTACCTTGTTCTTTGATTTCTCCTTTATTTATGACGATGATGTGATCGGCATTTTGTATGGTAGATAATCGGTGGGCTATGATAAGAGAGGTTCGGTTTTTCATGAGTTTGTTAAGGGCGTCTTGTACGAGTTTTTCAGATTCTGTATCGAGCGATGAGGTGGCTTCATCCAAAATCAAAATCGGCGGATTTTTATAGATTGCTCTTGCAATGCTGATGCGTTGTTTTTGGCCACCCGATAACTTTACTCCATTATCGCCTACATGGCTTTGGTAGCCGTCGGTCATTTTCATAATAAAATCGTGGGCATTGGCGGCTTTGGCAGCGGCCACAACATCCTCCATTTTGGCAGCGTCATCGCCCATGCTGATGTTGTTCAAAACGCTATCGTTAAATAAAATCGACTCTTGAGATACAATTCCCATCATTCCCCTTAAATCGGACATTTTGAAATCTTTAATATTATGTCCGTCAATAAGAATTTCTCCTTTTTCGATATCATAAAAACGAGCTAATAAATCGGCAATCGTTGATTTTCCACTTCCTGATTCACCAACCAACGCCATGCTTTGTCCTTTCTTGAGTACAAAAGAGAGGTTTTTTATCACTTCTTGGCTATCGTATTTGAAGGAAACGTTTTGAAATTGTATGTCTTGACTGAAAGAGCTAATTTGGGTCGGGGTTTTGGGATCTTTTATAGGGTTGTTGGTTTCTAAAATAGCCAATACCCTTTGGGCTGAAGCACTGCCTTTTTGCAAATAATAAAATGCCGTGGTAAAGGATTTTGCTGGGGGGATAATTTGTGAAAAAATAGCAATGTAACCAATAAAAGCCTCTGGTGAGAGGGTATTCTCTTGTCCTAAAACCAATTGACCTCCAAACCACATTACACAAACCAGAACAATAGTACTCAAAAACTCGCTCAATGGTGAGGATAAATCTTTTTTTCTAAGTAGTTTGGTCATTATTTGACGATAGGTGTCGTTGTGTGCTTTAAACTTATGGTGGATTATTTTTTCAGCATTAAAACCTTTGATAATTCTCAGAGCCCCTATGTTTTCGTCAATATTAGAAAGGAGTTCTCCCATTTTTTCTTGCCCCTGTTCAGACGATTTTTTTAGACTTTTGCCTATTCGAGCTATCATAAAACCTGCCAATGGAAAGAGGATTACTACAAATAAGGTTAGCTCTGGACTGATGAACACCAGCGTGACTAAATAGATGATAATATTCAATGGGTCTTTGAAAATCATTTCCAAAGAACTCATAATAGACCATTCGATTTCAACCAAGTCGGTCGTCATTCTTGCAGTGATGTCACCTTTTCGTTGTTCGGAATAAAACCCTAGTGGTAAGGATAGTGACTTTTCATGTAGGGCATCACGTAAATCTCTCACTACCCCATTTCGTATGGGAGTTAAAAAATACAATGCCAGATAACGAAATAAATTCCTGAAAAAAAACAAGATCAGCACCAATATGCAGATAAATAACAAGGCTTCAATCTGACCATGAGTGTCAATGATTTTGGTGATTTGGTAGTAGAAGTTCTTAGTTAGCGAGTTTGCACTTAACGACAAGGGAGGTGCTTCATAGACTTTTTCTTGAGTGCCAAATAACAATCCCAGAAATGGAATGGTCATACTTATAGACACCAAGGAAAACAAAACAGTAAGAATATTGAAGGTAATGTTCAGTACGGCATACATCCAGTAAGGCGTTGCAAAACGGAGTACTTTTATGAAGTCCTTCATAATGCAAATGTATTTAAAATGCGCTTTAAAGGTTCTAAAAATTTATCTTTGTTCTATGGAAAGCATAAGACAACGAAAAGTATCTCGTCAATTACTCAAAGACCTTTCAGACATTTTTCAGTTGAATGGACGAGATTTGGTAGGAACGTCATTAATATCGGTTACCGTCATTCGGGTATCGGCCGATTTGTCGATAGCTCGGGTTTATGTTAGTATTTTTGGTTCGGACGATAAAACTACTGTCATTGACAAGATGAATCAGCGCAGTGCTTTGATTCGTAAAAAGCTGGGTGAACGTATTCGTAATCAGATGCGTAAGGTACCAGAGCTGAAATTTTTTATTGACGATTCGGTGGACTATTCTCAAGCCATAGAACAATTATTGAAGGACTAATTTTGAAGTTTGCCTTATACATAGCCAAGCGGTATTTAGTGTCCAAAAAGTCAACCAATGTGGTTCATTTTGTGAGTTTAGCTTCTATGATTGGGGTTGCCGTTGGAACAGCTGCTCTGGTGTTAGTTCTTTCAGTTTTTAACGGTTTTGAGCACCTCATACTTTCATTATACAATTCCTTCGATCCTTCACTAAAAGTGTCGGTTGTAGAAGGTAAAGTGGCTGATTTTGGTGACATCAAGTCTTATCTCAACGAGACAGACATTTTATATTCGGAGGTGCTAGAGGAAAAGGTGTTGTTACGTTTTCAAGACAAGGAATACATAGCCACGCTCAAAGGCGTTGATGCCAACTTCAAGTCATTAAACTCCATAGATAGTATGCTCGTGGCGGGTGATTATTTTGATACTTATGACTCTCAGCAAACGGCCATTGTAGGACAAGGAGTGGCCTATTATTTATCCCTGAACATTGGTAATGTTTTCGAACAGCTACAAGTGTATGTTCCCAACCGAGAAAAAAATAATTTGTTGCGAATTGAAGAATCTTTTATTCAGTCCTCCATTATGCCCGTTGGTGTGTTTAGCATACAATCTGATTTTGATGCAGAATATGTAATTATGCCACTTTCATTTGTCAGAAAAGTGTTGAATCGTGAAGGGTTGTCATCCTCTATTGAAATACAATGCAGCGATGAACACATGTTAAGCATACAAGGCGACTTACAAGCCATTGGATCTACTAAGTATGTGGTAAAGAATCGTTTTGAGCAACACGATTTTTTGTATAAAATTTTGAGTTCAGAGCGTTTGGCAGTATTCCTTATTTTGAGTTTTATATTAATTATTGCTACTTTCAGTGTGGTTGGTTCACTTAGTATGCTAATGATAGAAAAGCAAAAGGACATTCAGCTTTTAAGCCATTTGGGAGCTAGTATGCCAACTCTTCGAACGATCTTTTTTTTAGAAGGCCTGTTGACTACGGCATTTGGAGCATTTATTGGTGTGGCATTAGGACTGTTCGTTGCTTGGCTTCAAATTCAATTTGGCTTGGTCAAGATGGGGCATGGCTCCTTTGTGGTGGATAGTTATCCTGTGATTATCAAGTTAGCCGATGTGGGCTTAGTATTAGCCATCGTGTTGGGCGTAGGTAGTTTGGCCAGTGTCATTCCATTGCGCCAGCTGCATAAAGGT
>CAXDOW010000071.1:0-9574 GCA_963991165.1 uncultured Flavobacteriales bacterium | reverse complement strand
TATCCAACTACGTTATTATTTTTTTTAAATTAGCGTCAAAATACTTAAGTCATGAATTCACTAGTAGTCATCTTTTTCACCCTCTTTCTTTTTATTAATACCTATGCTCAAGATACCTATTTGAAAGGGCGAGGGACAACAGGCCAAGGACTTTGGTCAGAAAACAATGCCGGTTTAGCGTCAATTTCAAAATCATCCATAGGGCTATCTTTAGAAAATAAATTTGGATTGTTAGAGCTAACCCATGCTCAGCTCAGAGCAGCCATACCCACCAAGATAGGCGTCATTGTAGGACATTTGAGTAGTATAGGCGATCATGTCTATGCCCAAAACGATGTGGGCTTAACTTTGGCTAGGTCATTGTCGCCTCACTTTTTCATGGCCATGACAGGGCGATACCTTCAACACAAAATAACCCCTAATTCCCGACAAGGACTGCTGATGGATGTAGGTAT
Organism: uncultured Flavobacteriales bacterium; assembly: GCA_963991165.1. GTDB lineage: Bacteria > Bacteroidota > Bacteroidia > Flavobacteriales > UBA7312. Next base: position 9,119 of record CAXDOW010000071.1, on the reverse strand, counting down.
TCAATACGCCATTACCACTAAAGTAAGTACTTCGGCCGGACTAAAAAATGCCTTGAGAGATAGTTTGGAGCCATCAATTATGCACACGGCCCTACAATACCGCGCCTCATCCAAGGTCACTGTGGCCGTTGATGCCCAAAAAATAGAATCTTTACCGCTATCATTGCAAGCCCACATCAAGTATTTTCCAAGTCCAAAGGTGGGGCTTTACGCCGCCCTTTCTTTTCCTGACACGGACAATGCCTTTGGAATGGCCTTTATATGGAATTACATAACCATTGACACCTTTATGTCAATACATCACCATTTGGGTATTTCACCACAAATGGCAATAACCTATCGGTTTGAATAGTGTCGAGGATAGTTCTATTTTTATTCATGCCACTGTTGGTTTTTTCTCAAGAGCTACCGGTTCTTTTTCAAGACTATTTGGAGCAAAACGAAACCATTGATGAGGAAATCCTAACAACCATTTACGAACGTTTAGAAAACCCCATTGATCTAAATGAATGTTCAGTATATGAATTGAAGCAATTGCCGTTTATCAACCGTCAACAAGCCCAATCGATTGTCAACTATAGAAAAGAGAAAGGATACTATCGCTCTGTTTATGAACTTCAAGCCATAAAAGGGTTAGACCGACAAAGCATACGATGGTTATTACCATTCGTTCACGTCACTACCGATGCCACTCCATCGTTCACAGAAGTCCAACACCAATGGAGACTATATGCCCAGCGTTTTTTAGAGCAAGAAAGCGACTATATTAATGGTCATTTTGTAGGAAACCCTTACAAAAGTTATCTGACCTATTCGGCCCAATCCAAGTCCATGTTGGGCGGTATTACCATTGAGAAAGACGCTGGTGAGCAGTGGTTAGACTTTTATTCTATGTATGCCACTATTAAGGGAAAGAATAATCGACTCATTTTAGGCGACTATCAATTATCCTTAGGGCAAGGCCTATTGTGTTATCAAGGCTTTTCATTTAGTAAATCGGCACAAGTGTTGTCAACTTTCAAACAAGCTAATGTGCTTCGCCCACATACCTCCAGCAGAGAATACCAATACCAAAGGGGAGCGGCCTATGAGCACCGTCTCAAGCATTGGCAACTGTCGATATTTTTATCTTCTAATAAACAAGATGCCAACGTTTTGGATTCAACCCTCATCGTTACTTCAGTACAAGAAACAGGACTGCATAGAACAGCTTCTGAATTAGAAGACAAAAGACAACTGAAACATCGTCTTGTTGGTGCACAATTGGCACTAGAAAAACAACATTTCAAAAGCTCAATCTATTCATTAGTTCAGCAATATGACAAACGACTCATCTTAGGTTCGGATACTTTAGACCAACTATGGGGTATTGCTTGGGATTATTCCATTACTTACAAAAACGCTCACTTTTTTGGAGAGTATGCTTATCAAAATAAGAGCATGGCTTTTCTTACCGCTTTGAATGCACAGTTGGCTCCCAATTTATCTTTCTCAGCCCTGTACAGAAACTATGCGTCCGATTATCATGCCAAGCTATCCAATGCTTTTGCTGAGCAGTCAAACACTCGCAATGAAAGAGGATTGTATACGGCTTTGTCTTTAGAAATAACGGACCATTGGAATCTGTCCTTCTATGCCGATGTTTTTTATTTTCCAGAAGCCAGTTTTTATAGCCAATCGCCACTAAGAGGTAATGATTATTTTTTGCAGCTGATCCACCGGGTCAGAAAAAAGTGGCAGTGGTCAGCACGACTAAAATATGAACTCAAAAACCAAAACCTTAACGATGATGTGGGTCTGAGTGAAATTGACATAAGAAAGCAGCTCAACGGTTTTGTACAGACTAAATATATTATGTCACATTTCAATTTCAAAAGCCGCGTGAACTGGAATCGCCAAGACGAAGAAATGGGCTATTTGTTGGCACAGGAGATGAGCTACCGTCCGTTTGAAAAACCATGGAGCATAACGGCAAGGTTTGTGGTCTTTGACACTCCTTCTTTTGCCAGCCGCATTTATGCCTATGAACCAGATGTGATGTATTCTTTTTCGGTTCCTTTTCACTATGGCGAGGGTCGACGAACGGCAGTAGTTGCCAAGTATAAATTTAATAATGTAACACTCAATGTAAAATTGGCTCAAACCCAGTATTTCGATCGCACCCCAGTAAAAGGAGGGCGAGTGCAAGGAAACAAGTCAACAGAAGTTAAGCTGGTGCTAAAATGGGTATTGTAAAAAGTCTATATTTGAACATTGAACAAGACCAAAACCTATGCAAGAATACCAATCGCCTTTAGAAATGCTCTATCATTGGGAAGCAACATCTCCTCACAAATTATACATGCGTCAGCCCATAAATGGCCAATGGCACACCTGGACGTGGCAAGAAACGGCCCAGCAAGTTCGTTTAATGGCGGCCTATCTAAAGTCTTTAGATTTAGAGCCCCAAAGTAAAATAGCCATCCTATCAAAAAACTGTGCCCATTGGATAATGAGCGACCTTGCCATAATGATGGCCGGTCACATATCTGTGCCACTTTATCCCAACCTCAAGGCAGAAAGCATCCAGCAAATCCTCGAACACAGCGAAACAAAGCTCGTCTTTGTAGGAAAATTGGATGATTTTGAAAGCATGCGTCCAGGCATCCCTGCCGATATGCCCTGCATTGCCTATCCGTTCTACAGCGAAGAGGGGTATCCTGTTTGGGATGATTTGACAAAAGAGGTAAGTCCTGTTGAAGAACATATAATTCGCTCTCCACACGATTTAGCAACCATTATATACACCTCCGGCACAACAGGCATGCCCAAAGGCGTTATGCACAAGTTTTATAACTTTTCCTTTGCTACTTCCAACGCAGTGCCACTCATCCCATTAGCCAAAGAAGATCGTTTCTTCTCCTATCTACCGTTGTGCCACATTGCCGAACGTCTATTAGTCGAAATGGGAAGTTTATACTCAGGCGGTATGGTGTCTTTTGCCGAAAGTTTGGACACCTTTGCCAATAATTTGGCAGAAACCAAGCCCACGGTATTTTTGGGAGTGCCAAGGATATGGACCAAGTTTCAGCAAGGTATATTGGCTAAGTTGCCACAGAAACGCCTAAATATATTACTGTCCATTCCTTTAGTTTCCTCACTCATCAAAAAGAAAGTGAAATCTGGCTTGGGCTTACAACAGGCCAAAAATCTTTTTACAGGAGCGGCGCCTACTCCCGTCTCTACCATGAAATGGTTTAAACGATTGGGGCTAAACATACAAGAAGCTTACGCCATGACAGAAAACTGTTGTTATTCTCACGTGACCTTCAACGATAACATAAAAATGGGTTACGTAGGAAAAGCATTGCCCCACTGTGAGGTCAAGCTCAGCGAGAACAAAGAAATCCTCATTAAGCACGTGGCTCTAATGGACGGCTATTACAAGGAAGAAAAACAAAGCAATGAGACCATCAAAGACGGGTGGCTATATACTGGAGACGAAGGATACATTGATGAAGATGGCTTTTTGAAGATTACGGGTCGAGTCAAAGATTTGTTTAAAACCTCAAAAGCCAAATACGTAGCGCCAGCACCTATTGAGATGAAGCTGTCTGCCAACAAAAATATTGAACAAGTGTGTGTCGTTGGCGACGGAATACCAAATCCAATAGCATTAATTACACTTTCAGATTACGGTAAAAATCGACCAAAAGAAGATGTGGTGAATAGCTTAAGTAAAACACTATCCATAGTCAATCCGAAATTTGAAGCCCACGAACACGTCAAGAAAATAGTCGTTTTAGAACAAGAATGGACCATTGAGAATAATCTACTCACTCCATCCATGAAGATCAAGAGAAATGAAGTAGAAAAACAGCATCAATCATCTTATGAAAGTTGGTACGAGAAAGACCAGCAAATTATATGGTAGTCATTTCTTGAAAACTTTTTAAAAAGCCATCGTTTTATGTGTTATTTAATGAGGGGTATTTTTATTTTTGTTGTTTCATATCAATACTATGTCAGCACAAGCAACCACTACAGAAGCCACACTAGAGCAAGCCGTAGAACTAGGTCTTTTACCAGAAGAATTTGATAAAATAAAAGAAATACTTGGCCGAACACCAAATTTTACTGAAGTCAGTATTTTTTCAGTAATGTGGTCCGAGCATTGTTCCTACAAAAACTCCATTACGTGGCTCAAAACCCTCCCAAAAGAGGGGCCACACATGTTAGTTAAAGCCGGAGAAGAAAACGCTGGTCTGGTCGATATAGGCGACGGCTTGGCCTGTGCTTTCAAAATAGAAAGTCACAACCATCCTTCAGCTCTTGAACCTTATCAGGGAGCGGCTACTGGAGTAGGTGGTATCAACAGAGATATTTTTACCATGGGAGCACGACCCATTGCACAGCTAAATTCCTTACGCTTTGGAAGCATTGATAGAGATCGAACAAAATGGTTAGTCAAAGGCGTTGTCAAAGGAATAGGGGATTATGGCAATGCTTTTGGAATACCCATTATTGGAGGTGAAGTCTTCTTCGACGAATGCTACAATACCAATCCGCTGGTCAATGCCTTCTCGGCAGGAATTATGAAAGTAGATGACCTTATTTCAGCCACCTCATCAGGGGTTGGCAATCCAGTATTTATAGTTGGTTCTAGAACCGGAAAAGATGGTATTCATGGGGCCGCTTTTGCCTCCAAAGATATCACTGAAGACTCGGTCGACGATTTACCAGCTGTTCAAGTAGGAGACCCTTTTCAAGAAAAACTTCTTCTAGAAGCAACCTTGGAGTTAGGAAAAATCGATGCTATCGTAGGTATGCAAGATATGGGAGCCGCTGGCATCACATGTTCCACTTCAGAAATGAGTGCGGCTGGTCATCATGGTATGATCATTCATCTAGACAAAGTGCCTACCCGACAAAGCGATATGAAAGATTGGGAAATCCTTCTTTCAGAATCCCAAGAACGAATGCTAATCGTGGTGGAAAAAGGAAAGGAGAACATTGTCCAAGGCATTTTCGATAAATGGGATTTGAGTTGTCAACAGATAGGAGAAGTAACAGAAGGAAATCGATTAAAATATTACATGCATGACGAATTGGTTGCCGATGTTCCGGCCGATGATTTAGTCCTTGGAGGAGGAGCACCCATATACAAACGTGACTTCAAAGAACCTGCTTACTATCAAGAATATAAGCTGTTTTCAATCGATCAGATTGAACTTCCTGGGGACTTAGTGGAGGTCGCTAAGTTCTTAACTGCTCATCCCAATATTGCCTCCAAGAAGTGGGTTTATGAGCAGTATGACTCTATGGTAGGTACCGTCAATATGGCAACCAATGAACCCAGAGATGCTGGCGTGGTAAATATTAAAGGCACTAAAAAAGCACTTGCTATGACTGTGGATTGTAACTCACGAATGGTCAATGCCGACCCTGAGCAAGGGTGTGCCATGGCCGTTGCTGAAGCTGCTAGAAACATTATTTGTTCTGGTGGAGAGCCAAGTGCTATTACCAATTGCTTGAACTTTGGTAACCCATACAATCCGGAAGTTTATTGGCAATTTGTTGGAGCCATAAAAGGCATGACAAAGGCCTGTGAAACATTCAAAACGCCCGTTACTGGAGGTAATGTGAGCTTTTACAATCAAACAGTAATAGAGGGCAAAGAAGTACCCGTTTTCCCCACGCCCACCATTGGAATGTTAGGCATAGTGGACGATAAAAACCATCTGATGTCTTTAAACTTTAAGGGGAAAAGTGACCTCATCTTTTTAATCGGTGAATCCTCCAATGATATTAGCTCATCAGAGTATTTAGCATCCTATCACGGACACAAAAGTAGTTCAACACCTCCTTTCGACTTGGATAAAGAGTTCCAATTGCAAGAGATAGTTAAACGACTTATAAAAAAACAACTTGTTGAGTCAGCCCATGATATTTCTGATGGTGGACTATTTATCACTCTCTTGGAAAGTGCCATACCAAACCAACTTGGTTTTGATATTACGACCAATGCCGAGATAAGAAAGGACGCCTTTTTGTTTGGCGAAGCACCATCCAGAATTGTGGTAACAGTAAGAGAAACTAAAGAAGACGAATTCATTGACCTATTAAGACAATCAGCATTTCCTTTTTCTTTGTTAGGTCATGTCACTAAAGGTGACTTACGCATCGACGAACACCCATTTGGTCATGTCAAAGACTATAAAGAATTGTATGATAATGCTCTAGCAAAACACCTTTAAAATTCGTTTTTCTTAATAGATTTGTTAATTTTGATTGACTAAACTGCTATTATGGAAACACCATTTGAAGATTTTGGAAACGCCCAAGTGGCCAATTTACCCGCTCACCTAAAACAGTTTGTTGTTAGCCAAGACTATCCTAATTACACTGCTCAAGATCATGCTGTATGGCGGTATGTGATGAGGAAAAACTTATCTTTTCTTAAAGACGTTGCCGATAAGTCTTACCTTGAAGGATTAGAAAAAACAGGTATCACACTGGATGCCATTCCTAATATCAAGGAGATGAATGATATACTAGGAAAAATTGGTTGGGGTTGTGTGTGTGTTGATGGGTTTTTACCCCCCTCATCGTTTATGGAGTTTCAGGCCTATAAAGTGTTAGTCATCGCGGCTGATATTCGACAAATTGAACACATAGAATATACTCCTGCTCCAGATATTTTACACGAAGCTGCTGGTCATGCTCCTATCATTGCAGACCCTATGTATGCCGAATACCTCAGGCTGTTTGGAGAAATTGGTAGCAAAGCCATACCGTCCGCCAAGGATTATGAGCTGTATGAAGCTATAAGGCATTTATCCATCATTAAAGAAAATCCCAATACCAAGCAAGAAGAAGTTATTGAAGCTGAAAAAGTCATTGATGAAATCCAAGGCGATATGGGGGAACCTTCAGAATTAGCAAAAATTAGAAACCTCCACTGGTGGACCGTTGAATATGGATTAATTGGCGATATAGACCATCCAAAAATTTATGGTGCTGGACTACTTTCTTCCATTGGAGAGAGTGAAAATTGTCTTAAAGATAGTGTCAAAAAATGGCCGTATTCTATTGAGGCAGCACATCAAACATTCGATATCACGGAGCCACAGCCCCAATTGTATGTTACGCCAAACTACAATTTTTTAACCACCGTCTTAGAGCAGTTCGCTGACAATATGGCAATTCGAACTGGAGGACCACAAGCCATAGAAAAAGCCATTCAATCCAATGGCTTATGCACGGCACAATACAGTTCAGGTTTGCAAGTGTCAGGTATATTTAATCATCAGATAGTTGAAAACAATCAATTGGTATATGTATCCACATCATCACCAACATCTCTTTCTTACCAAAACAGAGAAATTGTAGGACACAGTAAAGAATATCACAAAGACGGTTTTAGTTCTCCAGTAGGTTTGTTAAAAGGACAATCAACTCCACTTGAAACAATGAATGTTAAACAGTTAAATTCATTAGGTATAATATCAAATAACCATCTTACTCTTGAGTTTGAGAGTGGCGTCAAAGTCTATGGTTTTTTAATCAATGTATTCAAAAACTTCATGGGGCAAAATATGATCCTGTCGTTTAAAGATTGTACAGTTGTTTTCAACGAAAAAATACTGTTTCAACCAGAGTGGGGGATATACGATATGGCTGTTGGTCAAGAAATAGTTTCAGTATTTTCAGGAGTAGCTGACAAAGATATCTATACTAAAGAAAACCCCTTTGTACCTTCAGAGAAAACACATAAAATTAATTACAATCAACATCAGCGAAATCTACACCAGTTATATCAGCGAGTACGTGATGTTAGAGAAAAACAAGTGTCAAAAAGCGAAATTCCTTCCATTTGGAATGAGCTAAAACAATACAAAAGTGATTGGCTTTGTGCCATTGAATTGCTGGAAATTAGCGATGATAAAAAGGTAAATGATGAAATTCTTTATTTTTTGAAAAATAATAAGGATAATACAACAGCCCATCTCATTGATGACGCAATAAATAGGATACAATGAATGTAGTAATAACTGGAGCAAGTCGGGGTATTGGTTTTGAATTAGTAAAATGTTTTTTGTCAAATGGACACAAGGTGTTAGCTATTTCTAGAAATGAAAAACAATTGCAATACTTGAAAGATGAAGGGGCAAATACTTTGGCTTTTGACTTGTCAAAAACAGATTTCACTCCTGTATGCATAGAGCTTTCAAAAATGGGATCGATAGATGCTTTAATAAACAATGCAGGAGCTCTCGTTAATAAACCTTTTGGTCAGCTTACAGATGCGGAAATAAAATACGTCTTTGAGGTTAATGTTTTTTCTGTTTTTAGATTGATAAGGGAAATGCTCCCTTATTACACCCAAAAAAGCCATATCATTAATATAAGTAGTATTGGAGGCGTACAAGGAAGTGTTAAATTTCCTGGTTTATCGGCTTACAGTAGTAGTAAGGGAGCTCTTTCCATTCTAACTGAGTGCTTAGCTGAAGAATTCAAATCTACTGACTTGCGATTTAATGCTTTGGCTCTAGGATCTGTCCAAACAGAAATGTTACAAGAAGCATTTCCAGATTTTAATGCCACCACTTCACCTTCTCAAATGGCACAATTCATATATAATTTTGCAACCGATAGTGGACTATTATTTAATGGTAAAATTTTGCCAGTCTCATCATCAACACCTTAGCCAGGGTCAAAAAACAATGTCTTTCAAATAGTTTAGATCTAATGTTTAGACGTTTTTTTTAATTTTTCTGTCTTATTAGCATCTCAAATGACTTAAATTACTAGATTGATTTAATAAAATTCAAAAAAAAAGACAAAACATTTGTTAGCTTTTCCAAAGAAGTTATATTTGCACCCGCTTTTGAACGAAAAAGCACAAGCAACGAGTTAAATTTCACATTCAGCTGTTTTTAAAAAAATAACTAAAACAGTTTGCGGTTGTAAAAAGTATTGTATCTTTGCCGACCATTTTGGAATGTTTTCCAATTTGTTGTTCAAAAAATAAGTTCTTTGATTTAATGGGATAGACAAAAATTAAACATTAAATTTTACGTCAATTTTTTTAGCTTATAATGAACCAGGAAATTATATTAACTTTTATAACAACGAAG
>CAXDOW010000070.1:0-10186 GCA_963991165.1 uncultured Flavobacteriales bacterium | reverse complement strand
AATATATATTTCATATTTATAATTTTTTTAAAACTGTTAATATTTTGAAATCTTGTTTAGATTAAAATGAACAGCAAAAAATTATAATCTAAAAACCTGAAAAACAGATAGTTGATTAGAAAACGATATAGGTGGTGGTAGGTGGTTATTTAATAGCGTACATTGGATAGTTCTTTGTAGAGCAACACCACTATTTAAGTCCGATGAATAAGCTTGAACAAAATGAGGAGCTAACTGTGGCAAACAAATGGGCACATCAAACTGAAAAAAGACAAATTCCGTCTCTTCAATACAACAGCAAGATTCAGCAACAGGCTTACACAAGACAAATGACTGAATCCCATTTTTTGTGGTATTTGACGAAGATTTAGTACAACATGAAGTCAATGTTTCAGTACAGCTGTCATAATTTTTATCAAAATGAGTTGATGTAGTAAAATGTGCTGATGATTGATTAATAATGACTGGAACACCCATGCTACTAATCATAACAAGAGTAGCTAAAGCAAAGTGGACGATGTTCCAAATAAGTTTCATAAAACTAATATACGAATTATTTTTCAAATGACTCTAAAGTGCTTACTATTATATCTATACATTGTAATAACTCAGATTGAGTAATAACAAGTGGTGGAGCAAAACGAATGATATTTCCGTGAGTAGGTTTTGCCAACAATCCATTATCTCTCAATGCCATACACATATCCCATGCGGTTGAACTTTCCTCTGAATCGTTTATAACAATAGCATTTAAAAGTCCTTTACCTCGTATTTTCGAAACAATATTTAAATGTCCTAGTCTATCATTCAGTTCATTTCTAAAAATGATACCTAAGTTATTGGCGTTTTGTGCTAAGTTTTCATCCATAACGACTTCTAGGGCAGCTTGGGCTACTTTGCATGCTAGTGGGTTTCCTCCAAAAGTAGATCCATGTTCGCCTGGTTTTATACACAACATCACATCATCATCTGCTAGGACTGCTGATACTGGTAAAACACCACCAGATAAAGCCTTGCCTAATATCAAAATGTCAGGACGAGCATCTTCAAAATCGCAAGCTAACATTTTACCAGTTCGGGCAATCCCAGTTTGCACTTCATCGGCAATAAACAAAACATTATACTTAGTGCATAAATGGCGAACGCCGGCTAAGTACCCTACATCAGGAACAACAACACCTGCTTCACCTTGTATGGGTTCTACCATAAAAGCACATACATTAGGGTCTTTAAGCTCTTGTTCTAATGCCTCTAAATCGTTGTATGGAATCAAATCGTAGCCCGGCATATAAGGTCCAAATCCCATGTACGATACTGGATCGTCAGAACTAGAAATGGCCGCCAGTGTACGCCCCCAAAAATTACCTTTGGCAAAAATAATTCGGGCTTTATTTTCTTCAATTCCTTTTTTAAGATAACCCCATTTTCTGGCTAACTTGTTGGCTGTCTCCCCTCCTTCAACGCCCGTATTCATGGGCAATACCTTATCATAGCCGAATAAGTCTGTGATGTATTGTTCGTACTGACCCAAAATATTGTTGTGAAACGCTCTAGAAGTTAGCGTTAAAGTATCAGCTTGTTCAGCAAGAGCTTTTATGATTTTGGGATGGCAATGCCCTTGATTAACAGCCGAATATGCTGATAAAAAGTCGAAATACTTTTTACCTTCAACATCCCAAACATAAACCCCTTCCCCTTTAGCTAATACTACGGGTAGTGGATGGTAATTATGAGCACCATATTTTTCTTCTATTTCTATAAGTTCTTGGGAGTTGTACATAATGCGAAGTTTTTAATACATACAAATTTAGAAAATTCAATGATTAATGAGCAATACGCCCGAAGTTTAAATTCTATATTTGTGTAATGGGAAGAAAACGAAAAAAATTGTTACTAGAGAAAGTAATTATTTCGGACGCCGGTGCAAAGGGGAAAGCCATTAGTCGTTTGGATAATGGACTTGTTTTGTTAGTCGAAGGTGCTGTTCCGGGAGATGTCTGCGATGTGTTAGTTCATAAAAAGCGTCGTTCTTTTTTGGAGGGAAAACCCATAAAATTTCATTCTTACTCAGAAAAAAGAATCGAGCCAAAGTGCCAACATTTTGGACTTTGTGGTGGCTGTAAGTGGCAATTTATGTCATATGAACATCAACTGAAGTATAAACAACAAGAAGTCGTTGATGCCCTAAGTCGATTGGGTGGTATTGAACTGCCAGAAATACAAGAAATATTAGCTTGTAAACAGGAATTCAGGTACAGAAATAAGATGGATTTTGCTTTTACCAATCGGCGGTGGATCACCGAAAAAGAAAGTGCCCAAGAAACGACCATTACTGATAGAAATGGCGTTGGGTTTAGGGTATCTGGATTTTGGGATAAAGTGATTGACATCGACGAATGCCACCTTCAGGCCGAGCCTTCTAATGCCATTCGTAAAGCAGTTAAAGAATACGCCTCAAAACATCATTTTGATTTTTTTGATATTGCAGAGAAAAGGGGATTTTTAAGAAATCTGACTATAAGAATGAGTAGCAACAAACAAATAATGGTATTGGTGCAATTTTTTGAAAATGACTCCGAAAAAATAAATGGTTTACTAAGCTATATTGATAAGCAGTTTCCAGAAATCACATCCCTTTTATACACCATCAATAACAAAGGAAATGAGAGTATTTTTGATTTAAACATTGTTACTTATAAAGGTCAAGATTACATCACTGAGGAAATGGAAGGATTGTCGTTTAAAATTGGACCTAAATCATTTTACCAAACCAATTCTAAACAGGCCTATAATCTTTACAAAATAGTTCGAGAATTTGCCAATATACAAGCCAACGATATCGTCTATGACTTATATACTGGTACTGGAACCATTGCTCAATTTGTAGCTAAAAACGCACTTAAAGTCATAGGTGTTGAATCAGTGCCTGAATCTATAGAATCGGCTACAGAAAATGCACAAAACAACAAGATAGATAATTGTAAATTTTACGTTGGCGATATGAAAACCGTTTTTACGGAACAATTTATTCGTAAAAATGGCATTCCTGATGTGATAATTACCGATCCTCCCAGAGATGGCATGCACAAAAAAGTGGTGGGGCAATTGCTAGATGTCGCTCCAAAACGCATTGTTTATGTAAGCTGTAACCCAGCCACGCAAGCTAGAGATTTGGCCCTTATGAACGAACACTACAAAGTAACCAAAGTACAAGCCGTAGATATGTTTCCTCAAACCTATCATGTAGAAAATGTTGTATTATTGGAAAAACGAACTTATGCTCAATAAAGAATTTTGGAACAATCGATACAAAGACCAACAAACTGGTTGGGATATTGGCTACCCTTCAACCCCTCTGCAATCATTTGTTGACTCATTGTCAAAAAAAGATATCGCCATTCTTATACCAGGATGCGGAAGAGCTTATGAAGCTGAATACCTCCATCAAAATGAGTTTAAAAATGTAACTATTTTGGACATTTCTCCTCTAGCTCTAGAAGCATTTTCCAATCGGGTTGTAGACTTTCCTCAATCGAATTTAATTGAGAGTAATTTCTTTGACCATAGTGGACACTATGACCTTATCATAGAACAAACCTTCTTCTGTGCCATAGACCCCAAATTGAGAGCATCTTATGTGAAACATTGTCATAATTTATTAAAAGATAACGGAAAAATAGTAGGACTTTTGTTTGCTGAAGAGTTTGATAATGACCATCCTCCATTTGGTGGAACAAAGAAAGAATATCAACAGCTTTTTTCAACCCACTTCGACATTGAAAGCATGCATATCGCTACCAATTCTATAGAAGCTCGAAAAGGAAAAGAATTATTTATAAACTTAAAAAAGAAGAAAGTGTAAATTAGCAACATGGATAAGAAATCAACGAAAACGCTAGTGCTTGACGCAAAGCAAATTGACCAAAAAATAGAGCGCATGGCATGGGAGATTTATGAAAAAAACTATTTGGAAAAGCATATTGTTATTGCAGGAATTTGTCCAAAAGGAAGTGTCCTATCACAACGTTTGAGTGAATATTTGACAGGCATTTCCTCTTTGAAGATAGATACCATAGAAGTCACATTGGATAAGGAAAATCCTCTTTCATCAGAGGTAGAAGTAAGTAGTCACAGCAAACTTGACAACAAGGTCGTTGTGTTAGTCGATGATGTTTTAAACTCAGGGAAAACACTTATCTACGGTGCTCAATATTTTCTAAATCAACCTGTCAAAAAACTGATGACAGCCGTACTTATTGACCGAAATTACAAGAAATTTCCTATCAAAGCAGACGTTGTAGGTTTAACGTTAGCCACTACCCTTCAAGAACATGTGAATGTTAAATTTGGTCAAGAGGAATCTGTTCTTTTAGAAGATTAGATTTTTTCAACTTTCAATAAAATTGTGACTGTTATCGCTATTATTTTTTGATACCTTCTAATTTGAATAGAAAGGCATACTTCAGAGCGTACTCTTTGAGACTTTGAAAACGTCCTGATGCACCACCGTGTCCCACTTCCATATCACAATGCATCATCAACAACTTGTCATCAGTTTTAGTGTCTCTGAGTTTGGCGATCCACTTGGCGGGCTCCCAATACTGCACCTGACTATCCCAATAACCTGTTGTAATGAGCAAATTAGGATAATCCGTACTTTGAATGTTATCGTATGGTGAATACGATTTTATATATTCATAATATTCCTGGTCCTTGGGGTTGCCCCATTCATCGAATTCGCCAGTTGTAAGAGGAATGGATTCATCCCACATGGTATTTATAACATCCACAAATGGAACTTCAGCAATGATACCATTCCATAAATTGGGCGACATATTTGCCACTGCTCCCATCAATAGACCGCCAGCACTGCCTCCTTGAGCATATAAATGAGGAGTTGAAGTGTACTTGTTTTCTATCAAGAAATGAGCACAATCTATAAAATCATAAAACGTGTTTTTCTTTTTAAGCAATTTTCCATCTTCATACCACTGACGCCCCATCTCTTGACCGCCTCTTACATGGGCAATAGCAAAGGCAAAACCCCTATCTAATAAGCTCAATCGAACGGAAGAAAAGTAAGGCGACCTACTTGCACCATAAGAACCATAGCCATATAACAAGAGAGGTTGTTGGCCATTTTTTTCAAATCCTTTGCGGTAAACAAGTGAAATGGGTATTTGTGTTTTTCCGTCTCGACTAATCGCGAATAGACGTTCTGAGGTATAATTATCTGAATCAAATTGTCCACCAAGAATTTCTTGCTGCTTTTTCATCGTTCGTTCTTTACTTTTAAGATGATAATCAAAAACTGTACGTGGTGTTGTCAATGAATTATACACAAAACGAAAGGTGTCGGTGTCAAATTCCATATTTGAACTAGAATATAATGAGTAAGCCGGATCTTGAAAATCAATATAATAATCCTCGACGCCAGACCAGCTTTTCACTCTCAAATGGTCTAAACCATTTTTGCGTTCTTTCAGAACAAAATAATTTTTAAATATATCGATACCATTTACCAACACATCGTCTCGATGAGGAATCACCTCTTGCCAATGGTCTTTTGTAGTGGATGTAACTGGAGTTTTCATTAACCTAAAATTTTTGGCTTGCCAGTTTGTAAGAACATAAAAATGGTCATCGTAATGAATAATCCTATACTCCAAATTACGTTCCCTAGGCTGAAACACTTGCCAAATACCGTCGGGATTATCAGCATTTAAAAAACGATATTCGTTGGAAAGAGTTTGGCGAGAACCAATAATAAGGTATTTTCTGGATTTTGTTTTGTATATGTAACAACTGAATGTTTCATCTTTTTCCTCATAGACGAGTTCATCCTCTGAGGGATCCGTACCAAGGGTATGTTTAAAAATTTGGTTTGAACGTAGAGTGACATCATCTTTTTTAGTGTAAAAAAACGTTTTGTTATCATTGGCCCAACTTATGCTGCCAGTCGTATTTTCAATTTTGTCTTCGAGCAATTGCCCTGTTTTCAAATCCTTCACATAAATGGTATATTGTCTTCTGGACACAAAGTCTATACTGTAGGCCAAAAATCGATTGTTTTCACTAACGGATTTACTTCCTAAATTAAAAAAAGCCTGACCTCGGGCCATTTGTGGAAGGTCTAAAAGTAACTCTTCTTCGCCATTCTCACTAGTAGCTTTTCTGTAATGACGTGCATATTCTTCACCTTCTTCAAACTTTGTGTAGTATGAATAGCCATTATAAGTTATGGGTAAACTCTCATCATCTTGTTTTATTCTTGAAAGAAACTCATCATATAATTTCTTCTGGAATGATTTGGTTTCTGCCATTTGCGCCTCTAAATACTCGTTTTCTTGATTGAGATAGTTGACAACGTCTTGGGTTTGCTGATCGGGATTTTCAGCTTCTTTTTGTTGATCAGAAAGACGCATCCAAAAGTAATCATCTACAATGGTATCATTATGATAATGTAAATGGGTTGGCTCTTTTTTTGCCATGGGGGGTAGATTTTGGTTTTGAGGTGTACAGTTGAAAATAAAGAAAATAGGTGTTAGAAGTAAATATTTCATTGTTGAAGAATTTGATTTGTGCTTAACAAATATACTTTTTTTATTTAGAAAGCAACATTTGAGTGTGGGGAATGCCATCTTCTAAGTACTCTTTTCCGGTCGATTGAAAGCCAAATGATTGGTAAAACTCTAACAAATGAGTTTGAGCGGATATTCTATTAAGCGTTGTTCCATATAGCTTCTTGGAGTGTTCAATACCTTGCTTCATGAGAGCAACACCAAGACCTTTACTTCTTTGGTTTGGAGCGGTAACAATACGACCAAATGACATTTCTTTGTAGCTAATACCTGGCTTAACAAGACGAAGATAAGCTACTAAATGGTCATTAACATACCCTAATAAATGATGAGCGTCTTTATCTTTTTCATCGGCATCTTGATAAGGACAGTTTTGTTCGACTACAAAAACTTGTTGGCGTAAAATTAAAACATCGTGTAATTCTATTTTTGATAATTCTTGGTATGATTTGAAACGCCATTGGATATCCATATTGTAAAAATAGGATAGTTTAGGTTTTCAAGCAAATGATACGTATTGTAGAAAAGCACCAAAATCTATTTGGTGCTTTTCTTAAAAAATCAATTATTCTTGATTAAATTCAATCAACTATCAAATAAGAATTTAGTTTAAAAGATTTCCAAACTTTATTCCAATAAAGACTGTTCTAGGTGTGAGCGGTCCATACACATAAGCTGGATCGCGATCTATACCTCTATCAAAATCACTTTGGAATGCGTTAAAAATATTTTTCATACCAGTCAGAAATTGCAGGGATGTACCATTAAGCTTTATGGTGTAATTCAATTTCAGTCCTAAGTCAAAAAAAGATTCAGTATCTTTCAAACCATTAACATCCACAGCTTTTTCCTCGATTCCTTCATATAGAACTTTCATTGTTCCAGTATAGTTCCCACTAGCTGATAAAGAAAATCCGTTTTTGAACCCCCAATCTAATGTAAAGAACCCATAGCGGCTTGGGGTTCGAAGGAATACCTTATCACCCCAATCTTGTAACTCCTTGTATTCACTCAACTGTGTTGTAAAGCCAGAAGAAAGCTCAATATTTCCTTGGGGTTTTAGTCGAAGTTCTATGTTTATCCCATTGACCAATGCACCACTTGAGTTTACTCGAGTGTAAATTACCTTACCATTTTCATCAGGCTCTCCTAATTCGTTTGAAAAAGCGTCATTTAATTTTGTATAAAACCCTTCAATTAACAAGCCTGTTTGAGTCGTTCCTATAAATTTATTAAAGTCTATAGAAGCCATATAACTGTGACTTGTTTCTTGTTTTAAATCTGGGCTATTCTTATGTTTTATCTGTCGCAATCTTGAGGTTTCAATGTGTAAATCTTCATCAAAAATTTGTGGAGCTCGATAGCCTTGTGAATAAGTAGCCCTTAGTTTCAAATCTGAAAGCAAATCATACATTACACTTAGTCTTGGAATCAATACAGTATTTGTCTTACTATCTTCTTGTTGCTGAGCAAAATCCTCAATATGATAGTTGTCAAGCCTAACACCTAATGATGTTTTTAATTTTCCTAAGCTAAGATCATATTGTGTAAAAACGCCTGTAGTGACAGAAGATTGGTCAGCTATTAGCGTATTGTCATAGCGAGGATGTGTCACTGTTGTATCGCCCCAATCAATAATAACACTATCCAAATCCAAATAGCCTAATTTGCTATCCTTTAAAAAGTCGGTCGTATTCTCAACCCCTATGATTAAAGACGAATTTTCAAATTGAGTTTTGTATTGACTTCCAATATTAAACGTTTTTCCATTTGAATAACCATAATCAGCTAAGGATTGTTCTGCACCATAGTATGAATCTCTATCTAAGAATTGTCCTGAACCAAAAAACGTTAGTAAATCATATTCCCTAACATATGTCTCATACTTAAGTCCAGCCACTTTCATACTGTGCGTAAGCGATTCTGCTATATCTCGCTCATGCAAAGGATATTCTTGCTTATTTCCTCCATCACGTTGTTCGTTAATTCCAAAAAAATCAAACGTTAGTTTATCTCTTAACCCAAATTTATGAAAGGCTTTAGCTCCAAAAGTTAGATTTTCTAAAGGAGCTATCTCAGAAAAATCATCGTTGTTGGCATCATACATCCCTCTTTTCCTACTAAAACCATACAACGAAACTCCCGATTTATTATTTATGGAAACTACCGAAGAATTAAAATTTACTGAAAAATCATTGCTCTGATTACCGTCAGCACCAATACCAGAAACGCCATAATTTGATCCTACTTCATAGCTATTAACAGATGATTCTTTCATAATGACATTAATAGTACCTGCTATAGCATTTCCTCCATATAAAGCAGAACCGCCTCCACGAATTACCTCAATTTTATCTATCATATTTGTAGGAATTAATTCCAAACCATAAACGCCTGCTAAGCCACTAAAAATAGGGCGACTATTTATTAAAATTTGTGAATAAGCACCCTCCATTCCATTCATACGAACTTGTGTAAAGCCACAATTCTGACAATTATTTTCAAGTCTTAGTCCTGGCGAAAAATTGAGACCCTCTCCCAAAGTTATTGACTGTGTAGAATTTATAAGTTTGTGAGAGAGTGTGTTAACAATTACTGGTGCTTCGCTACGTTTTTGTTCACTCCTATTAGCCGATACGACAACTTCATCAATATTCATTACATCTTTTTCAATATCAAAATTCACTTCAACGCTTTCCCCCTTAGAAAGTACCACCACCAACTCTTTAGTTTTATAGCCAACTACACTTACAAACACTCTATATTTACCAAAAGGGATATTACTCAACTTATAATGACCAAATTGATTTGTTGAAGCTCCCATCGTTGTACCCTTTATACCGATTGATGCAAATGAGATAGATTCTCCTTCACAAGTGACTTGCCCAAATATGTCAGCATAAGTATCAGAAAATTGTTTTGAGTTATTTTGAGAAAAAACTGAATCGAGTGAAGCAATAAAAACACCGAATAAAAGAAATGCTAATATTGATTTGTTGTGTTTAATCATAACTATTTTTTTTAAGATTCGGGACAAATGTATATACTTATTTTTAATTATTCTAAATAAAAAATATAATTTATTTATCAAATTTAGGCAAAACTAAATTGAGTTCAAAAAAATATATTAAATTTGTTGACATGACAACATTAGCGGAAGAAAATTATCTTAAAGCAATTTTAAAGCTATCTCAATATAAGTCTAAAATAGTAGCCACGAATGCCATTGCAAAAGAGCTAAAAACAAAAGCTTCATCAGTAACTGAAATGCTTAAAAAACTGACCGATAAAAAATTAGTTTTATACCGTAAATATAAAGGCGTTTCTTTAAGTGAAGAAGGGCTAAAAAAAGCAAGCGATATAGTACGAAAACACCGTCTTTGGGAATGCTTTTTAGTTAACAAATTACGCTTTGATTGGGATGAAGTTCACGATGTTGCCGAACAACTGGAACATATTAAATCTCAAAAGCTAATCAATGCTCTTGATAATTTTTTAGGCAATCCTAAATTAGACCCACATGGAGAACCTATTCCCGACATCAATGGCTATTTCCCACACTCAACTTCTATGGAATTAAGATTGTTTCCCATTGGCAAAAGTGG
>CAXDOW010000069.1:0-10901 GCA_963991165.1 uncultured Flavobacteriales bacterium | reverse complement strand
GGAGCGAAGGTTACAACAAAATACTAAAACAGATTGAAGAAAGAATTGATTTTAGGTTTTTTCCAAAAAAACACTTGACAAATATCGGTTTATAGACTATAATATAGTAAACCGAGACAAACCCATTCAAACATTTTACAGGAGTAAAGAGAAATGCCGAGCATGGCGGAAATGGTAGAAGCGCATCTGATGAATGTGCAGCGTGAAATTCAAACCTTGGAAGAAAGAAAGGTGGCAATCGACGCAGAAATTGATAAGCTGAAAGGTTATCTGACGGAAGGATTGTCTACCTTTGAAGAAGCAAAGAACACAGAAGTTAAACAGGATGCAACTGCATCCACAGTATTTAATCCAAGTTTAGGAGGATCTTAATGGAAAGTAATGAATTTTATACGGCACTCACGCGATTGCCAAACAGCTATTTTAACACAAAGGGTGAGCTTACAGGTTCTATCGCTGGCGGTCAGTACCGTGGCGAAACAGTAAACCCAGTAACCGCAGTCGCATACAAGACTACGGGTACGGTCTATGGAAACAACAAGCGAGAGACTCTTCGGGCTGGAAAAGCCTTGGGTCTAAACCGAAACTTTACTGAAACAGTTTACAACGCTACCACGGGCGTTTCAAATCGTGGTAATACACAGGTAGTACGTGGAAAAGTACGGTCAGCTTTAGGAGTTTAATTATGAATCAGAATTGTTGGAATGGTGCAGGACGTTTGACAAAGGATGCAGATTTTCTTGAAACAAAGAAAGGTACACCTATGTCTAAGTTTCGCTTGGCAGTTAATGATCGTCGTAATGACGACACTCTTTTTGTCAATGTTTTGTGTTTTGGAAAAATGGCAGAGAACCTCAATCCCATGCTCACCAAGGGTCGTCTAGTTTCGATCACAGGAAAGCTCAAGATTGATGATTATGAAGATGATAACCAACAAAAGAAAAGCTCTGTTTGTATCATGGCAGACGAGATTTCTCTTGGGCCTGACCCTTCAACAATCACTCCTAGAAGCCAATCATAATTCTTGGTTAAACGTCGGGTATAAAAGACGTAACTAACTACAACCAAGACAAAACCCTGTCGAGCCGGATGCTTGATGGGGTTTTTTTCTGAAAATTTCTAAAGCGCACTTGAAAAATGGTCGATGTATGGTATAATACAGAGGTCACAATCATTTCACTTCAGGATAAATCAATGTCGCCAGAGAGCTTAATGTTTACTGCCAAGATTTTGGGTACAGCAATTGCTGTGTTTATGGGTATTTGTTTTTTTATTGGTCTTATTGCTGGAGAAGAGGGTGGAGTAGAACCATTTAGATTATCAGATAAGGTGGGTAGCGTAGATAATCAAGACCTCTTTGCTGTCGCTACAGGTAATGAAGAATATCTAGCTGCACATTGTACTCTTGACTCAGCGGAAGAATTACGTCGAGAAAAAGAAGAACTACAAAGAATGAGAAACAAAGTAGCTAGGATTAAGTTGCAGAAGCAGATGGATCAACTACGGCAATCATCTCAGGCAAAACCTAAGACTCAAGCCAACCCCCTGATTGCAGAGTGTATCGAAGCTATGGTGGTTATGGGTGAGAAGAAATCATCTGCTAAAGTTGCAGTAAATAACTATTTTGCAAGCAACCCCAATACTAAAACTGTAGAGGAATTTATTTCAGGAGTATTCAAGAAATGAAAATTAACTTACAAGCACCAATCAATCAGCTTGGCTACGGCGTAGCTGGACTAAACATACTCAAGGCATTACAGAATAAGGCAGAAGTTTCCCTGTTTTCTATCGGGCAACCGCAAGTCACCAATCAGGAAGATGCAAGTGCGGTTAGGAAAGGCATGGAAGTTGCGAATACTTTTGATCCTAAAGCACCATGTATTAAAATCTGGCATCAGAACCAGATGGCAGAACGTATAGGGTCAGGTAAATTTATTGGCTTTCCTATCTTTGAGTTGGATACGTTCAACAGCCAAGAGAAGCATCATCTAAGTTCTTGTGACGAATTAATGGTTTGCTCTCAGTGGGCAAGAAATATATGTTTAAATAATATTAATGAAAAATGGTCAGATCCTAGATATTGGCATCAAAACAAGATCAGCGTTGTACCTCTTGGTGTAGACGCAGAACTATTCCCGCCAGCACCAGTGCGACAGGACGATAAGACAATCTTCTTCAACTGTGGAAAGTGGGAAATCCGCAAGGGTCACGATATTCTCATTAACGCTTTCAAAAAAGTGCTTGAGCATGGCGAGGATGCTGAGTTATGGATGATGTGTAGCAATCCATTTAACTCCCCTGAAGAAGATGCTCGATGGCATCAGCTTTATAACCATCCAAAAGTCAAGCTAATTCCAAGGGCTGAGACACAGGCAGAAGTGTATAATATAATGTCTCAAGTAGATTGCGGTGTCTTTCCTTCTCGCGGAGAAGGCTGGAATCTGGAACTTTTAGAAATGATGTCCGCTGGTAAACATGTAATAACCACCAACTATTCTGCTCATACTGAGTTTTGCACTGAAGAAAACAGCGGACTTGTGACGATAAGCGATGTAGAGCCAGCTTTTGATGGCAAGTGGTTCTTTGGTCAGGGTAACTGGGCAAAAATCACAGAACACGCTGAGTTTGATTTGTATATGAAGATGATAAAGTTTATCCTTGATAAGAAGGGTACTTTGAATCAAGCTGGAATTGAAACTGCCAAAAAGTTCTCTTGGGAAAATACAGCTAATCAAATCCTAAAGGTATTGGAGTAAAAATGGAAGATGAAAGAAGTACGCTCGCAAGCCTTCAGTATAGCATTGATGCCAGTGGTGAAATATACATAGATATAGCCTTAGAGGATTATTCAGAAGAAATAATTAAAAAGTTTGCAACTTTGCTAGCTTCAATACAAACGGTAAGTTTTCAAGTTCAAACACTCAAAGTGGCACAAGACGCTTTTCTTGCAGATGGTAGGCAAAAAGAAATGTTTATGCTCGTCAAAGAAATGCTAGAAAAGCAAAAGATCTTTGACCAAATAGATGAAGAAGAAACAATTAAAAAGAAGGAGGAAAGCAATAAGGAAGACCCACTAATTAAACCAACTGACCTAATGTAAGGAGTCTGTCATGAAAAATATAAACAAGAAAATGCAGATAGGATGGCAAAAATATGAAGACATAATAGAATCCCAGCTAGATAGCCCCTTGTTAGAAATGATTGTCAACAAAAGCATGTTGCCAGACATTCCCCTGGAAGATCTTGACGAAGAAGAGCTAGAAGACTTAGAAAGTATGCTTTCACAATCTGAAGCTAATTTTACGATCCCAGTTGATGACCAACTTATGGAAAAAGTTTCTATGACGCAGAGCTTCGACTGCTGGATGGGACACACCAATTTTAATATTACAGGAGAAATTAAAGACAAAATTGAAAAAAGCGAAGGGGTTGAAGTATTAAAGATATGCAGCAGATACAGATTCTTCCTTGGCGTCGGTAGAATGTTTGACTTTAAAGATGTTAGAAACGATATTGAAACCCTACTTATTAATAATCTTGAGGAAAAAAAGAATTAACATGGATAAATATGAACAGTACCTGAACGATGTTGACACTATGAAAATTGCTTATAATGCAGCTTCTTCTTTCAAAAATAGTTTGACTTCAGAAGAAATCCAAAACTGTGTTTTAAAGGCACTGTTTAGGGCCGTCAACAAATATAAAAAATCTAATAATGTAAAGTTTACATCATATCTTCACAATGGAGTACGATTTGAGTGTCTTGGTCAGGTTAAAATAAACAAAAGCAACAAGCATCAACTAACAAGTGCAATTCCTGATCCCAAGAATCCTATGGCAGAATTTGAAATGAGGGATGTGATTGAGTCAGTTTGTGATGACCCTGAGATTATTTTCGATAGATTCTATAAAAATATGACAATTACAGAGATTGCGAAGAGCAGGAAGGTGTGCGGAGAGACTGTCAGAATAAGAATTGGGAAAAATCTTGAAAAGATGAGGATTTCACTCAAAAAAAGTGTATAATATAACGGACTTGGACTACATTTAGGAAACTGGGAAATCTCACATTTTTTATTTCATTAGGAGAATTACGATGCCTACTGAACGTCCTTCCGCTGCTGGTGATGAAGCTCTTGGTAACGGAGAAGGCCGAGACGGTGGAACCGTTATTCGTGGTGGTTCAAACGCCGCTGGTGTCATGACCAAGAGCCTTAGTTTGGCTGAGATTGCTGACGATCAAGGTCAGAGCTTTGGCTCAAAGGTTGTTGCTAACGATGGAACTGGTAGTCAGTTTACCGACAGAGTTGGTGTTGACAAAGCTGTTTCTGGTGGTACAATCGCTTATCAGGCTGGTGCTACTGAGTGGGTTGTTAAGGGTGGTAATGTTTCCACTACTCTTGGTGGTGTTGCTAACACAACCCTGATTGGTGGTCAAGCCGGTCCTGACCCAGTTCGTGACAATATCGCTAGTCTTGAAACGACTCGTGACTATGGCGATATGACTATTAATCCATTGGCTGCTCCAGCTTCGGGTATTAATTCTTTCAGAACTATCACTGGTGGTGGATCTGAGAAGAACTACATTAACCCTGCTGTTGCTGGTGGCGCAACCAACTCTGCTGACTCTGCTGCGAATACCACTCGTGCTATTCCCGGCGAATTTGTTTACAGAGATGGTTCTGCAAACCCAATTCAGGATGACTTCAAGAGTAAAGAAGCCCCTGAAGAATAAACTTCTATGCAAAATTAACTTAGCCCTCAGAGATGGGGGCTAGGTTTTCCTTTATGGAGGTTTACAATGTTAACATCAGAATTTGCAGGAGCACTAGCAACACTTGTCGGCGCTGTCGTCGCATTGTTGGGATTTTTGTATAAAGCCTTTTCTTACTTTAAGTCATTTCAAAGAAGCCAAGAGGAACTCAAAGAATCAATTAAAGTTATTAAAGCAGAAGTTACACCTAACAGTGGTAAATCTTTAAAAGATACTGTAAATTCATTGAAAAAGGCATGTGACAGAATAGAAGCTAGACAAAAGGTATTAGATCAAAGATCAAAAGCCGCTCTTCACTACAACGAGACTCCGCTTTTTGAGACAGATATCAAGGGTAGATTAACTTGGTGTAACGAATCATTTTTAGAAATGACAAAAGACAATGGTAGTTGTAGACAGGGGTTTGATTGGCTGACGGTTATCGACGATGATAAAAGAGATGATTTTCTGACAGAGTTCAACTCTTGTTTGAGCATGTGCAGAAAGATTGACATCGAAACCGTCTCCGTTCATGGAAGACCCATACATTTTGTTGGATACCCTTACACGGTTGCTAAAGGTATTCATGAAGGATTTTTAATTCATCTTCAAATTTATTCACAGGAGAATAAAAAATGAGCGAAGGTAGTAAAAGGTTTACTTTAAACTGGGGTGACATTTCGGTTGTCATCAAGAATGCCCTTTTGGTGGGCGGTGCAGCAGCCCTGACCGTTGTTGCAGAAAACCTAGATGTTGTTGATATCGGACTTTACACTCCGCTTGTTGTTCCAATCATCGCTGTTGGTCTTGATACCGCTATTAAGTGGCTCAAAGACGCTTCACCGAAAGATTAAGAGAATAGGAGTAAACAATGGACTTTAACACGCCACGCGATTTGCTTAACGCATATCGCAACGGTTTTGATGGTGCTGTGTGTGACCCAGAAGAAACCGCAGAATTGTTAGGCCGGTTAAAGACTCCACTCTTTGGTGCTACTGCTTATAAGCTATTTGGAGCAGGGGAAGGTAAACTTTCCCTGCCCTTTCTTTCTCTGCTTAAATTCGATAAGGGTTTTGGCCCAGCAGAAAAGCAAACAACTGGTGATTGTGTCAGTCATTCTACTAGAAATGCTATAGACATAACAAGAGCGGTTGAAATTGACATTAAGGGTGAGTCAGAAGATTTTGTAGCTAGAAGCGCAACGGAGGCTATCTATCAAAGCAGAGGACATAAAAGACAAGGCATGACTTGTTCTGGTGCTGCTAAATATGTCCATGAAAAAGGTGGTATTCTATTAAGAAAAGATTATGGAAAAGTAGATTTATCAAAGTATGATTCTAGCTTGGGTGCAAGACATAATATTCCCAACAGTATTTATATTGATGAGGCAAGTAAACATCAGGTCAAAACAATATCTGCAATCACAACAATCGAAGAAGCTAGAGATGCCCTAGCCAATGGTTATGGTATTTCCGTTTGTTCTGGCTACGGATTTTCTAGTAGGCGAGACTCAAAGGGTATCGCAAAGAAATCTGGTAGTTGGGCACATGCGATGGCTTGGATCGCCTGTGATGATACAAGAGAGCGTTATAATGAAATGCTATTCTTGGTTCAAAATAGCTGGGGTAAATGGAATAGTGGTCCCAAAGTTCACGGACAACCAGATGGTAGTTTCTGGATTAGAGAACGAGATGCCAGAGGAATGCTGTCGGGTAATTGGGGTGCATGGGTTTTTAGTGATGTAGATGGTTTTCCAGCGAGAAAACTTCCAAATTATGGATTCAATTCCTACCTATAAGGCATTAATAATGAAAAACTTAGTATTAGTATTAACATTATGTTTACTGTTTGTTGGTTGCAGCGGAACATCTGCACAGGATTGCGACAGGCACTCTAAAAAAATGAGAGCTTATCAAGCAACACGTTTAGCTGTTGCTGTCATGAGTAATCCAGATACAACGCCAGACAAAGACGACGAAGAACTTTGTGATGGTTCTGGTTATATTACCCACGGAGATGGTCACAAAACACTTTGTCCCGGATGTTCAGCCTGCGAAAATAAAAATGGAGAAGAGTCTGTCGCCGCAGAAATGAAACCAGAATACAATGTATATCACTTTGGAGCTAAATGGTGTGGACCATGCCAGCAGATGATCAAGAATACTTGGCCTGACAAAAAGATGGTTAAGTTTCTAAAAGATAAAAATGCAAAACTTTTTGTGTTCGATGTAGACGATAAAGATCATAAGAAGTTTTTCTCGTACTATAAAGTGACTTCGTACCCTACAATTATCTTGTTAGATAAAGATAATTTGAATAAACCACTGCAAACAAATGTCGGCGGAATGAGTGCAGAGTCCATGATTAAACAATTGGATAAGGTGTTATGAGTGACTTAAAAAGGGTGGCAACAAGAATATCTTCTCATGTTGCAGTTAAAGACAAGAATTTTGGGATAGACCCAGTGACTATCTCAATTATTATCAACATCATCATCAATCTTGTAAAACTTTGGTGGAGTTGCAGAAGCGAAAACAAGGTTCGTGGGGAACTGCGGAATCCTTCTTGGTTATTTAAACTCTTTCTCAAAAGAGAGATCAGGAAACAGGTCAAGGGAAGTGGACGTAGAAGTACAATGTACGATGCTTTCATCGACGTTGGCAAAAATCTATCGGATAAAGAACTTAACAATATTTTAGAAGAAATTGGAGGAAAGTAAATGAATACGTTTCAGTGGATAATTCTTGGTGCTGCTGCTATTTTAGTTGCACCAATTATTTTTGAAAAGGTAAAAGAGTTTATACCATCTAACCCTATACCGCCTGCACCACCGTTACCACCCGCACCTGAACATGTAGATACTTGTGACGGTTTGGTTGATATAGTTGAGTGTTGGGAACACTTGGTTGACTGTTGTGAGGGTCAAGGCATGAAGGATGCTGCTAGAGAACTCAAGAAAATCTTCCCGCTATTTGCAATTCAGGAGATTGAAGATGAGCAATCAACTTAGAATTATTCTAGCCTCTATTCTGTGTGTGGTTGGATTATTTGGTGAACCTGTTTTTGAATGGGTTAAAAATAATGTAGATATCGTTAATGTTGTACCAGACGATACAGATATAAAGGTTGACGAACCATCTTTAGAAAACAAAGAGTTGGTTGACAACATCGTTAAAATTAACTTCTCAAAAGAAGATGCTGACCTAGTTAGTTGTTTCTTTTTAGAGCTTGCAGATGTTGTAGGAGATGACGATAAGATCATCAAAACAACAGGTCAATTCGCTAACTTTAATATTATGGCGGGTATCCTACATTTTGATACAGAGTTTTCCGGTAAGTACGATGGGTTCGGTGATGCTGTAGAATATGCAGTTCAAAACGCCATCGGTTTGGATAACCAGTCATTGACCAGCAGTAAGCGTCAAGACCTTGTAGATATTCTCGAAGCAGTAGCTTGGAGCGTCAATCAATGAGCTTACTAGATATATTACTTGATAAAGTAATGGACAAGTACTGCATTGAGCAAAAAGATATCGACAAAGCAAAAAGAATGATGGATAAAGTTAAGTTCGTAAAGCGTGATGGCGAAAACTATATGATTATCGACATCGGTGACGGAATCGAACTTTCTATCAAACAATAAATTTGACCTCTCTTTAGTGGAATAATGCCTCTTTAGAGAGGTTTTTTTATACTTTACCCTTGACAAAATGGGTTTAGTAGACTATAATAGAGTACAAGAACTCGCTATATATTAAGAAAACATTTGTATAAAGATAAGGAAAAACTAGATGCAGGTTACAAAGCGTGATGGATCTAAAGAAGGTTTCTCAGTAGAAAAGATCCACAAGGTTGTAAGCTGGGCAGTTAAAGGTATTAACGGTGTATCACTCTCTGATGTTGAGATGAACGCGAACCTATCCCTGTACGATGGGATTACTAGCTCAGAGATTCATCAGATTCTCATCAAGTCAGCAAACGATTTGATTTCAACATCTGCACCCAACTATCAGTATGTCGCCGCTAGACTACTAAACATGCAACTCAGAAAAGAAGTTTGGGGTTATGGAGATCAACCCACTGACTTTCTGATGTTCATCCGTAGAAATGTAGATAATGGTATCTATGATTCAAAGTTAGAAAAGAAATGGACTGAAGAGGAAATTGACACTCTTGGAAAGTACATCAATCATAATCGTGATGATATGTTTACATATGCTGGTTTACAGCAAATGATTGATAAATACTTGGTAAAAAATAGAAGTACAGGGGATATTTATGAGACTCCACAATTTGCTTATATGGCTATTGCCATGTGTTTATTCGATGATATTAACGAAGTAAAGCAAGCATATGACTGTTACTCCACGTTTCAGATTAATCTTCCTACTCCTATTATGGCTGGTGTGCGTACCAATATTCGTCAGTTCGCATCCTGCGTTCTCGTCGATGTGGAGGACAACCTTGATGCTATTTTTAGTAGCATACACGCTGTTGGAAAGTACACCGCTAGACGAGCAGGAATTGGACTTAATATCGGACGTATGCGACCAATCAACTCACCCATCAGAGGTGGAGAAGTCATCCACACAGGACTTATTCCGTACTTAAAGAACTTTGAGTCGGCAGTTAAATCAACATCTCAGAACGGGCTTCGTGGAGGCTCTGCTACGGTACATGTACCATTCTGGCATTATGAGATCGAGGACATTATGGTTCTCAAAAACAACGCCGGTACAGATGACAACAGGGTGCGTAAGCTAGACTATAGTGTTCAGTTCTGCAAGCTGTTTTATGATCGACTTGTTGCAAACGAAGATGTAACCCTGTTCAGTCCTCATGAGGCGAAGGGTTTATATGAAGCCTTCGGAGACAATGAAAAGTTTGAAGAACTGTATTTAAAATATGAAAGGGCAACATCTCTTAAATTCAAGAAGAAAATTCCTGCAAGGCAATTAGCACAGATATTTGCTCGTGAGCGTCTAGAAACTGGACGCATCTACAGTATGAACATTGACTCAGCCAATGCACATGGGTCGTGGAGTGTACCATGCTATATGTCAAATCTTTGTCAAGAGATTATCCATCCAACAAACCCTATTAAATCTATTGACGACGAAAAAGGTGAGATTGGAATTTGTATTTTGTCGGCGTTGAACCTGCTGGAAATGAACGACGAGAAAGATATTGAAGAAGCGTGTCGCATTGCTGTGCGGACTCTCGACTCCGTTATTGATTATCAAGATTACCCCGTACTTGCAGGCGAAAACTTTACCAAAAATAGGCGATCACTTGGAATTGGTATTACTAACCTTGCTGGTTTCTTGGCTAAAAACAAACTAAAGTATGAAGACCCCGCAGCACTAGAGTTGGTTCATGAAACTATGGAGCAGATTCAGTGGAATCTGCTAAATG
The DNA here is from genome assembly GCA_963991165.1 of uncultured Flavobacteriales bacterium. Taxonomy (GTDB): domain Bacteria; phylum Bacteroidota; class Bacteroidia; order Flavobacteriales; family UBA7312. The sequence goes on along the minus strand of CAXDOW010000069.1, from coordinate 733 downwards.
CAAGCTGTGAGTTGGCAGAAGAAAAAGGTGCATGTTCTAAGTTTGATGAGACTAAATACTCAGATGGTCTTTTACCTATCGACTGGTACAAGAAAACTGTAGATGAATTAATTAAACCAAATTACAATATGGATTGGGAGGGATTGCGTGAGAGGATTAAAAAATATGGTCTTAGGCACTCTACTTTATCTGCTATTATGCCTTGCGAATCTAGCTCCGTTATTCAGAACTCTACAAATGGAATTGAACCGGTCAGATCCCTGCTAATTCATAAGAAGGCAAAGAATGGTGTACTTAAACAGTTGGTGCCAAACTATCACATGAGAAAGAATTTTTATACTATGGCTTGGGATATGCCCGATAACAAAGCAATATTAAACATTGCTGCTGTAATACAGAAGTTTGTAGACATGAGCATGAGTACCAATCTGTATTATAATTATTCCCATTATGATGATGGTAATATTCCACTAAGTGTTATTATTAAAGATCAAATCTATGGGTATAAGTACGGGCTAAAGAATTTTTATTATGCAAATACTCCAGATGGTGACGGTGAAACAGAAAAAGACATGGGTTGCGAATCTGGAGCGTGTGCAATATGACAAAGTGGTGGTATTGTCCTCAATGTGGGGAAGTAACAGACGAGTTTGAGGCGGTTGGAACACCTTTGTGCCCAAAGTGTGAACTAGATCAAACAAAAGACATACAGAATAGAAAAAAGAAAAAAGGA
>CAXDOW010000068.1:0-10951 GCA_963991165.1 uncultured Flavobacteriales bacterium | reverse complement strand
ATCGTCTTATATGTTTGGATAAAATCTTGAGCTCTTTCAATACCTTTATTATGAAGTTGATGTTCTTCAAACAGCTCATTAAGTACTTCTTGAGAGTTTTTTTCAAAATCCCACAAGGTTCGGTCTAAATCAAAAAATAGGTGTTTATACATTAATATTCCAAACCAACGTTAACACAAACGACCAACCAAGTACAGAGGCAAACAGGATGGGTAAGGTTTTCTTTTTGTTTGGAAAGAAGTGCAAGGCAATAAAGGTTCCTATTGGGATGGAAAAAACTACAGGTGTTAGAACGGCTATTCCAAACAGACCGTATTTTTTGCCGGTCTTAATGGCTAAGGTTTTTTTGAAACCGCGTTTTTTAGTGTTATTGTGTTTAAATGGAAACAGTTTGTAGTATATCTTCAAAATGACTTTTCTAAACTGGGCAAAAAACAAAACACCAATAACCCCACCGAAGCAAGTAACAAGAAAGGTTTGCCAAAAGGAGAAATCATAGGTCAGTGCCAGTGGAACGGCAAAAAAGAACTTCAGACCACCCATCAAAAACACTGATATTAATTCTAAAAACTGCATATGTAAAAATTAGAAGTACAAAATTCAGAAAATTATTGTTAACAAACTGCATAGTTCTTTAAAAAAAAATATGAATTTATGACAGTACTCTTATGTATTCAAAAGAAACTTTGCCAAAAGAAACGCCGAATTGAATAATAGTGTTTTTCAGTCGCACCAAACCAAGCGTTTATTTTGGCAATGGTCTTGATATTTGAGCCCTCAAAGTCAAAAATAAAATGCTTGTATTGTGGGAGAGAAAAAATATAGTCTAGGAGAAAAAAATACGCACGGCTTTTCTTACCCAATTCATCGCTGTAAGAAGTGAGTAATATTAAACGATTATTGTCGGTTAAAAGGAATACTGAAGTGCAATTTTGACCTTGACACGAGGCGGTATAAATTTGTCCTTTTGATTGATGAGTCAACGTCTTAATTACCATATGTTCTGTTGAGATTAATGTTTCATTCATAAAATTCCTACCTGCCACTGACTTTTTTTCGGAAAATTGTGAGGGCGTGTCAGGCTTCTCAGAAATTACCACGCCCCTACTGTTGGCTTTTTTTATGTTTTTATGGTGGTTTTTGGCATAATTCTGTCGTACAACATTAATATCCTTTAATAGCAACTCATAATTGGTATTTTTCTTAATGGCAAATCTAGATTTGCCATTTGATACATTTAAATTTTGAGACACATAAATAAAGTGTTTGGGAATGGCTTTAATAAAATCATCAACTTGTACTGTCTGCATGGTGTGAAAAACTCCCAATTGCTGACAATAGTAGGGCTGAACGATATATTTTAGACCACATTTTTTCTTCCATGGTAATGGCATCACAGCTTCATAGTCATTTAATATCAATGCGTCCCAGTTGGGGCAAACCAAATTCAAATACCAACTGTAAGCATAAGGCATTGAGTTAACGGCTCGATTAATACAATCGTCCCATTTGTCAAAATCAATGTGTTTGTTTTTAGAATAGACTATCAAGATTGTACGATTTTTAACATGTTTTCATACACCCTTTTCCAGCCCTTCCAAATTCCAAAATCACTCCATGTTTCGTTGTGCCACAAAGAAATAAAATGACCATTGACCACTTTTACTTCATGGATGATTTGCTGAATACTTTTCAAGGCCTCATCAGGAGATTGATTAAGGTAATATTTGAAGGTGGCATCCATCACACTAAACGGATGGAGCTTTAGCTGGGTGGCCGTTTCTTGCTCCAAGTCATAAAAATAAAAAGGCGTACAAATACTAGCACGAAAACCAGGCATTGAAGCATATCCCATTGTGTAGTCATCTTCTATGGATAGTTCAATTAGGTTTCTGTAGGTCTTGGGGATTTCTAATTGAAGAAAATGTTGTCTAGAGTTAGTCACTTCTTTTTTAATAATACTTTCCAATCGTTTGACCTCTTTTTCAAGAATTTCAAGTTTTGAGTTGGACGAAAAAGAAGGGTGAATCCCTATTTCCGAGTAGTCGGATAAATGTTTGATTAATAATTGAAATTTTCGACTGTAAACGGAACAATTCTTATCGTTCAATCCATAATCAGCTAATAATATAAAATACACCACATCGATACCATATTTTTGATTGATGTTCAATTGGTGTTCAAAGGTATCAAAAGGATCGGGCTGTTGCCCTAATAAAACCTCTTTTCTAAGATTGTTCATGTCTTTGTCGAACTGAAAAAACGACTTAACAAAAGAAGCAACAGTCCGAACGACTCCCTTTTCCAAAAAATAGTAGGCATTATCCACATCAATAGTCGAGGTGTAAGAAAAGTGTTGAGCAGGAAAAGAAAAATTAGGATACTTTTTTAGAATGACTTGTTGGCATTCTTTAATCCACAAATTTACCAATGGTCGATGTAAAAAATGATGCTTAAAGGCCAAACTCTCTTTGGCCATGAAACGATTGTAATGGTCTTTGATATGGGGTAAATATTCTTCGTAACGGCTTACCAAATAAAATGTGGCAGAAAACATATCAAACGGAATATCGTCTTCTGTTGTTTTAAAAAAAATAGGTAATTCATTCCAATAGTTAATCTCTATCTCTTGATTGACAATTCCCTTTTCTTCCAATAGTCCAAATGGTTTGATGTGTATTTCATCGTTCAGTTTTTTACTAGAATAGTTTATTTTTGGACCTTCATAGTCAATAAAGATTGATACTTGATCGGTGAGTTGGTATTCCATTTTACACACCGTTTCAAAAATCAACTGTAAGGTATAACGCGTTCGATTGGTTATTTGAGTAGTATAAATGAGCATCTATAGCTTTTGTTCATCTGCAAAGCTAAAATAGGAGTTTTGACCAATAATTAGGTGGTCGAGTAGTGTAATTTCTAAAATGTTTGCCCCTTTTTTTATTTTTTGAGTCAATTCTATATCGCTCTTACTGGGTTTTACAGTTCCTGAAGGGTGATTATGAAATAGTATTAATCCAGTGGCCTTTACCAACAGTGCTTGATTAAATATTATTTTTGGATCGACGACGGTAGCCGTTATTCCGCCTTTACTTATTTGATAAGACTGAATGATTTTATTAGCTTGATTCAAAAACAAGACCCAAAATTGCTCGTGATCTAAACCTTCTAAATCGTGTTTCATCCAGTCGTAGGCCTGCATGCTGGACGTAATAATAGGTTTTTCATGCTGTATTTCCTTCGACTTTCTTCTAGATAATTCCAGAGCAGCCAGTATCGAAATTGCTTTGGCCTGACCTATTCCTTTGAATGTCAAAAGTTCTTGTATGGATAGTTGGGAAAGAGATGACAGCTTATGTCCGCAAGACGCTAAAATTTGCTTGGAAAGTTCTACTGCAGATTGGGTAGTATTTCCTGAGCCAATGATAATAGCCAACAATTCAGAATTAGTTAGTGAGTGTGCTCCTCTTTTGGCCATTTTTTCTCTAGGTCTATCGGCCTCAGACCACGATTTTATGCTCAGTTTGTCATAGCTCACTGTGTATAATTTAGGAAAACCAAACCTTCAACGCTAGATTGAATCTAGTGGGCGCTAAAAATTACTATAAACTATTCACGTGCTTAGCTAATTTTGACTTTAAATTAGCCGCTTTATTTTTATGAATGATATTTTTCTTGCTTAGTTTATCTAGCATAGATTCGACGCTGGAAAGAAGTGTTGTTGCTTCTTTTTTGTCAGCAACAGAACGTAATTTTTTAACTGCATTTCTAGCTGTTTTATGGTAGTAGCTGTTAGCAGCATTTCGTTTTGCTGTTTGTCTGATTCTCTTTTTTGCTGATTTATGGTTAGCCATGCTATTGTATATTTTTTAAAAAAACAGGGTTGCAAATGTATTAATTTATTTGCTAAAAACGGTATTTGTTGTAGTAAAATGTATATTATTTGAAACTAAGCCATCCATTTTGCTCGAATCATTTCTCTTTTTCCAGGAGGCCCATCTAAGGTTTCTACCACAAACCCTATGTCTTTTAGAGTTCTTTTTACTTGCCCATTGGCACAATAAGTTACCAAGATGGCGTTATTATTCAAAAAATGTGACAGGCAATAGAAACAATCTTCCGTCCACATCTCTTTCTGAGCCCTAGGACCAAATGCATCGTAAAAAACCAAATCAATCGATTTGTCTAACTTCAGCGTTTCGATCGAACCATAGTGCTTGTTCAAAAAAAAGTTGTTGGAAACAAAAATTTGTTCATTCCAATGGCAGTCGTGCATATGTTTAAAAATACTTTCATATTTTTTGACTTCAAGCTGTACTGGATATTCCAATGGTTCAATAAGATCGTAGTTCAACGGGCTATTTTCAACTGCTACATAGTCAATATTTTGTCTTGTTTCTAAGGATTCTATAAAGGTTAAAAAGGTATTTAATCCCGTTCCAAAACCTACTTCTAGCACCTTCAGCGAGGATTGAGTCAGTGGCTTCAAACCGTGTTTTATATACACGTGTCGGGCTTCATTGATAGCACCATGAATGGAATGGTAATGTTCGTCCAAATTTGGTACATATAAGGTTTTGCTACCATCCTTAGTAAACACCACCTTGACTTCTTGCATATCGCAAATTAACTATATTTTCATAAATTTGCAGTCCATTTTTTCAATTACAATGTCAAAAAAATCATACACCAACAAAGACTCGATACAATTTTTAGAGCAATATATTAATAATGCCTCTCCCACTGGTTTTGAAAGTGAAGGGCAAAAATTATGGTTAGATTATATCAAACCATATGTTGATGACTATTTTGTGGACACCTATGGCACAGTGGTAGGCGTAATCAACCCAAAGGCAAGCTACAAAGTGGTTATTGAAGCTCATGCCGATGAGATTTCTTGGTTTGTTCATTACATTACTAAAGAAGGATTTATTTATCTCAAAAGAAACGGTGGTAGCGACCATCAGATTGCTCCTTCAAAAAGAGTAAACATCCATACCAAAAATGGCCCTGTTGATGCTATTTTTGGATGGCCAGCCATTCACACCAGACATGGGAGTGACGAGAAAGCTCCAAAACTTGACAATATTTTTTTAGATTGTGGGTGTACTAGTAAAGAAGAGGTTGAAAAACTAGGTGTTCATGTAGGATGTGTAGTCACCTACAAAGATACTTTTTTGGTGTTAAATGATACGTATTATGTGGGAAGAGCTCTTGACAACCGAATAGGTGGATTTATGATTGCTGAGGTAGCCAGACTACTTAAAGAAAATAAAAAGGAATTGCCTTTTGGGCTTTATATCACTAATTCTGTGCAAGAAGAAGTAGGTTTGAGAGGGGCTCAAATGATTACGGAACGTATAAAACCCAACGTTGCTATTGTAACAGACGTATGTCACGACACTCAAACCCCCATGATAAACAAAGTCAAACATGGTGATCTTTTTAGTGGCAAAGGACCTGTCCTGACTTACGGACCGGCCGTTCAAAACAATTTACTTGATTTGATTATTGACGTGGCCCAAAACAACGACATTCCGTTTCAAAGAGCAGCAGCTTCAAGAGCTACTGGCACAGATACCGATGCCTTTGCTTATTCAACGGGCGGTGTGGCCTCGGCTCTCATTTCGCTGCCTTTACGGTACATGCATACAACGGTTGAGAGTGTTCACAAAACCGACGTTGAACATGTCATTGGTCTCATATACAATACTCTGTTAAATATTAGTAATGAACACGATTTTAGATACCTCAAATAAAATCTTAAATGAAAATTACTAAAACTGAGCAATCAAAACTCAATACTACCGATTTTGACCAACTATCGTTTGGCAAAACGTTTAGCGACCACATGTTTTCCGCTATCTATAATGACGGACAATGGAAGAATGAAGAAATTATTCCGTATGGTCCATTAGAACTCGATCCCTCAACGCATGTCTTTCATTATGGACAAGCTGTTTTTGAAGGGATGAAGGCCTACAAAAAAGAGGACGGCACCATACTGCTATTTAGACCTTTAGATAATGTTTCGAGATTAAATTCATCGGCTTTGAGACTGTGTATGCCTGCCATCGATAAAGATATGTTTATGACTGGTTTGAAAGAACTCTTAAAAATAGACCGAGCATGGGTTCCACAATCTGAAACAAAATCGCTCTATATTCGTCCTTTTATGATTGCTGATAGCAACTACATCAGAGCAACACCCTCTCAGAGTTTTCGATTTTTAATCATTACTTCTCCAACAGCAAGCTACTACAATGGAAAAACTTCTCTAAAAATTGAAGAATCCTATGTTCGGTCAGTAGAAGGAGGAACTGGCTTTGCTAAGGCAGCGGGGAATTATGCCGCTAGTTTCGCTCCTACAAAAGAAGCCCAAAACGATGGTTTTACTCAAGTGATATGGACCGATGCTATATCTCATCAATATATTGAAGAGTCGGGAACAATGAATATCATTTTCAGAATTAATGACACAATTGTCACACCTGCTTTGAGCGACAGTATCCTCGGTGGCATTACCCGTGACAGTATTTTAACTATGGCAAAACATCTCGGCATACAGGTTGAAGAACGAAAAGTATCTGTACAAGAAGTTTTAGATGCTCATGACAATGGCATCTTAAGAGAGGCCTTTGGTGTCGGTACCGCAGTTACAGTAAACCCCATTCATAGCATTACCTACAGAGATAAGTGCATGAACTTTGAATCCTATAATGATGATTCCTTTGCATTAACTTTGAAGAACAAGTTGTTAGATATTCAATACGGAAAGTCAGAAGATGTGTTCAATTGGACTGTTGAGGTTTAAACACCATCTTATAGTGTTCAATGTTAGCTTCTACAAACACATCTCCCACTTTTTGGAATCCTAGTTTACTGTAAAACGTTACAACAGGTAACTGAGCATGCAAATAGATTTTATCATTATCTCCTTGTACCTCATTGATGACTTGCTCCACAATTTTTTTTCCAAAACCTTGACCTCTAAACTCAGCTAAGACGGCAAAACGTTCTAGTTTAATGCCCTCTTTTGTTTTTCTCGATCGAGCAACAGCAAGTGGAACATCATTGTTGTTCAGAAGGTAATGTATTGAGACTTCTTCATAGATATCGTATTCATCGGCAACGCTTACTTTTTGTTCTTCTATAAAAACTTTTTTTCGAATCGCCCTTACATAAGCAAAGTGAGGGTGATCTATGGGAATTTTAACTATTTTCAACATACTTTTTTAAAATTTTTTCTATGTTGGGCTTGAAATAGTTTTTCCCTTTCATCACTTTTCCATCTTCTCTAAAAATGGGGTGACCGTTGTCATCTAACTTAGACATATTACTACGCTGTATTTCATCAAAAATTTCCTCAATAACATCCTGCAAACCATGTTTTAAAACTGTACCACACCAAATGTATAACATGTCTCCTAATGCATCGGCAATCTCAACCAAATCGGTGTTTTGACAGGCCTCCAAATATTCCTCATTTTCCTCTTGCATTAGGCGGTGTCTTAACCTAAATGTTTGAGAACCAACTTCGGCGATAGGTTGTTCTTCATTACCTATTAAAAATACGTCGTGAAATTGTTTGACCTTTTCTATGTTTTTTTTCATGATGAATAATGATATAATATTTATAGATTTAAAGAGTTATATTTGTAATTAACAAATAAAAAACAAAAATGATGAAAAAAATTTCTTTTTTAGCACTAGCATTTATTGTTTTTAGTGCTTTTACTACGACTCACACCGAAGAATTCAAAGTAGATTCTAAGAAAAGTAAACTCGAATGGGTCGCTAAAAAGGTAACAGGTGGTCACAATGGATACGTTTCGGTTAAAAATGGTAGCGTACTTATGGATCATGGCAAGATTGCAAAAGCGTCTTTTTCCATAGATATGACTACCATAACGAATGAAGACATTGAGTCTGACAAATACAGAGCAAAACTGATCGAACATCTTAAAAGCGAAGACTTTTTTGAGGTATCTAAGCACCCAGAAGTGAATTTTAAAATGATTCGTTCCAACTCTCTTGGAAACAGTAAGTACAACATTTTGGGTGAACTCACTATCAAAGGCAATAAAAGCGTTATTAGCTTTCCATTAGAGTTGAATCAATCAGGATCAGAGTTAACCGCCAAAGGGACTTTCAAATTTGACCGAACTAAATTTGATATCATTTATGATTCTGGATCATTTTTTGAAAATTTAGGCGACAGAGCGATTGACAACGACGTTGTTGTTAATTTTGAATTTGTTCTCTCAAAATAAGTAATGGAGCATATTACCCCTGGCCATTGGATTTTTGCTTTGGTGTTTGCCATCGCATTTATTATTTATCTATTTTGGTCTTATAGAAAAGAACTAAAAATAAACAGGATACACTACAAGGGAAGTATCCTGTTTGTTTTTTCCGTTGTTCTTATTAGCTTTCTATTGTATGTTTTTAGGAGCTACATGAAATAAATTATAGGTATGAAAATTCTTAAGATTATTCTTTTTTCTCTTATAGGTATTATGTTTGCCTTTGTGGTTTCCAATTTGTTCTTTGATGCTTCCTTTAGTGTTGATTCAAGTATAAAAATAAATAGTAGTCCATTCGTTGTTTATGAGCAAGTCGAAAATTTTGAACAGTGGCCCAATTGGGATCCTTGGATGGCCGTTGACACAACTGTGACAATTTCTCTTTCCGACAATGTGAGAGACATTGGCGCCACAAGACATTGGACTAGCAATAACTCAGGAGATGGTTACCTCATGCTAGTTTCAAAAGAGTTTATCAAACAAATTGATTACGAGATACTTATTGACAATAGCTCTCCGTTCTTTACCACTTTCTTTTTTGAAGCTGATAGTGCTGGAGTGAAACTGAGCTGGAAACACTATGGTCAACTTCCGTTTCTTAGTAGAGTATTTGGTCCATTCATGCAAAGAATGATAAAAATAGACCAAACTAACGGACTTGAAAATATTAAAGCATACTGCGAATCTATTCCCTCAACAACTTCTGATATTTCAGTAGAACTACTCCCTTCAAAAAAAATCATAGCCATTGAAGAATATTGCTCCACCAATGACATTGATGATACTCTAAACGAAATCTATCAAACTATTTTTGTTGTACTTGCCGAAAATGGAATAATGCCTACCAGTTCGCCTTTTGTTCAATACATTGATTTTCCAAAGCAGGCAGGAGACAAAAACATGGTTAAACTTAGGGGTGGGATTTTTATAGAAACTCCCATTAATACCGAGGGAATAGGAGACAATATTAGTTATTATGAATCTTTACCCGTACAAAGTGTGCAAGCCACACACCTTGGTGATGTGAGAACAATCAACGATACCCACAGCAAAATAAAACAGTATTGTTTGGAAAACAGCTATAAAGTGATAAATTTGCCGTATGAGTTGTTTTTGACAGACCCTCAATTGACCCCAAATACAACGCATTGGAAAACAAAAGTTATCTATCAAATAGAATAGCTTCTAATTTAACAACTAAAATCCTTAATCATGAAAAATACCTTTATAACAACTCTCTTATCACTCTCATTTCTTATAGTATCGGCACAATCTTTCTCTGAAAGTATGTTTATGGATTATGAACACGATAGTGGAACATACCCTTCTTTACATATTCATTTTTCAAATGTTGGCAAAAAGGTACTTTACGAAGCAATAAAAAATTCATTCAAAGAAAAGAATGGAAAAATTGAAAGTGTAAAAAATGCTAATGACGAATATTTAGTACCATCATTTTTATTAGAAAATAATATACCTTCTCATGCCAACATAACAATTCTAGAAGAAAACAGCCAGTCGGACTTGATCATTGCCTTTAAAAATGATAAAACTATAATTTCTGAACAACAAACAGTACAAGAAATCCAGGTGTACAAAGATTTTGCTAAAAGCATCGCCAAGAAAGCCGTCAATCTTGAAGTTGATAAACAACTTCATTCCATTGAAAAGTCAATAAAGAAAAAGAAGAAAGAAATAGACCAACTAGAGAGTCAAGTTACCAATTACAAGAAAAAAATTCAAAATTCAGAGCATGCCATCGAGGGCTTTCACACCAATATATCAACACTAGAAAAAAAAATTACGAGTGCTTCCAATAATACGATACAAACCAACAAGCAATTAAATGAATTGAAACATAATTTACGACAAAAAAGTGAAAAAGAGTTAAGAAAGAATATTCACGCCATTGAAAAGAATAATGAAAAACTATCTAAAACTATCAATACTCATAAAGTGAAAATAGCAGAACTGAATGGCGAAATCGTTTCGAACAACACTTTAAAATCAACATACGAAGTCCAAGTGACCAACATAAAATCAAAAAGTGCCATTGACAAAAGCATGAGAAAAACCTTAAAAGGTCTTAATAAAACTATTCTTAATCAAATTGAGGAAATTGAAGTCAAAAAAAATCTGATATTAAATGAAGAAAGTTCAATCCATGCCGCTCAAGAAAAAATGGACGCAAACAAAGTCGAAATAGCTTCTATAAAATCAGAAATTGACAATCACAATGAAAGTGGTGTTTTGAAAGAAATCAAATTTTTGAAAACTCAGGAAAAACAATACGCTAAACAAATAAAACAATGTCAACAAAAAATAAGCAAACATAATAAGCGGATTAACCAAGAGAAAAATAACATATTAGACTATCAATCTGAGATAGAGAAAACAAAACAAAGTATTGCCACAGAACACATAAAACTTGATGAAATGAACCAATCATTAAAGAAAACTGAAGGCAAAAAAATAAGCTTATAAAGAAATTACATGTTTCTTCTGTATTCGCCACCAACCTCGAATAAAGAATGAGTAATTTGACCTAAGGAACATATTTTAGCCGCTTCCATCATGACCTCAAAAATGTTTTGGTTTTGGATAGCAGCAAATTTCAACGAGCGTATTCAATCTTCCGATTTTTC
>CAXDOW010000067.1:0-10997 GCA_963991165.1 uncultured Flavobacteriales bacterium | reverse complement strand
GCGGCAGCGTCAGATGTGTATAAGAGACAGATTACCTTGTGTATTGATGCCATTTCCCAAGTGTTGTGGCGACCCCCTAAATGGAACAAACCACACATCCAAGCCACCAATACCCCCTATTCGGTTGGAAGAAATAAACAAGCCCTCTTGACCGTTCCATAGCGCCCATTGTGGGTGGGTATTATTGGCACCAGAAGCATTGAATCGCTCATCTAAGCGTTGGGGTTTTTGCCAAAATCCATCTACAAATTGGCTGGAGTAAAGCTCACATCGTAGTTGATCTTTGTAATTTTTACACTTACTAAAAAAGGCTTCCGAACCATCTGGATTGAACGATAAATTAGCAATGTGATAATTCAAGTCATTGAATACATTGTAATCTTGTGCAGACTGTCCACTATCGGCTATCATTAACTTAGAACGGTGACCTAAATACACTTCTTTAGCTAGGCCGTCATCTTTTTCCATTGTGCTAAAAAATAAACGTCCTTGTTCATCAACAAAAGGAGCAAAGTCAGATTCTCTTGAATTTACTTTATCGCCCAGATGAGTAATCTGATAATTAGAGTTAAAAGAATCTCGTTTGGCCATCTCACTCCCTTTCAATTCCATAAGTCCTTTTCGGTACCAATAGTCAGAAGGATTGATAAGCTGATCCAAGAATTGTTGTAAAACAAGAGAGGCATCCTCATAGTTGGATATATTTTTAAGAGTCATCCCTAAAAATAAAAGTGCATTAGGATAGTTCGAAGACTGATCGGAAGTCAATACCTTACGGTAAAAGGCAATGGCTTTGGAATACTGATTGGTTTGACGATAACTTTCTGCTAAAGGATAATAAACAGATGTCAAGCTACTATCTTTTTCTAATACTTTTTCAAAATAGAATATGGAAGAAAAAAAATCATTGACTTCAAAATAATAATTTCCTTCATTGATGAGAGACGACTTTCGTTGGCCAAAAACCAGCCCATGAATAAGTAAAAAACTAAAAATGATCCATTGTTTTTTCATAAGAATGCTGGACATATTTTATACGTTGAACGTGGCATGTTAGGTTTGATAATGTGTGTAAAAGAAACCTCCCAAGCTCCCATGTAACTACTAGCGGGAACAAGATCAGAAACATTCATATCATAACTAAATGCAATCAGATTGTGTGCCCATTGAACACCTAATAGAAAACTAAAGGCATCACCCAATCGATAATAAGTCCCACCCTCCAAACGGAGCGTTTGGAAATAGGCCTCGCTCATATCGTAAACCACTGAAGAACCTAGAAAAAATGCTTGCTGTTGAGCTTGTTTCTTCCACTGAAATGATGGTTTTAATAGCCACTGGTTTGTCAGCGGGTAGGCCCACTGAGAAACAAATTGATGCTTTGGTTTTAATTGATCTTTACTGGAAGTAAACGAACGATTGGGTGTATTAACATGAAAGAGAGAATAACCCAAATTAAACAAGGATTCACCCAATACAAACTGGCGCTGAACGCCCATTCCAATATCTATATATGACGTTGATAGGGAGGGTATTTGTTCATTATCATCAATAAAAATCAACTCTGAGTAATCGATGGTTTGTTGAGCTAGGGTTAATTGTGTTCCCACTTGCCAATCGTCTAATTTTCGTGCTAAAGAAAGGGATAGCTGCGTGAGTGACAAGCGTGAACTTCCAGACTGATCTCTTAAAAATTGGGCTCCAAAACCCCATTGTTTATAAGGCATATCAAAACCAGCTGAAGTAGTACTGAAAGGAATACTAACGCTAGCCCATTGTTGCCTTTGATGAGCCGTTACCCTATATAAGCCATCAAAGCTACCTGCTTTAGCTGGACTTTGAAAGAGAGGGTTATTGAACCACTGGCTAAAATGGACATCTTGTGCCATGCCACAAAGCGACCAACAGCTTAATATGACTATCCATTTTTTCATCGAATTAATGAAATATTACCTTTTGTAAAAAATTGATTATCGCTACCAACACACTGAATGGTTAAATGGTAGTCGAACACAGAGGTGGGTTGCAAAACACCCTTAAAGTGACCATCCCAGGCCTCATTTTTATCGGTTGAATGATACACCTTCTGACCCCACCTATTGAAAATGTGAAGTTCCATTGAACGGATAATATTTAAGTCGTCTTGTATTCGAAAGACATCGTTTTTCAAATCGCCGTTCGGGGTGAATGCATTTGGGATAAGAATGTTTTTCTCCGTACAACAATCAGGAGTTAGAGAAACATCAACAGCTCCTGTTTTTTGGCAACCATCGCGAATGGCTTTGAGGTAATAGGTCCCAATAGTTGATACTACCAAACTGTCTTGCTCTATGCTGGTACTAAAGTCGGCATGGGTGGACCAAAATAATTGAGTAGAATCGTCTACCGAAGCAGTAATAGTTATCGGAATGCCACATAATTGAGCATCGGTTTGATAGTTTAATTCTACCTCTTTAACAATCACTAATTGTTTAATTGTGTCAAAGCAATTATCCAGTTGTCCAACATAAACATACTCCGTTGTGTTGGACGGAGAGGCAAGAGTTGAACTTGATTGAAAATTCTCAAGTCCACTACTTGGCGACCACTGATAATCAAATTCATCTTGAGGCATTGCTACCAACAAAATACTATCATTTTTACATATACTAACACTGGCCAATTCGGTGGTTTGATTTTCGTCTATTTGTATTGTTTTGGTAATGGTATCAGCTAAATTACAAGACGTCGGGTCGTTGGTTATTAGAGTTATTTGATAGGTTCCTATGGTGTTAAAGGTATGTGTTGGTGTCGTGTCAGTTGACGTATTTCCATCACCAAAATCCCACCAATATGTATTACTTTCTCCCAAACTCAGGTTTTCAAAACTAACGGTCTTGTCACACGTTAAATCGGGAGCATTAAAATTAGCGACCGTCAATGGAAAGTCTGGATCGAACTTGAAAACAGCATTATTACACCCAGAATTGTTAGAAGATGAATAGGCATTATCAGTCGTTGGAAAATCTGAAAAACCGCCACAACCGGCACAAACCGACTGATATACTATTCCCTTTTTATCAAATCGACTTGTTCCTCCATCAACATGTTCCTCAGCCTGATTTCCACCAAAAAACGAAGCATAAGAAAGCGAGTTGGCATTATCCTCGAAAATAATTAAGTAAAAATCACTTCCATCAGTAGTAGATTGAAAGGCATCATTTGTGGTAGTCAGATCGAAGGTGTTTCCGCCAGGGCCTAGATGAAGCGAATCATTGGTAGCTCCTCCCCAGCCAGAGCAATATATTCTATTACAAGCATCAACTAAAAAAGCCGTGGGAGAAATGTCTATTTGACCACTTCCTGAACCAAAAACCGTTGAAAATTGTAAGTCACTTAAATTAGGATTTAGCTTACAGACAAACTGTCCGCTGTTGGGTTGCGAAAAAACAGCATTGAAGACCAAGGTGTTGTCAGGGGCTAAACTTTGTCCAAAAAGATATACATCGCCCGCTTTGTCGAGTTCAATAAAGTACGATTGATCGTATTGGTCCGAACCGAAATAGGTTGAATTCAACACCGAACTGCCATCGCTACTGAATTGACTCACAAAAGCATCGACAACACCACCCAAGTAGTCTGGTTGATAGGACGATGCGGTGGTCATTAAATTAGTTGACGAAGTCCCTCCAGAAGCGTATATGTTATTATTGTCATCAAAAGCTAGAGAATGTAAGGCATCATCTGCACTACCTCCCCAATAGGAAGACCACAGTATATTTTGTAAGGATTTATCCATTTTTACAACGACACCATCTTGACCGCCACTGTTGGCAGGTTGAATAAGACTATTAACAATAGGAAAATCGTTAGAAAATGTAGACGAAGCAACGTAACAATTTCCATCGCTGTCAATGTCAATTTCACCACGCATCTGATCAGCGTAGTTATACCTTAATGAGAATGAACTATTAAACCCATCATTGGCCGTTCCACCAAGATAAGTGGAAGCTACTAAGTCCGACCCATCGGAACTAAATCGACTAATAAAAATATCACACCCGTTAGAATAGTTTATTCCAACACCATCAACAGCTAGGGCTTGACCACCATTAAAGGATTCGTCAAAAGCAGCATCGGTAACCGGAAAATCGGAGGACCCTGTTGTTCCCATTACAAAAAGCTCCTCGTCATACACAATAAGACTGTGTGGCACTTCATCGCCTGTTCCTCCTAAGTAGGTGGAATAGATTAGAAAAGAACCCGTCGTGTCGTATTTCGTCAATACCACATCATTTCCAACAACTCCCCCATTAAAAGCTGTTTGATAAACTCCAACGGTGAGTGGATAACCAATACCATAGGCCGTTCCTCCCGCGTATAAAAAACCATAATCGTCATAGGTGGCTGTATAGCCGAAATTGTTGGCAAATGAACCAGAATAGGATGAAAAAATCATTTCAGGGTCAATGATGAGTTCTTTTGTGGCATCGTAACCATTAGGAAACTCAAAACTAAGTCGATTATTTTTCCATTTGTAATGACATTCTACTTCAACCCTGTTATTATTTTCCCACTGAAAGGCATAGGGGCGTTCTTCTATTATCGTATTCAGGGGGGTGTAAAGTATTAATCTCCCATCGTTTAGTTCCACACGATCGACACCTTCTAGTCTCATTTTTATACTTGACGGCTGAGCATGTGGTTGAATAATCCAATCGTATTTTAAACCTTCGCCATAGGTGTAAAGTGTGTAGTCTATACCGTCATATAGATTTTGATAAGTGACCTTTTGGAATTTTTTTAGATGAGATACAGTTTTTGAACCCATGAAAT
Organism: uncultured Flavobacteriales bacterium; assembly: GCA_963991165.1. Classification (GTDB taxonomy): domain Bacteria; phylum Bacteroidota; class Bacteroidia; order Flavobacteriales; family UBA7312. The sequence continues at coordinate 6,182 of CAXDOW010000067.1, read as the reverse complement.
AATTGACTTCACCAGGTTGGGGTTTGCTATAAATAATCGTCGGTTTTTTGGCTTTGACAAAATGCCAACGATAAGCATGAGCTGTTAAACTATCTTTTTTGGAATGGTTATCATGAAGATGACTAAAAAAAGTGGCATCGACAAAATTAAACGTAAGGGATTTTTCTTCTAAGAATAAGGCCCCATTAGCTAATTCAATTTTTGACAGTTCGGGCGATGTCCATTGACCTTTATTCTGAATAAAATACCCCTTTTGTGCAAGTGAGTGACTACAAATAAAAATTAAAAGGAATAGTCTCATGGAGTAAAGATAAGGAATCTAACCAACTAAAATTGGATAGGTATGTTATCCAAGACATTTATTAAACTGTCTTTGAGTAAGTTATAGTCGGTTCTATTTTCTTCTTTAACAGGTTTTGAAGGGGGTAATTTTTGTTTGTAGGGATCTACCTGAACGCCATTTTTCCAAAATCGATAGCACACGTGTGGCCCAGTAGCTAAGCCCGTACTTCCCACATAGCCAATAACGTCACCTTGTTTGACGTAGGATCCTGGACGAATGCCAGATTTTATCTTTGACATATGGAGATATTGAGTGGTATAGGTATTGTTGTGACGTATTTTTACATAGTTACCGTTATTCTTTTTGAATTTGGCTTCTGTGACTGTTCCATTAGCAGTAGACAAAATTGGAGTGCCTGTTGGGGCTGCATAATCGGTGCCTAAATGAGGTTTTATTCGTCCTGTAACGGGATGCCTTCGTCGTTTACTGTATCGTGAACTGATTCTAGAAAAGTTTAAGGGTGCTCTCAAAAACGCTTTTCTTAGGGCATCTCCATTTTGGTCAAAAAAATCGCCATACCCTTTATTTTCTTCAAAATAAATGGCATAAAAATCTTCGCTGGCATGGTTGAATAATGAGGCATAAATTCGTCCAATGCCAATGAATTCTTCTTCTACATATCGTTCTTCATAGATAATTTTAAAGTAGTCTCCTTTTTGAATCCTAAAAAAATCAATGGTCCAAGCGTAAATGGTAGATAGCTCCATTACTAAGGCGGGGCTCATATCATTTTGAACCAATGCATTCCACAATGATGATTCAATGATGCCACTGGATTCTTTGAGTGTGACTTGAATATCTTTTTCTCTTGAATATACATTGATGGTATCTCTTATATCAAACACCACGTATTCTGTACTTGATGTTTCGTAGATAAAATATTGAGCTTTTTCAATTGAGTCATTGGAACAAATAATAGTGTATTCTTTTCCTGCTTTGGCTTTCCTAAAATCAAAAACTCCTTTTGATGCTTTGACGATTTGGTCGATTCTAGCATGGTTAATATGATTGAGATACAAGATTTCACCAAGTGTTTGACCAGCTTCTACTTCTCCTTTGAAAACCTTGAATGAATCCACACAGATACCATATTCGTAAGTGCTTTCTGGAAGAATTTTGGGTTGGTCGTCGCTACAACTAGTGAAAAGTATTGAGGTAAGAAAAATGACCGTAAGAATAATACTTGATCTCAATTTGTAGAGTCTCATTGGTTTGTTCTTAAGTGGTGCTGAGGGCATTGACGACCCATTGTCTGCCCCAGTTATTTTTTTCGTCTTCCGTCCACAAATCAGGAAAAAAGAGTCGTTTTTGAAAACGCGGTGGTAAATATTTTTGCCAATTAGTTCCTCCTGTTGCATCAATATCCTCATTTTGGGACGATAAATACCTGACCGCTGACTTAAAATGAACCAAGGGCCAGTTTACATTAACATTCAAATCTAATAAACGTAATTGAAATTTGAGCTCTTTATTTTGTTGGTCTTCAACACTCAATTGTTGATATTTAGCCATGAGGTTTTTATCTCTAAATGTGGTTGCTCTTTCCACAAATTGTTTCATGTACTTTTTTTCAAAATTTTCGAGCATAAGCGTTTTGTTACCTGTTTTCATATCAATAGCGCCTTCTTTCCAATAAAAATGATTGGCCATCTCCTGTATGCTAGCTTCCTTTAAGCTTTCTCGCAAATGTTTGTGGGTTAAGTTTAACAGATGAGTACACGATATTTCTATGAATCGGTATTGAGCTGACTGAAAACCACTAGAGGGTAAAAGCGACATTCTAAACTTCAAAAACTGTTCTTTTTCCATACCATGAACCATAATGCCGAAGGAGCTGGTTAGCACTTCAAAATAATTATTGATTCGTTTTAGTCGCTCGATAAAAAAATCAGGATCTAAAGTATCGTTCCAACCTAAATCTTGTCCTTGGTCCGAAATTATCTTTCCATTATTTGCTATTTGATCCAGCTCTAATAACGACAGTTTAAAATATAGCTCCGTGATTTGATGGTAAATAATGAAAATTTGTTCGTCAGGGAAATCTGTTTTTGGGTGTTGTAAACTCAACAACGTATCGACTTGAGTATAATCCCAGTAATGCAATGGGTTGGCCACTAGTAGACCATCCAAATAAGAGGTAAGGTCTTGACCAATGGAGGCATATTTCTGGTCTAGTTTTTCAATTTTATCTTTAATGTCTTTTGTCCATTCCATACTATTTTTTTTTGCGACTAATATGTTGCTTTTAGCGATTAGCAAATATGCTTTAAATCATATCACGATATTAACAATTTTCTTTGGAACGATAATGACTCTTTTAGGGCTTCTCTTTTCAAGATATTGAATCGTTTTTTGGTGAGAAAGAACCGCGTTTTCAATTTCTTCTTTGGATAAAGTAGCCGATAATTCTAATTTATAACGCATTTTCCCATTGAAAGATATGGGATATGTATGAGTATCTTCTTGCAGGTAGCGTTCCTCAAAAGATGGCCATTGTGCTTGGGTCACAGATGTTCGATGCCCCATTTTTTCCCACAACTCTTCAGCAAAATGAGGAGCATAAGGTGACAAGAGTATAGTTAATGTCTCTATAATCGTCTTGTTGTTACATTTTAAGTCGCTGAGCTCGTTTACAGCAATCATGAGGGTAGATACTACTGTATTGAATGAAAATCGTTCAATATCTTCTGTGACTTTTTTAATCGCTTTGTGTAAAGACTTTAATTCTTGTGGCGAGGGTTCGTCATCGTGTAAAAAAAAGTGATGATTTTTGTTGTGAACAAGTCGCCACAGTTTATTCAAGAAATTGTGAACACCGTTGATCCCTTTAGTATCCCATGGCTTGAACTGTTCTAATGGACCCAAAAACATTTCGTACATACGAAGGGTGTCAGCACCGAACTTTTCAACCAATTCATCGGGCGTTTGCACATTATACTTAGACTTTGACATTTTCTCAACTTCAAAACCACACTGATATTGCCCTTGCTCGTTAAGAATAAAGTCAGCGTCATTGAATTCCTTTCTCCATTGTTTGAAGGCAGCTACATCCAACACATCATTTTCAACCAAATTTATGTCAACATGAAGGCGACTAGTTTGGTAATCTTTTCGTTTTTCAAAACTGACAAAGGTGTTACTATCTTTAATTCGATAGACAAAATTAGATCGACCGAGTATCATCCCTTGGTTAATCATTTTCTTGAAGGGTTCGTCAATATCGACAAACCCTCTGTCGAATAAAAATTTGGTCCAAAAGCGAGAGTATAGCAAATGACCTACGGCATGTTCAGCACCTCCGATATATAAATCGACTTGCCCCCAATAGTTGGCTTTTTCTTTGGACACAAATTCATTCGTGTTAGTCGAATCCATATATCTCAAGAAATACCACGAAGAACCTGCCCAACCAGGCATGATGTTATACTCCATCCTATCGCCATAAAATACGTTCCAACTTTCTTCTTTTGCTCTTGCCAATGGTGGCTCACCATCTTCTGTTGGCAAGTAAGCATCGACAGATGGTAGTTCAATGCACTCATCAGTTGGTGTTGGTTTAGGAATATCGTTTTCGTAGTATATTGGAAAGGGTTCGCCCCAATAACGTTGCCTACTAAAAATGGCATCTCTTAAGCGAAAGTTGACTCTTCCTTGACCTAGACCTTTTTCTTCTATGTAGGAAATTATCTGTGGGATTGCTTGCCGTGAATAAAGACCATTGAGTTGCTCAGAATTGATGAATGTTGCCGATGAGTTTTCACATGCTCCTTGACTGAGGTCAGTGTCTTTAAAAATATTTTTAATGTCGATGTTAAAAAAAGTGGCAAATTTCCAATCTCTTTGGTCGCCACAGGGAACGGCCATAACAGCCCCAGTTCCATAAGAAGCTAAAACATAATCGCTAATCCAAATAGGTAGTTTCTCTTGAGTTAATGGATGGATGGCATATGCCCCAGTAAATACGCCAGAAACTGTTTTCACATCTGATTGACGTTCTCTTTCTGACTTTAAAGCCACTTTCTTGAGGTATTCGTCCACTTCATGTTGTTGTTCAGTTAGGGTAATTTGTGGTACTAAATCGTGTTCTGGTGCCAAAACCATAAAACTCACTCCATATATAGTATCTGGTCGAGTTGTAAAAACTTCAATTTGGTGGCTTTTATTTTCAATTTGAAAGTGTATAGTGGCACCACTGGATTTTCCAATCCAATGACGCTGCATTTCTTTGATGGAATCATTCCAATCGACTTGTTCTAATCCATCAAGAAGTCGTTGAGCGTAAGCCGTTATTCGCAAAGACCATTGCTTCATGCGTTTTTGTTCTACCGGAAAATTTCCTCGTTCAGAACGACCATCTTTCACCTCATCGTTGGCCAAAACAGTACCCAGCTCTTTACACCAATTTACCCACGTTTCTGAGCGATACGCTAGGCGATATTGCTGAAGTATGTCTTCTTTTTCCAAAGCTGTAAATTGATGCCACTGTGACGCGTCGAAAGAGAAAACAGAATCATTACAGGTGGCATTAACGCTGGTATTTCCTTGGGTTGAAAAAATATCTATTAACTCATCTATGGGCTTAGCTTTGTTGTCGGTTTTACAATAATATGAATTAAACAACGCTTTAAAAATCCACTGTGTCCACTTGTAATACGATGGATCGGAAGTTCTTACTTCTCTATCCCAATCGAACGAAAACCCTAATTTATCTAGCTGTTGTCGGTATCTATTTATATTATTTTCGGTAGTTATGGCAGGGTGTTTTCCTGTTTGTATGGCATATTGTTCGGTAGGAAGACCAAAGGAGTCATAGCCCATAGGGTGTAACACGTTAAATCCGGTGTGCCTTTTGTACCGGGCATATATATCCGAAGCTATATATCCTAATGGGTGTCCCACATGAAGTCCCGCACCTGAAGGATATGGAAACATATCAAGGACATAGAATTTTGGACGAGTTTTGTCTTCAGAAACTTTGTAAATTGACGTCTCTTTCCACCGATGTTGCCATTTTTGTTCTATGTTAATGTGGTCGTATTCCATTCTTTATATTAACGTTTAAATCGCAAAGTTAATCAATCGTAAGTATTGAGCACTAAAAATTATTACATTAGCGGATGCTATGAAAGCATTAAACGACCGACATATAAAGCGGCGATTACAAACCGCCTCGCTCTCTACAATGTTGAGCATTTCATTGGTCTTGCTAATGATTGGTTGCATGGGTATTATTTTCATTAATACAACCAAACTAACCAACTATATTAAGGAAAATATTGGCGTAAGCTTAGTGTTAAATGAAAATATAAAAAAAGTAGATCGATTACAACTTCAAAGGAATCTAGAAACATCCGATTGGGTAAAAAGCACTCAATATATCAGCAAAGAAGAAGCTGCAAAAATTTTGGAAAATGACTTAGGTGAAGATTTTATTTCTTTCTTAGGGTATAACCCATTATCATCTAGTATAGAAGTCTTTTTTAACGGTCAATATGCCAATCAAGAAAACTTTATTTCCTTACAAAACAAATGGAAAAATAGTGATTTAGTCGATGAGGTCATCATCCAAAAAGATTTGATTGATTCCATCAATACAAATGTTAGAAAATTGAGTCTGGTATTGATTTCCTTTTGTGTATTGCTGCTTATTGTTTCTATTGCTCTCATTAACAACACCATAAGATTAACCGTTTACTCAAAACGATTTATTATTCGCACCATGAAGTTGATTGGTGCTACCAATTCATTTGTCAGAAAACCGTTCCTAAAAAATGGCTTAAGCCAAGGTGCTTATTCTGGTCTAATGGGCATTCTTTTACTCACTTTGGTTCTATTGAGT
>CAXDOW010000066.1:0-11075 GCA_963991165.1 uncultured Flavobacteriales bacterium | reverse complement strand
ATCACTTTGGAACATTAGGTTCGTAGTTATTTTTTCAGTTATATTTTCCATTTTCGCATCAATCACTCTTTTTTTACTAGGAAGCTGGGATATTCTTCAATCTATTATTTTCGAAAATCCTATTTTCAACAACACGTACAAAGATTACAATGACCTGTTGTTTACCATTATCTCATCTATTGATTTGTTTCTTATTGGCATAGTATTGTTGATTTTTGGTTTTGGAATCTATGAGCTGTTTATTAGTGAAATAGACTTTGCCAAAGATAAATTTTCACAATCCACCTTAAAAATCAATAACCTTGATCAGTTAAAGAATAAAATTATCAAGGTTATCATCATCGTCCTCATTGTGAAGTTTTTTGAAAAAGTACTAAAGCTCACCACACAATTCACAACGTCTGTTGATGTTCTCTATTTTTCATTAGCTATTTTGAGCATCTGCTTGGGATACTACCTTATCAACAAAAAATAATTAAATGAAAAATACTTTTCTAGTATGTTTAATACTATCTTTCAACACATTGCTATTGGGTCAGAATTGTCATTCCGTCTATTTTGACGGTATTGACGATGGCCTTGATGTGCAATTGCCGATTATTGAAAAAGAAGCATTTGGCTATGAGTTTGATAGTGAGTTTAGCTTTGATTTTTGGATAAAAACACAACACCCTACCTATCAAGAAGGTACTATATTTAGCTTTAGTGGTCAACATACTTTTCCTGGTTGTAATAACATCACCATTAACATTAATTCGTTTGGATATTTGTCGGTAAACCTTACGCTTTCGACCCAAACCTTAGGCCCTATTTTCAGCGACAACCCTGTAAATGATGGCTCGTGGCATCACGTTGTTTTTACAAGAAACAATGAAAATACATTAAGACTTTTTGTTGACGGTCAGTTAAATTACACTAGCAATGGTCCTGTTTTCGGTTTACTAAATTTAAACACACTAACAGACTGTAACTTTAACAGCAACCAAAAAAATACCATCGGTTATTTCTTCGCGACTGAACCGACTAATTTTTTGCAAGGTTATTTGGATAATTTAAGAATTTGGGACGTTAGTCTCACTGTGGATCATGTAACACAGTTGGTTGACAATTGTGCTTTAAACAGCATTCAACCTATTTTTGATTTACAATTTGATGAGGTTGAAAATCAGGGTTATCACGATTTTGACAACGGATTTTCCACCCAAAACAACGGCTCTTCTATTAGTGAAGATAGTCCTTTGTGTTGTGATTGTAACATTACAATTTCTGACTCCTTAGTATGCAAAGGAAATGAAATTCAGTTAGTGTCGAATTCGAATTATGATGTTCTTTGGCCAAACGATGAAATCTCTTCAATTTACACATTAACAGTTGATTCGGACACCTCTGTAAACGTACAGTTTATGGATAATCAAAACGTTATGTGTGAAGATTCCGTATCCCTTTACGCCCTAGTACCCCAAGTACCTACCATCAATTCGCTTGGCAATAGTTTAGTCTGCTCAGAATCGACATTTTACCAATGGTATTTTAATGGTTTTCCGTTGGAAAATGAGTATTCTCAAATTCTTCAAAATGTCAGTAATGGCAATTATAGTGTCTTTACCATAGATAATAATGGTTGCAGTGCATTCTCTGAAATACTACCCATTGACTTTACAGCAAGCTGGGACTGTGTAAACAATCAATGTGTTGATCTTGGAAATGGAAACGGTATCTATGTTAGTTTACAAAATTGTCAAAATAGTTGTTTGACAAACTCAAGCATTAAACAACATAAATTTGATAAACAACTTATTAAAGTCATAAATATATACGGTGTTGAAACTTCCCCTGTTGAAAACAGTCCACTAATCTATATTTATGATGATGGTACGGTTGAAAAAAAACTATTAATTCATACCCACTAAATTAATGAAACACCTATTACTTCTAATATCTTTCTGCATGCCCTTTACAGTTATCGGGCAAAGTTTAGAAATTGTTCCTTACACCAATTATATTGTCAGTGAAAACGCTATGTTTGAGTTAAGTACATCTATTTCAGTACAAAACAATTCAGATTCAATTTTAGAGGTTAAAGTTAGTAGAACCATAATTTCCGAAGTAAGTGGGTCTGAAAATTACTTTTGTTGGAACTATTGCAACCTTCCCACTACGGACGTATCCTTATATTCTGTACCCTTACATTCTGGAGAGACCAATGATAGTAGTTTGACAGTCCATTACAACCCAAATGGTTTGGAAGGTGAGACGATAATAAAATACTGTGCCTTTGACATAAACAATCCTACTGACTCGGCATGTACAGATGTTCATTTTAGTGTTGAATTGCCCTATGTTTGGCTCTGTATTAATGGAATGTGTGTTGACACCTTACTAATGAGAGGTGGAGGCTATGCCTCACTTGAAGAGTGTCAAGAGGAATGTTCCACCACTATGCTTGAGGAACCCATAAAAAATTCGAAAAAACTCAAAAAGATGATTGATATGTTTGGCAATGAAATTCTATTAAAGCCAAATGTACCATTGCTGAAAATATACGACGATGGAAGCATCGAAAAAATAATTATTTTAAAATAAGCTCGTTTTCCTTAATTTTTAGAAATAAAAATTAATTATTACATGATGCCCCCCTCCTAACATATTGCTAACATCGTTGCTTGGGAAAGAATAAGCATAAGTTAAATGAAGATTGTTTCTTTTAATCCCACTAATTAAAGTAATTCTCTTAAAGTTTCGAAAAGAAGTTCCTAATTGAACACCTCTATAATCGGTCATAAGATTCACATCCATAAAGTAAGTTAAATGTGATAAATCAACATTTATCAAGGTAGATGGATGGATTTCAAAATCATTAATTTTCAAATTATAATCAAAAAAACTAATGATGGAAGGTCTGTTAATTTCAGATTGATTTGCAACGGTAGAAAATAATTCAGAATTAATTAAGTTATTGACAGACAAGCCCCAATGCCATTGTTCACTAAATAAAACCAATCCAGTATTAGCATTAGAAAATCGTTCTTTTCTTAAGTTTCCAGAAATAGCATTGTCAGTTGGATCATTTACTATAAACTGATTTTCATCCAAAGTAAACATTTTAAATCCGGCAGACAGTCCTAGCGATAAATTCAACGTTTCATTTAACTTCAAAACATGAGAATATGAAAAGTTTATATTTAGTATTGAACTAGGACCAGCAGTGTAAGAGTCGAATAAAACACCAAGGCCTGTTTGGTCGTTTAAACTTTTTTGAATATTTAAAAATTGATACTTGGGGGCATCTGCAATGCCAGAAAATGGCGTTCCGTAATAAACCCCTACAGAACTCTTTTTAATTCCAACTGCAGCAGGATTAACTGTCGAATAGTTAAAAATACCAAAGGGATATTTATTTTGTGCAAACAAACTTGAACAAAAAAGTAAAACGACTAATATGATACTATTTTTTTTCATCTAATAATAGTTAATGAACCAGTAAAGATATTTTCATTGTTAAGAGTTATTATATAAAAATAGATTCCAGAGTCGATTGTATTGCCATTAATTGTTCCATCCCATGCCTGTGCAGAAGTTGATGTATAAATCGGTATTCCAGACTCATCGATTAACTGTATAGAAATAGATGAGTATGCATCGATATTTTGAATAATCCAAAAATCGTTATCTCCATCTCCATTGGGAGTAAAGACATTAGGAATTTTTAAACAATCTTCATTCTCGTCAACATCAAAACTTTGATTAATGACACAACCATTAGCATCTGTTAGTTCGAGATCATAAACCCCATTATACAAGTCATAAATGGATGAGGTATTTTCAGAATTACTCCATAAATACTGATAAGGTAAACTACCACCACTAACAGTAATTTCTATACTACCATCATTCGAACTAGAACAAGTTGCCTCTTGTATATCAACTAAAATAACTAATGAATCGGGTTGAGATAAAACAAAATTTTGAGTTTTAGTGCAGTTAAAACTATCGGTAACAGTAACAAAGTATTCACCAGCTGCTATGTTGTTTCTATTTTGATTGGTCGCACCGTCAGACCATAGAAAACTAAATGGAGGTGTTCCACCAGAGAGAGTTAAATTGATACTTGCAGTTGCTTGATTGAAACAAAAGGCATCATTTTGATCGTATAAAATATCGAAGGATTCGTTGGAACTAACGATACTACTATTTTCAGCAACACAGCCAGCAGAATCTTGAATTTGAACAATGTAAGAACCAGAACTTAAATTACTAATATCAGCATTTGAACTCCCATTGTCCCAAAGGTAGCTGTATGGTAAGACGCCTCCGCTAACTTCCACAAAAATACGACCGTCAGAAGACCCTAAGCAACTTTCATCAATCACAGAATCTGTAATACTCAATGGATCGGGGGACAAAATCGTTGTTGAATAGTTCAAAACACATCCATTGATGTCAAGTAACAATAAGGAATAAATTCCTTGAGATAAATTATTTAAGGTTGTAGAATTATCCCCATTTGACCATATATATGAATAGGGTTCGGCACCGCCAAAGGCAGTAATCTGTATGGATCCATCCACCTCACCAAAACAACTCACATGCTCGATTTGATCGTTTATTGACAATGGATCTTGTGGCTGAAAAACCGAATCTCCATATAGAATGTCACACCCGTTTTCATCACTTATGATAACAGAGTAAAATCCAGAAACAATATTTTCAAGGTCTTGGTTAGAGGAGTTATCGTTCCACAAATAAGTGTATTGGCCCGTTCCACCAGAAACACTCAAATCAATACTTCCATTATTTTGTCCAAAACAATCAATATGACTAATTACTGCCGAAGCAGTTAATTCTTCAGGTTCGTTAATGACGCCTAAGGCGGATTTAGAGCATCCATTAACATCTTGCACGTTAAGTGTATAAAATCCTTGGTTCAAGTTATTAATTTGGGAAGAATCAGCATTGTTAGACCATAAATATTCGTATGGTGATCCATTGCCACCAGTAATAATCGCAGATATGGAACCATCACTTGTTCCAAAGCAACTTATATCGGTTGTGAGTAATGAAATTTGAAGGTCATCTGGCTCAGTAATAAGAAATTCTTCAAAATAAATACAATTATTAGCATCGGAAACGGTAACACTATAATCACCAGCCGAAAGATTGTCAATTGCATTGGTAGTATCCCCATTTGACCAAATAATTTCGAATGGAGAACTACCAGACTGAATCAATAAATCTGCACTTCCATCACTTAAACCAAAACAACTGACCTCTTCTTTTTCAATGACAACTTCAATTTGAACAGGATAACTCAAAAATATGTCTTGAGTTTTAATACAATTATTGCTGTCTGAGACTGTAAGAGAATAATTTCCTTCTGATAAGTTAGAAATAAATGAGGTAGAATCACCAGTCGACCAGTCAAAATTATAATAGCCCACACCTCCATTTATGAAAGCATTAATACTTCCATCACTACCGTCACACGTAATGCTGTTGACTGTAAAATCAACAGAAATAGAATCGGGTTGAGTGAAAAAAAAGATTTCTTGTTTTGAACAATTAAATTGATCTGAAACTTGTAACGAAATTGAATCGAGAGCTAAATTTGTTAAAGAATCGCTGGTTGCCGAATTGCTCCAAAGAATAGAGTAATTGCCATTACCTCCATACAAAGTGTCAATATTTATATAAGCACTCGAATCACCAAAACACATATGATGGCCAATTGACACTTCAAAAGCAATATCTGTTGGCTGATCAACAACAATAGTGTCTGAAAATTGACAAGCGTTTTCATCAATTATTGAAACAATATAATGACCAGCTGTTAAATTAGATCGTTGAGATGAATTTAAACCCACATCAGACCAATTGTAAGTTACTACTCCTGTTCCTCCCTGTGAAGAGCAAAAAATAGCACCATCATTTTCAGAAAAACAAGTTGGTGAATGAAGGGAGTCAACGATTAAGGTCAATAGTTGGGGTTCATTAAGTTGTACAGAATCTGTTACAGTACAATTATTTTCATCTGTGACGGTTATGTGATATTGACCTGCAAATAAGTCATCTAAATTTTGAAGATTAATGGAATCATTCCATAAGGGGTTATAAATTCCTGAACCACCAGAAATGAATAACTCTATACTTCCATCATTTTGCCCAAAACAATTGGTATGATTGACATTCATTGAAATTAATAACTCATCAGGTTCGTTGATTAACCCAAATGCCGTTTTAGAACATCCGATGATATCACTAACTTCTAAAGAATAAATACCTGCATTTAAACTATCTATTGCTGAGGAGTCTGAATTGTTGGTCCAAGAATAACTAAATGACCCATTTCCTCCTGTAACAATGGATGAAATTGAACCGTTGGTTAAACCATTACAACTTATATCGTTTGTTATCAAGTCTATTTGAATGTCATTTGGCTCAATGATTGAAAACTCCTCAAAATATATGCAATTATTATCGTCAACAATCGTGACATTGTACGAACCAGCAAAAAGTCCATTGATAGAAGTAGTAGAATCACCAGTAGACCAAGTAATACTGTAGGGAGAACTACCTCCAAAAACTGTTAAACTAGCACTCCCATCGTTAAGACCAAAACAACTGACGCTTTCGGTGTTAATGATAACTTCTATTGTGTCAGGAGAAAAAATGTTAGTTTGCTGTGATGAGACACAATTATTACTATCAGTAACAAAAAGAGTATAACTTCCTTCACTCAGGTCGCTCATATTAGCCAATGAATCGCCGTTAGACCAATTTAAGTTGTATTCTCCAACACCACCAGTGATAGTGGCATTGATACTTCCATCATTATTTCCATAACACGAAATATCGTTGGCTTCCAAATTTATCACAATGGAATCTGGCTGAATGAAAAAATAAGTTTCTTCTTTGAAACAATTTAACCCATCTGAAATGTATAACGTTATGGAGTCAAGAGATAAATTTATAAGTGAATCAGTGGTTGCCGAATTACTCCAAAAAATGGAGTAATTGCCATTTCCGCCATACAACGTGTCAATATAAACGGAAGCAGCTGAATCTCCAAAACATAAATGATTGTTTGTAATGACTTGAAACTCTATATCGGCTGGTTCTTCTAAAACGATTGTATCTGATACTTGACAGTTGTTTTCATCGGATACAGAAACAATGTACTGACCTGCTAAAAGATCTAATCGTTGAGGGGAATTAATAGCTAGGTCGGACCACGAATAAGCAATATTGCCGCTTCCACCTTGGGAAGAGTAAAAAATCTTACCATCATTATATGAATAGCAGCTTGGAAACTGAAAAGAATCAACTTGAAGGGTTAATAAGTCTGGTTCATTTATGGATACAGTATCAGTAAGAGTACAATTATTTTCATCAAATATTGTTAGATGATAATTTCCAGGCATTAAATCATCTAAATTGAATTCATTAATTGAATCATTCCACAAAGGATAATAACTACCTGTTCCTCCTGAAATAAAAAGATCTATACTTCCGTTATTCTGTCCGAAACAACTCACATGATTGATAGTACTAACCAAAGACAAAATTGGTGGTTCGATAATGATAGATGAATCTATTTTGGTACACCCTTTGTTATCAACTACTTGTAAAGAATAAGTGCCCTGAGATAAGTTATCTATGAATGATAATGTCGAATTATTTGACCACAGATAATTATAAAATCCATTACCGCCAATAATATTCGATGAAATACTTCCATTATTGTCTCCAAAACAACTGATATTATTTGTTTCAAAGGAAATGAGAAGTTCATCTGGCTCAGTAATTGCAAAAACTTCATTGTAAGTACAGTTGTTATGGTCGGTGATAAAGAATGAGTATTCACCAGAGGAAAGATTTTCTATTGCAAAAGAAGAATCGTTGGTCGACCAATTGATAGTGTAAGGAAAACTGCCACCTTGAACATTAACACTAGCTGAACCGTCATTTAGACCATAACAAGAAATGTTGTCTTTTTCCAAATTAGCGTCAATGGGATCTGGAGAAAAAATAGTTGTCTGAACGGTTTCTGAACACCCGTTTGTATCGGTTACTACTAAAGTATATACTCCAGATGACAAATTGTTGATACTTGAAGTCGTATCTCCTGTTGACCAAAGAAAACTGTAAGGAGGAAAACCACCACTGACAGTGATACTAATAGAAGCCGATGAGTCTCCAAAACATTGGAGTTGATTTATGTCTGAAGTAATCATCATCCCATTAATTGGTTCTGAGATTTGAACTGTGTCTTGTTTCAAACAATTATCTGAATCAAGAACATCGACTGTGTAAGTACCTGAACTGAGATTGTCAATAAAGTTGGTAGTATCGTTAGTATTCCAATTTATTAGATAAGGGGAAGCACCACCAACAATAGACATATTTATAGAAGCATTATTAAAGCCAGAACAACTAATATCTTCAATATGAAAATCTAACTCAATTTGTTCGGCCTGAGGAATGGTGTCGGTAATAACAATATGACATGAATTAAAATCAACGATACTATCAGAGTAAACACCAGCGAAGGACATCAAATTTGATTGAAATGTAGCGTTAGACCAATGGTGTTGATATGGAGGAGTTCCTCCTTGAACAATAGTTTGAATTTCACCATTGTTGTCTCCAAAACAAGTGGGCGAACTAATGTTTAGGTTTACAATAATTTCTTCTGGTTGTTCTATATTTATGACATCAATATCTAAACAATTATTAGCATCAATTGTTTCTATAATATAACCACCTTGAGAGAGTGAGTCTTGAAATGAACCTTCAAGTCCATTAGACCAAGAATATGTGTAAGGAGCCGTTCCACCTATGGTGTTCAACGTTATTTTACCATCATTTCCACCATAACAGGAAACTGGACTTTGATTTGTAACAATGGTTGAAAGTGGCAACGGAGAAGTTATCAATGCATCTTTACTTTTCAGGCAATTATTACTATCAGAAACCGTGAGTATATAAGTTCCTTCGTTCAAATTACTGATACTTGACAAGGTATCGCCCGTAGACCAATTTAAGTTGTAGCTGCCTGTACCGCCACTAACAAACGAACTGATACTTCCATCATCCGATCCACTACACGAAATATTGTCAATATTGAAGTTAATGGAAATGGAGTTTGGTTGAATAAAAGTAAATGTTTCTTGTTTTGAGCAATTAAATTGATCCATTACATTTAATGTTATGGAATCTTGGTATAAATTTGTCAAGGATTCAGAGTTGGATGAATTACTCCAAAGAATAGAATAAATACCATTACCCCCATAAATAGAATCAATAAAAATTGAGGCAGACGAATCGCCATAACATAAATGATCGTTAATAGTCACGTCAAATTCAATATCAGATGGCTCATCTAAAATAATAGTATCTGAAAGTTCACAAGCATTTTCATCTGAAATCGTTACTATATACTGGCCTGCTAATAGATTAACTCGCTGTTCTGAATTAATAACAGCGTCAGACCAACTGTAAGATATTTCTCCAGTTCCTCCTTGAGAAGAACAAAGTATCATTCCATCATTGTATGAAAAACAGCTCGGATTCATTGTAATGTCTATATCTAATTCTAATCCGTCAGGTTCAACAATAAAAGTGGAATCACTAGTTGTACAATCGTTATCATCCGAAACGGTTAAATAATAAAATCCTTCCGATAAATTAGTCAAATTAAAAAGACTAATAGTATCATTCCAAGTAGGATAATAATTACCTGTTCCTCCTGAAATATTGAGGTTTACTGATCCATCTTGAATGTTTTCACAACTAATATTTTGAGTAACAAGTTGAGTACTTAGTGGAAGTGGTTCAAGAACATTGAATGAGGATTGTTTTTGACAATTTAAGCTATCAGACACAATTAAAGAATAGGTGCCCTCAGAAAGATTAGAAATTTCTGAAGTAATTTCGCCATGACTCCAATTATAATTAAAGGGTGGGTTACCGCCTAGTACAGTCACTTCAATATGACCATCATTATAGCCATGACAACTAATATCATCTATGGTTGAATTAAAATCTATATCAACACTTTGACCTACAACAATTGATTGGGATGTTTCACAATTTTGCTGATCCGATACTTTTAAATTATACGTTTGTGATAAGAGATTGGAGATTGTATTGGTATTGTTACTGTTTAGATAATTATTGTCACCAGTCCACAAATAGGAATAATTTCCTGTTCCACCAGAAACTATAACACTAATTTCACCATCGGCACCACCAAAACAACTCACGTCAGTAATACTGTCAATTTCTATTAAAATATCCAAAGGCTGATTGATACTTATGGTATCAGCAATTTGACAATTGTTATTATCTGTCACTAAAATAGGATAATCTCCTGCCAATAAATTAGTGGCTACTGATGAGTTAAGACCTAGTGATGGCCAAGAATAAGATATGGGTAAAACACCACCTATAACATTTATTGTTCCAGAACCGTTACTTCCACCAAAACAACTTACATCATTGGATGATGTTTGGACATTAAAAAATGGTTGAGTAATATTTATAATTGATTGAACAGAAAAACAACCATTAGCATCTTCAACAGTAATGGAATATACTCCAAAAGATAAGTTATCTACACTTTCTTGATTGGAAACAAAACCGTTAGGCCCACCCCAGTAGTAATTGTAAGGAGGGGTCCCTCCCAATATATTTGTAACAGTGATGGAACCATCGTTTAATCCAGCACAACTGACATTTTGTTGACTAGTGGTTAACTGATAAGTTGAACACTGTGCATATAATTCACACACAACGGTAAAAAGAGAGAGTAATATTAAACCTATGTTTTTCATTTTATTTTTTTGCCAATTGAAAATAATACTGTCATCAAATTATCCGAATTGAGGGTATTTCCTCTGCTTCCATTTTTCTGAAAATCATATTCAGGATTAACTCTTGAAGGGTCTGAAAAGAAGGCCGCGATATCACCATTTTCGTTTAAAATGGTATTGTAGTCGACATAGTTGCCACTGATATCATCTAAGTAATCGGTAAACGTTTTTTCGTAAGCAAGTTCAAATGCAATAAAGACTGTC
>CAXDOW010000065.1:0-11268 GCA_963991165.1 uncultured Flavobacteriales bacterium | reverse complement strand
TAGTTGTATATGTATCTGCCATTAAGCTGCCTCTTGTTTGTCTAATTCAGTCCAAGTAGTTGAGGGGTTTGTTTGATCTGTCCAAGTTGTACTTGCAACAATTTGATCTGTCCAATTATCCGATGGAACTACAATATCTTCCCATTTTAAACCACCAATCGCATCAAAGCTACTTGTTTCAGCAATCGTAGATGATGCAGAAAATATAACTCCGCCTTGTGCATCAAGACCAGATGTAGCTGGTATGGTAGAAACACCAACTGCGGTTATAAATCCTTGTGCATCGACATTTGATACTGCACTTATAGTTGCAGTTGCTCTGTCTATTTGAGTACCAACTGCGGTAAAGTTTGAAACTGCTGATATAGTAGCAGTCGCTTTATCTATCTGTGTGCCTTGTGCAGTAAATCCACTTGTTGCAGATATAACTGCTGTTTCATTATGAACTTGTGTAAGCGAAGCTGTAGCACTAGAAGTTTGTGCTATTGTGGCTTCAGCTTGAAAAGCAAGATCGTTATACTTTGATCTTGAATAATAGCCCTTGTTATAGCCGATACTGGCCATGATGTTAAGCTAATGTTACGTCTAAATCACCAGCGTTGAATCTGAAAACATCCCCTGTGCTTACAACTTTTGATGCAGTTAAGTTTGCGTATGCAAGTAAGTTACCACCAGATAATGCATCAAAAATACCTACTGATGTTACTGTGCCATAGTTTGCTGTAGCAGTTGGATACTCTATTGCAGCAACGTTAGATGCTGTTGTTGGGTTAGTTCCAGAAACATTAAAGGTTGCAGTCTTTCTTACATAACCGCCACCTGAAACTTCTGTACCACCACCTGTGTCGCTTGGTGCTGATGTGTATAGTGCCACATATAAAGTAGATGGTGCTGTATAAGCATTACCACCAAAAACGTGTTCTAAAACTTTATCTTCTAAATAATCGCTAAATCCAGCCATCTCATTCTCCTTTAATTACCATAATAGTAATTGCGTTTTTGTCTTTTTCCGTAAGTTCTACTTCTTTGTTGAAGTGATCCTTTTCCAAATGCAGACTTCTCTTGTGCAAGTCGCATTTCTTCCAATGCCTTTTCAAATTGTTGGGTAAACATTGGTATTCTTTCATCTTCCATTAAATAAATAGAAGCGTGTTTTAATGCACCATACAAATATACGTCTGGGTGCGATACTGATACAAAGTTACTTGTATTGGTGGCACTTAATGCATCTATTTTACCATAGTAAGTTAACTGTAGGGTATAACTTGTATCTGGTGTTGGTGCTAATTCTATAGTGTCATCAACCATAGCAAAGTAAACTGGTTGATTAGTGACGTTACCATTTGCTTTTCTGTAAACGTCTAATGATTCTATTGATTGTTGGAATAAAGGTGAAAAGTTATTGCCATCTATTTGTATGTTGATTGCTTCTAACCAATCAGTTGGTACTGATAAGTATTGAGCATCTGCTGTTGCAGTAGCTCTTTTAATCATATCCTTTGTTCTTAATCTTCTGTTTAACTCGGCTTCAACATTATCTATGAATGTATCTATGTCAGATGTTAAATCTGATCTGTTGAGATAATTTGCTATTGCTGTTTTTAATTCTGCGTATGTCATAGTTTACCTTGCCAAGTTCTAAATACTTTATTGTCTGGATCATTAAGCCATTGTTTCCACTTTGCTGAATCTTGTGACCAGCCCTCTCTCAATGCTTTTTGCCAGATAACCATTGGCACTTCCGCAACGTGCCTCATGTCTTTTCCGTGCTTAATAGTATTATCTCTTAAATTTCTAACGTGTTCAATGACAGGTTGAACATCTTGTGTAGTGTGTGCGATATGTTTGTCATCTTCGGTAATGAACTCCGAAGTCAGTCCTGTTTTTCGATCTATAAGTGTACGTTTAGTTGGCATCTTAAAAATGGGAGGGTTTTACCCCTCCCTAATAAGTATTGACTTACGATGTTGTTAAGTCAGCTACTACACCATGAGCAGCTTCGTTAGATACTTCTAAACCATACTCAACTACGATCATCTTAGTCTCAGCATCACCAATAGTTGCAATATCAACTGTTTGGAAATCTCTAAGGTAAGATACTTTAGCGTAATCTGGATCAACTAATAATAGTGATCTTTCTCTACTAAAGTTAGATGGTACAATTTTTAGCTCACCAAAGTCTGATGCATAAATAGAAACAGAAGCTTCTACTGTGTTTGCATCAATCATTTGTCTAGCTGAAGCTCTACCTGTGAAACCAGAAATCTTTTGCTTATTTACTGGGCCACAAATAGCTAATGATGGTTCACCACCATTTGTGAAACATGATTGTAGAACATCTTTAAGTAATGCTTCAGTTAAAGCTCTTTGTGTTCCGTTTGATGGAGCTGCACCAGCTGCATTAGAAGCACCATTAGTACCTCTTGATACGTTTGATTCAATCCATGATTCGAAACCACCAGTTACTCTAGCTGTTGAAGCATCACCAGTTGTCTTACTTCCAGCTTGACAAAGAGCAGTTTCCATATCTCTTTTCAATGCTTTAGACATAAGTGCTAATTGATGTGCCATTTCTGACTTCTTACCAGCTGGATCACTAGATTGTTGTGAGCCTGTTACTGTTGCATCTCTTTTTGAGATCATCGCTACGTTGCTAACTCTTGTAGTAGCTGTTGCTGCACTTCTTGAAAGTTCAAATCCTTCAAGATTTCCAGCACCGCTTGGAGTTGGTAGTGATTCTTTTTGCCAATCAAAAACAACATTCTTGATTGTGTTTTTTCCGATTGATGACATGAACGGAGTAGTCTGAGGAGATATGTTATAGATAACATCACTTAACTGTTCTCTATCAGCAGTAGCCGAATATGTATCAAATGCGTTTGTTACTTTAGCCATGATATTTTTCCTATGTTAAAAAGTTAAATTATTTGTTCAAAAAGTTTAGCTGCATCTTGAACTTTTCCAGATTTAGCTAATCTTTGTTTTGCTTTTTTCACAGGTGATGCCGATTTCGGTACATTGGAAGTTCCCGGTCGGGCAGTACGAGCAACTGCTTTCTTTTCAGTTGGTTTGACTTTAGTAGCTTTTAATGTTTTGTCATACATCCATGCGTTTCTTAAACCAAGTAAATGTCTATAATCATATACTTGATCCATTTGCTCGGCTGTATAGCCCAAGACATTAATACCATAATTACGAATTGCCATCTTTTCTTTTGATGCCACTTCGTTATCTTGCCATTCTGGAATTAGTTTGAGTAGCTGTTCGTTACCATGCTTAATGAACTCTTCAAGTTCTTTTTGTTGTTTAGCAACTTGTTCCTGTTGGAGTCTAGCTGCTTCATCTTGTACTGCTTGTAACTTTTGCTTTTTCTCATTCCATAAGTCCTTTTCACGGACATAGGCAATAGGATCAGCTTCGTAAAGTTTGTTCCAATCTGGCTCGTTTCCTAACTCGCCTTTCAATGTTGCTTCCATCTTTGGTAACAACTGTGAATAAATTGCATCCTTTTCGGAAATCTCTTTTTGTTTTGCTTCAATGCTTTTACGCTGTTCGGCTAACTCCTGAGTTTTCCTAGTATAATCTCTTTGGCGACTGTATCCGTTTTGGAGTTCATCAAGCGTGACTTCAACATCTTCTCCATCGACTTTGATGGTGTAGAGTTGAGGTTGCTGTTCCTCTTCTTCTTCTACTTGATCTTCGTGACTATCTTCTTCTTCTTCAACTTCAAGTTCTTCTTCAAAGGGTTCGTCATCTTCGATGATTTCTTCTTCGTTGACTAACTCTTCAGTTGGTTCTTCTTCTATTGGGTTTTCTGTTTGTTCCGATGGAGTCAAAAAACTTTCAAAAGACTTTTCTGCTTGTTCTAAGTTTGTTTGTAAACCAATCGGCTTTGCGTTGTTGGTCATAATTATTCCTAAAAAAATTAGTTAGCTTATTTTAACAATACTTAAAATAAATTTACACAACTTTGTGCAATCTTGATAACTGTGACTTCGTTATCTTACCCTTCTCTACTAATATTCTTAAATGTTTTTCAACTTCTGGTAAAAGTTTAATTGCTTTGTGTAAACTTTCTCTTTTTTCGATGTCACTTTCTTTAGAAAGTAACCATAGATTTATATATTCGTCTTTTAGATTTTGTAAAGCTTCTTGGAGTGTTTCTGAATTTAAAATTAATTCAGCTTCGTTTGATTTTAAAATTTCTTCTTGGGTTGGCATATTATTGACCTATGAGTTTATCAATTTTTTCATCTAGTTTATCTAGTCTATCAAAAATTCTTTCTATGTCTTTGTGTAAGTCTTGTTTGGTTACATAGTATTTTGGTATTTCTTCTCTTGTTTTATTTACCAAAACTTCTAATCGATCTATTGCTTGTGCGTTTTGTCGTATGCTGTAAATAGTTGGTAGATAAACCAATGTAATGATTGCGTTCCAAAATAAGATCGGACTAATATCCATTTAATAACTCCAAATATGTGGTCTTGGTCTGTTCTCACTACCCTCGGAAATGTCTAAATGTATAAATCTACCACTTCCTTTTTGATTTACGCCAATACCTGTAAAACCAAATTCTTTTGCTTTTGATACTATTTGTAATGCTTTATCGCCTCTTACTTTAATATCAGCTGCTATGCCTTGTGCATGAGTTCCCGGTACATTCTTCTTAGCTTCTATTGGGTGTTCTTCACATCTATAACCAGAACTAATAATGAATGGGAAACCTAACTCATTTCTTAGTAATTGTAACTTATCTATTAGTTCATGTGAAATACCATTTTTACCACAATGTTTGCAAGAGAACTCTTCTTCTGTGAAATTTTCCCAACTCATTTTTTTTCTATTTCCTTTTTACAATATTCGATTTCAGTCTTTGCAATTAGCATATCTTTTTCTAGTGCTATGACTTGTTGTTCTAATGTTCTTATGTCTGGAAAGACGTAATTGTTTTGATTTGCTCTTAGGTTTCTTGTTTCTTGTGCGTTCTTATCTATTTTTTCTGTGATGTTTGCATATCCCCAAACTGCTACTGATATAGCAACTATAATTTGTGCTAGATATGAAAGTGATATGTTTAAAGATGATTTATCATCAACTTTACCTAGTTCAGACATTATTTACCTACGCCTTTTACACGTTCATAACTACGAAGTCCTCCAAGTCCGAGCATACCCATAAGAACAGGTAGCATTGTTGAAGTGTCTGCTTGTGGTATATCAATACCAAATGGAGCAGCTAATGGGCTGATAAGAAAATTAATAGCAAAGCCAAACACACAAACCCATGCTGTTGCTGGTCGCCAAGATGATTGAAACCAGTTGCCTTTTGCTTCTTCTTTATTTACTTCTATTTGTGCTTTAGCAATTTCGTGAATATGCTTTTCAGACATAGTAGCAAGTTCATGTGCAATCTGTTGTTTTACATCTGCATCTGGTATGAACTTATCTAGTATTTTTGTTACTGGTTGTATTAGCTTTTCTATCATTTTTACTTTGTTTTATTAATTGATCTAACTTTGCAAAAGAATTTACAGTTAGCTTTTTAGGTTTTTGCTTTTTGGTTTTCATTTAGTGATTTTAAAAATAGTTTATTGGCGTGTCGTTGAAACGACCATGCTAAAAATTTATTTAATAATCTTTCAAACACCTACTTCTTTTTCTTTTTCTTAGGGAAACCAGCTTTCATATTAGCGTATGCTTTTTTAGTAATAGTAGATTTCTTTTTACTTCTACTAATTCCTTTTTTCTTTCTAGCATTAATGTTTGCATATAATCCTTTTGGCATAATTATCTCCTTACCATTTTTTGCAAGACCAATATCTTGCTGTTAATTTACTTGGGGGGTTAGTGTCGCATTTGTGCCTAGCACGAAACGACTTCCTTCTTTTTGGCTGATCTTTTTTTATCTTCATGTTGGGATCACCAAAACGTATAAGTTTTATAGTGCTACCAACTTTAGCCAAAACTGCAAATTTTTTTCTTTTTCCGGGTGTGCGTTTAGGTTTGTTATAACCAGCAAATCTTTCACCTCTATATGTTATCGCCATTTAATGTATCCATGTTTCACGGGAAGATATGAGTTCTGAATCTTCTGGTATATTTAAAAATACTAGAGCAACTCTTTTTGCTTCCTCTAAGTTTTTAGCTTTGATGTCTGAACCAACGTAAACATAATCTCCGTCAAGAAATTCAAGATCGTATAATTTATACCCCTGAGTTTCCACTTCCATTGGTAAACATTCCCTGAGACTGAGCTTTAGCTATTTGTCTCATAGCTTCTCTATCTCTTTCCATAATTGCATTAATTTCTGCTACGTTTACTTGTGCGCCATACTTAGCTTGAAGTTCAGCAATTTTTAGTTTCATATCTGCTTCAGCTTCATCTCTTTGTCTATCATCTTCCATGATGATTTTCATTCTATCTGTTTCTGCATCTATGATAGCTTTTTGTCCTAAGTTTTGAGCTTTCATAGCTTCTGCTTGTGCCAACATTTCTTCTGGTGATGGTTTAGCATCTTGTGGTTGTTGTGGTGGCATTGGCGGAACTTGTGTATTGATGAATGATTGTGCATCTTTGAAACCAGCCATTTCAATCATTTTGGTTAATGTGTTTGCATATTGCTGTAAATCAACCAATGGATTTTGTGGGCCAAGTAATTGCATAATTTGTTCTTGCTTTTGTGCTATAGATGTAAGCACTTGGAACTTTTCTTGGTCGCTTGATTTAGAGATAGCTACATTAATTGAGATGTCTTTGTCTGTATCCCAATATCTTGGATCAACGGGTACGAACTCATTGTTGAGTCTCATTACGTCTGGTTGTTCTTGGTGTTTAATGACTAGGGCATTTACTAGCTTAAATAAATCTTTCATACCATCTGCAAAGTGTCTGCAAATAAGTTCTATTCTACCTTGCGCACCAGACATAGTTGCTGATACAGCTTGGGCTGTAGAACTTTGTAATGCATCTGCATTTAGTCCAGCACTAGCTTTAGATACGCCAGTTCTATTTTCTTTTGCCTCGTCTAAATATCCTAAAACTGGGAAAGCTTCTTTACCAACAAAAGGTACTGCAAAAGGTTGTACCATTCCGGGCGCTCTCATTCTGATTGGTTGTCCTATATCTGTGTTAAGAACATCATCAATATTGACTTGTCCTTCTACTATACCCATTCGTGGGAAGATGGCGTGACCTAGACTATCAAGTGTATCTCGCATGATCTGAGATTTCGCTGCTTGAATAGGCATCAAGTAATCGGCTGGACATGAGCCAATGGAGGTGTGAGGCTCTGGATCGGGACAGAAGAGTGTAATAGGTAAATCATCCCATGAGGTTGCATTAACGATGTTTAATCCATTTCCAACTGTGCATACTCTAATCCTTTCATCTATGCCATCACCATCTAAATCATAAAAAATGTAGTGTTCTACATATAAAACGTTTTTACTGTTATTGTCTGCTCTATCTACCCCTGAAAAATTAGCGTAAGGATTTCTTGCTTGTTCTTCATCGTAGCTTTCTGCATCAACATAATTTCCTGAACCAGCATATTGTTCCATTTCATCTTTGTCGTATCCCATAGCAACTAAATCGCTGATAGTTTTAACCATACGATGTGCAACATAAGGAGATGATTCTAAATCTCTTGCGTTTCTTGAAATTAAAATTTCTTCGGGTGGTACTGCTTCGATTACCACTTGGTCTTTTGGTTTAATTCTTCTTATAGTTACATCGTAACTTGCTGGTGTTTCTTGTGTTATTTCTTCGCCTGTTTCTGGATCAACTAAACTTATGCTTTGCATTTCAATAGATTGTTTGATGACCTCTACATTTGGATCAAGAATTAATGCTTGGTAACTTTCTGGTGTTATGTTTGTGTATTCGTGGGTTGATGCTGTAATAGAATCATCCCAGTATGCTTTTACAAAACCTGTTTTTCTAATAAGTGCATCTTTAAATGCATCATATAAAACTTTGAATCCTGAATTTTTTTGTTGGATAACGTAGTTAATGTATTCTGTTTGCTGTTTTGCAAATGGTATATCTTCTGGATTTTTAGGAACAAACTCTACTACTTTGTTAGTACCAAAAAAAGTACGCATGATTGATGGAAGCATAAAGAGTACGCTATCTCTTACATCGGTTGATACATATTCTGATTGTAGTTGGCTTTGTCCGTCTGGCTCACTACCTAAATAATATTCAGTAGCTTCTGCTCTTTGTTCGCCTATTTGGTCTATGAAATCTTTAGCATCATCCATCTCACTTTTGAGACAACCTTGTAGTTTCTCAACATCGTAAGACTCTTCTTGTGCTAAACCATCTTCGTAAATAGCTTCTTTATCTTCTTTCATAAAAATTAACCTACTCTAAATATTTTTGATTTTAAGGGTTTCTTGAAATTATACCCTAAAAAGTTCTCTCCTCCACTAAAACTTGCAGCACTACTCGCCATGGTTAATGCAAGTGCATCTGCTTTGTCTGGTGACTTGATTCCTCTTTTTTTCATTTCGTCTTTGGACTCTATTTTTATTTTTCCAGTTGAGGTATATTTGTATGAGGGTGCAGCTAATTCTGCAACAAGCTCGTCATCATTAGGAAGTCGGCAGTTACGCTGCACCAACCAATCTTTTACAGCGAACCAAAGTTCTGCTCTAAGGTTCAAGTAATTTTTTCTTGTCGATGGTGCTTCCGCTACATTAATACCTCTTACTGGTAAATTTTGTTCAGCCAATCTATCTACAACTCCCGCACCTAGACCAATTACATCTACTAATATTTCTTGCGGAGTTTCTAATGCAGTTGCATCGTCATACAAATTTTTAATTGCACCGCATAATTGCATTAAATCCATCGATTTAAAAGTCTTAATTTCAAAAACAGTATTTCCTTGTCTTATACATAGTGCAGAATTGTCACCACCAAAACGTGCAACATCTAATCCCCAAATGATTGGTTCACTAGCTGTTAGTGATACATCTCTATCAATGGCTGTTCTTGCTAAATCTATAGGTATAACTGCATCATCATCTGCTTTTGGAAACTCGCCTAGAACTTCTACTCTTGCTACTGTTGAATCTTCACCATATTGTTCAATCATAGATTGGAAAAGATTTTGGTCAGTTCCTTCTACTGTTCTTGAATCTATTTGTTCTAAATTCCAGAACTTACGCTTAGATGTAAAGCTTTCATAGAATGGGCCTGTGTTTCTTCTTGGGTTAGAGAAGGTAAACCAAAAACGATTTTCGGTTGGCTCGGAGAAGAAGCCCTCGGATACAGAATATATAGGAGCTGGAATACCTGATGCTTCATCCATTATTAGGCATACGCCATAGTTAGAATGGATACCTGCAAACGCATCTGGATTTTCTTCACTCCAAAGCTGTGCTTGTGCATAGTAATAACCTGTATCGATTTTTAAGTCTCGTTTGAGAGCTTCTTCAAACCAAGATTCTGGTTTTATTGCTGTTGCTGTTTTTGTGTACCAATGATTATTGATTGCTAGAGTTAGCCACTTACCTAATTCAGCCCATGTTCTTGAACGCAGCTGTTGTTCTGTGTTTGCAGTTACGATTATGGTTGAGCCAAGTCTTGTTGATAGCATCCATAGTATGAGCCATGAAACTAATGCTGATTTACCAATACCACGACCTGATGCTACTGCTAGTCTAAACATCTCTGGATCAACTTTGCCATTGTTCCTTGCGATGTGTGTTGTCATTTTTTTTAAAATTTTTTCTTGCCACTTCCTTGGGCCTGTAAATTCGGCAAGGGGGGTGTCCTCTTGTCCCCACGGAAAGATAAACTTTACAAAGTTGTAGGGATCATCTTTGATATAAGGCGACCATATCTCAGTCATCAAAGCTTGTTCTTGTTCTGCTCCGTACTTCATAGGTTGATAAGAACCAAATATAAACCTAGGTTAAACACAATACCTAATGCAAATATCTTAGCTACCTCGTTTCTTATGTCTTTCATGTTTCTCCAAAAAATAAAAAAAATTATCTCATACGTTATACGCATACTACCCCCGCCAAAAAATGATCGGGGGGGTATGAGCGTTTTTTCAACAAGGAGCATTTATTTATGCTTTTTTGCTCACGGGCAATCCCGATCTGGTCAACTTTTTGGGGTAGAGGGTAACAGCTGACCGCCCTAAATTATTTATTATTTTTTTTAATCTGGTTAATTACCTTATTGCTCATGTCCTCAGACGTTGTATCTACAGCATTTATAATCTTTGGCTGCTTTCTATCTGTCATATATCCGTCAATTCTATCTTTAGCACCAGATAAAACGTCATTAAGATTTATTGTTGCGTGAACTGTTTCTTGTTTGTCCTTCCAAAGATGATCTGCTCTATTTTTTAAAAAGAATATCTGGGCTTGTATGTTGTTCTCCTGTGTTGCATTGACATACAAGGCGTTGGCGACGTCTGTCACAGCTTTTGTCTGTCCTTCCCTCATATACCTCTCAAAAAGTTCAGAATCTTTTTTTCTGCGTCTTAGGGTACTCTCTGAGATGCCCATTACTGACGCTAATTCAGACTGATTTAAACCAAGCCCGGCAAAATGTTTTAATTTTTCTAACTCTTCAGTATTGAAAGAAATTACCCTTCTACCTCTTTTAATTGGTAATTTTTTATCTTTTTTTGATGTTTTTTGCTCCATTTTTATATTTTTTTTCTACCTCTTAGCCCTTTATTTTACAGCATTCTTTAAAAAAACCCTATGTTTTTTGTGTTCTGGGTATTGCAAAGAAGAGAAAACTTGTGAGACAATACGGACATATGAGAAAACATTTATCTTTAGGAGGATAACAAATGAATTTAACGACAATAAGCAGAACAGGTAAAGAGGAATATAGTCTTGCAGAAATACAAGAGCAAATTAATTCCAGCTTGGAATATTTGGAGTACCAGCAAAGTAATCCCCGCACACCTGAAAGTTATCAATGTGCCAATGAAATCCATTTATGTGTTCATGAATTATTAAACATAATATCTAATTTAACCAAGGAAACAGTTGATTTAAGTTCAGAAATTAAAACTTTAAAGGGAGTAAACAAATGAGTAAAGCAACATTAAAAGAGAAACAAACAGCAGAACAACACGGCGTTTATTTTGCCAATCTGGAAGCATATAACAACGGCAGAATGGTTGGCGGGTGGTTGTACCCGTTAGATTATGATTCATATGCAGACTTTGAGAAAGCAATAAAAAAAGTTACAAGATTTGCAGATGAAATCGCAGTACATGATTATGATGA
>CAXDOW010000064.1:0-11288 GCA_963991165.1 uncultured Flavobacteriales bacterium | reverse complement strand
TTTACAAATCTGCTTGTATTCTTATTGGCAGCGAGGTTAAGACTGAATCCGCCAATGCCATCTCTATCAAGGATGGTCCTTCTGCCATTGACCTTCGTGGTGTTAGTGGTAGTCTTTTAACATTATACAAAGATGTTTGTGCAAAATATGAAAGCCTCATAACTAAATACCAATACGAAAAAGGTGACGGTGGCACACCTATCGGAACTGCTATTCTTGGCCCTTACAGCCCAGGAAGTTGGTCTGTTAAAAGCAACAGTTTTGGATATTAGGAGTTAAGATATGTCCTACCTGCAAAAAATAATCAACGGTAACGAGTACAGCTCTGGATCTGCACTAACTTCCGTTGCTGGTGCAAGAGCTTTAACGTCGCCTTCTCAAGTAGATGGCAATCATTCCACCGATGCTTCTTCTGCTGATAAAACACAAGGCTTGTCAGTTAGATACAATGACGTTTCTTACTACACTGGCCCTGGTGTCAGTGGCTACGAATTTACGGGTGGTTTTACGGACAGGACGACTGGTGTTGCTGGAGCTTCAGACGTTGGGTCTAACGTATCTTATACTTCGGCAATGGCAAGTAGTCAAACGTGGTATAGATTTGGTTTTGATCCGGCGAGGCAATTGGCAAATGATTCTGCTTACTGGACGGAGCCTACACCAGCCGCCACAGAAGGGGTCGGCCTTTTTGGCGGCAGTTATATGCCTCCAGGCATTAGTAGTCTTTTCGATTTTACATTTAGTGCATCCACATATAGTGATGCCGTAACAACAGGCGACTTGCAGTACACTGCTGCTGATGGATCTTTTGATTTCTCTGAATGCAAACCTGGAGATCTGGCACTCATTAGATTTGACTTTAATGCCTTGCCTCAAGTAGCAAACACTACACTTGAAGTGGGCCTTATATGGCAAACAAGACTTTCAGACGGTACGCCCACTTTTACATTTGCACTTGCTGGTCAACCTGTGTTTTTTGGCACGGGCACGGTGGGGCGAACATTTCTGAACCGTCCGATCATATCTGCTTATTTTGCCTCGCAGGAAGATGTTAATGCTAGAGCTTTATTGGCAATTCGGGCAGATAACCCCATACAAATTCAACCGTTAACAACTCTATCAGTGATTGTAAGATAACATGGCTATAAAAATAGTAAGAAATAGTGCTGGGAACTGCGTAAACTTTGTAGGTAGCACCAATCCCGTTTATTTTAATGCATGTCTTTCTGGTGAAATTGACAGTTCGGATGCGAATCTTATCAATGTAAAAAACGACATCAGAACTGTTACAGAGGGGCAGGAGGTGTATGAATTTTATCAAATACCATACACTGAATTTAGAGATGCTGACAATAATTCCTTTGCTACTGCAACAGAATGTTCTGCATATATAACAGACCAGTGCAATGTTTCTAGCAATACAGGTCAGTTTATTTTGTCAAGTGATGACACTTTAGATTTTTCTTTAGATCCTACGGAGACTACGGTTTTACTAGATAATGGAGACGCTTACGCTGTTAACTCCATTAGAGCCGCTGGTAACGATGAAGGAAAAATAAACATACTTCAACACACTGGATCGGCTATCATATTTAGAGATTTAGAAGTTGCGAATGCCAGCATAAATGGTGTAGCTGTAGACTCTGTTTTGGCAACAGCGGTTAACGAATTAAATGCACTATTTGTACATTCTGGAGGAGCCTTGGGGAGTGCTCCTGTGATAACTTCCAGCACCTCTGTTAACATTAATCAGGGAGATACTCTAAATTATGAACTAGTAGCTTCTAACGGGGTTGCATACGAATGGTCAAATTTGCCTTCGGGTGTCGCTTCTGTGGATGGAAATATTCGTAAAATAATAGGTGGTTCTACTTTATCTGTTGGAACATATACCGTCACAGCAACTGCCATAAATTATTTCGGACAAGATTCGCAAGATATAGATATAATAGTTAGTAACCCTCCTTTCTCAAATACGAAAAGTATCCAATTCAACAACCTTGATTATTTGGGTGCCAATGCTGCACTGCTCGATGCTGAGCTTGGTAGATCTGGAAACGGTGCTGGCAGTGGAGACGCTTGGACCATAGCTCTTTGGTTTAAATCGTCAACAAATTCCAGCGGTCAGACTATATTCTATTATGGGTCGAACGATGTAACCAATGGTGGGTACATGGAGCTTCGGTTCGTTGGAGGTACGGATAAACTACGATTAAGATACGGAAGTAACAATAATTACATACAAGTAACTACCCCTAATGACAGCATGCCTCCAAACACCTGGAAGCATATAGTGGTAACTTATGATGGAGGTACAACAGGAGCCTCTTCTGCCGATGTTTCAGACTACTATAGCAGATTTGAAATATTCATAAATGGGGTATCTCAAACGCTTAATAATAGTCATTCCAACTACGGATGGTCGGGTGCAATTAGCGGGCAGAACCTGAGGGTGGGACGCCTTGCTGCTGGTAATTATTTGCAAGATAATTCTAAAGTAGAAGAGTTGGCTATTTGGGGGTCTGATCAGACCGCTAACGTTTCAGATATATATAACAGCGGAAGTACGCACGATTTATCGCAACTTACAACGTCTCCCTCTCACTGGTGGCGAATGGGTGACGGTGACACTTATCCTACTATTCAAGACAATGTAGGAACTGCTCATTTTGTTCAGTATAATATGACCGCAGCGGACATAGTCAATGACGTACCGTAATAAATAAAAATTTAAATAACGGAGAATGTGATGACAGTCAGTAAAAAAATAATCGACGCAAACGATCAACCCCAGGGGGGAAGGGGTATTGTTGGGGTTAATGGAGCGAGGGCTTTAGATGAACCTGATGTTCTAAATTCCAAACACACAATAGACCCTTCGCCGCCAAGCTCGGACGATCAACCAATTGCTGAAATCAACTCTTCGCTATATGAAAGGTATGATGACATAAATTATTATTAGTCATTAAATTATATTGACGGTTAAAGAATTTAAACTACCTGAAACTAAACACAGGATTATTTAATGGCTATAAACATTCCAAGTGGCGTCTTTGATGTATACAATGAAGCTATTTTGTTGTTTACAAGATCTGCAACGCTGGTTTACCCTGAAAAAAAAGAAGACTGTCCTAATTGTATTATGAGTACAATGGGAACAAGTAATCGCTCCATAAGTATCTATCAAGCTGGTGGACCCTACCCCTTTGAGCGAGGTATGCCTTGCCCTTACTGTGGTGGAAAGGGGTATAAGTCCGTAGAGTCGAGCGATAGCATTACACTAAGAATTTACTGGGATAAGAAAAGCTGGGTTAAGACTGGTGCAGAGATAAACATTCCAGATATGTCTATTCAAACCATTGCCTATATGGCGGATTTAGATAAAATAGAAAAGGCAAAATACCTCATTCCGTCTTACGATGGTATTGAGAATTACGACCCTAATGCTAAATACGAAAAAGCAGGAATTTCTTTTCCTCAAGGTTTCAAGCAAAACAACACCAAGTATGTCGTAACCTTTTGGAGCAGGGCACAGAAATAATGGCCAGCGTCAAGTTTTTGGAATCTAATGCACAGCTAGAAAAACAAATCAGGAAAGCTCTAGCTGACGAAATTAACAAAACTTTAAAGCCTCAGGTTGCACAACTTGAGACCAAATTAAAGCCTGTGTTTCGTAATGCGTTACAAAAGAGTCCAGAAATAAACTCTCTTTCAAGCAGTAGTGGCACATTAAGACTGGAATTTGGACTAGATAGCGATCCTTCCGCCGCCATTATCAATGCAGTTATCGAAAGTTTAAACGTTGAATGGGTTAAAGTAAATCCAACGAACTTTTCAGGCGGTTTGATCGTAACAATACAGCCTTCCGACTTTAACAATCTTTTAACCCTGCCACAAGGAAATCAGTCAATTATAGGTGGTTCACTACCTTGGTTGTCTTGGTTGTTGACGTTGGGTGATGCTGTCATTATTACAGGCTATGGCGTAGAGTTTGGGTCGTTCCCCAATACAAGAACGGGGCAGGCCAAAATGTCTACAAAATTCGCTCCTTATAAAGTTAATAGTGCATTTTCTGGAACTATAGATGATAACTTTATTACAAGAGCTATTGAAAAAACCACTCCAGAAGTAGAAAAGATTATAAGGAGAATGTTATAATGCCTGGAGGAAGCAATACAAAACTAAATCTATATACTGAAAAGTCTCTGGATTCCTCGCTGTCTGAAATGCTTTTAGATAATTTCGTAAGTTTTTACGATTGGGGTTTGTTGGACGCTGGAGGATTTTATTCGATAGATATTCCTCAAAGTGGCATCTATGGTGGAGACAGGCACAAGTTAAGACTTGTAGATACCCCAAACTATACAGATGGCCAAGTTTGGGAAGGATACAGGCAAAACTGGGTTTGGGAAGGTGACGGCAACATAGATGGCGTAACGGAACAGCCTATTAGCATATCGGGTGTTTTTGTAGATGGTTCGTTTTACGCCAATGATAATGTAGATAAGCCGTTTTATGTTGATTATCAACTTGGCCGTGTTGTTTTTGATTCTGCTCAAAGCACATCCAGTGACGTACAAATAGCTTATAGTCATAAACGTGTTCAAGTAGTCCCGGCGGAGGGTATATCTTGGTTTAGGCAGTTGCAACAAAATTCTTTTAGAACAGAAGAAAACTTTCAAGTTCAGGGCTCTGGGAACTGGATAAGATTGGGTCAGTCCAGAATACAGCCTCCCGCTGTAGCTATTGAGGTGGTTCCAGCTAGGGACACCAAAGGTTACGAACTTGGTGGTGGGCAATGGGTTAGAAGCGATATTTTGTTTTACGTAATGAGTGAAAATCACTGGGAGACAGTCAACCTGATGGACACCATTGTTGCACAAAACGATAGAAATTTAACTTTATACAATACTACACAAGTTGCACAAAGTGGGGTATCTCCCTTTACATTCGAAAATGGAAGACAAAGAGAGTTGCGTGATCACGCTAGAGCTAGCGGTCTATATCCCCACCTTGTAGAAAATTATCCCTTTAGAAAGTGTTTTATTTATGAAACAAGGGGTGACAATATTACACAGTTATCTACTGACCTTTACATGGGTGTTGCTCGATGTAAAGCCGAAGTTGGGCCACTTTAGCTGTTTTTTGTGTATATAATAACAACCTTTACCAGGGTAGAAAAACAAATAATAGGAGAAAATCAATATGACACGTAATGATAGAATCTATTACGCCTGTCAGGCTGTTGTTATTGTTCCAACGGGTGGAGATCCATCTGCTGGTGGAACGAGTATCGTTCGGGGCTTGCAAAGCATTGGAATGAATTCCAATTTTACACTTGAGCAAGTTTTCGAAATTGGTCAGCTTGAAATTTACGAAAACATCGAAGACGTTGCAGACATCGAAGTTACTTTGGAAAAGGTAATCGACGGTGATAAGCTTATCTACAATCTTGCAACCGACGGTGCATGCAAGACTGACTTGGCCGCAGCTGCCAAGGCTCGATCCGACGTTTATCTTGCTATTTTTCCAGATGATCAATCGAACGCTACTGGTGTACCATTGAACGTTTGCTGGAACTCTGGTATGTACGTTTCTTCCGTTTCTTACAACTACAGTGTTGATGGAAACGCCACTGAATCTGTAACCTTGGTTGGTAACGACCGATTCTGGAATGATCAGGTTTCTTTGGATGGTGCGACTACTGCTAACAGCAAGTTTGCAGATGACACTACAGACGGTGAATTTGCTGGTAGCGAGGCTCCAAATTCTGGTGTTGTTCGTCGTAGAAATGTTAATGTTGCTGGTTCGTCCCTTCCTGTTCTTGTAGAATCTCAAGTTGGAGACGGTTCAGGTGCGGCTAACGATCAAGGTGGAGCATTCCACGTTCAAAGTATCGCTGTTTCTGCTGACTTTGGCCAGGAAAACATTAACGAACTTGGTAGATATGGACCTTACGCGAAGTATGCAACCTTCCCAATTGAGGTTACTTCTGAGTTCGAAGTTATTGCTACTTCTGGTGACTTGAAGAGTGTTTCTGGAGTTGACATTAACCTTACCGAGGGCACTAATAATCAAGGTGAGACAATCATCATTAAAGATGATGCTGGAACAATTCTTAACCTTGGAACCAAGAACAAGTTGAGTTCTGTTTCCTACTCTGGTGGCGACACTGGTGGTGGAAATGCAACAGTTAGCTACTCTTACAGTAACTTTAACTCGCTTTTGGTTGACGACTCTTCTGCTTAGTATATAATTTTAGGAACTTAGGATTTGGATGACATATACTACGAAAAGATTTTAAACAGAATAATTCAGGGTCGCCTACGCCTACGGCTGGGCGATCTTGTTTTGTTTGTTCATGAGCCAGACTCGGACATTCTTGAAGAATCTTATGAGATATTTGAAAAAGCTAAAGAAAAAGCTTATTTTTCAGATTGTTATTTAGACAGAGATATTGTTAATATACTTGTCGAAAATGAATTGTGGTCGCCGCACGATGACAGAGAGTGCGAAAAAATAGCAAAGGATATAGAAAAGCTAAAGGTTCAAGCTTTTAAATCCTTCTTTAAAAAGCAAGAGCTAAAAGGAATCAAAAGAACCATAAGGTCAATGGAACAAAAACTGGCTAAAACGTCAGCAAAAAGAAAAAGCCTGGACCACTTGACATGTTCTGGTGTTGCTACATTTGCTCGAAGATGTTGGATTATTGAGCAAACAACAAGAACGAAAGATGGAGAGCTTTATAACTTTGATAAAGTTGGTGTTACCGATGTATTGGATGCATATTCAGAAAGTGCAATCCAGCCCGAAGAGTTTAGAAAAGTCGCAAGAGAAAACCCCTGGAGGATGATGTGGAACTCTTCTAAAAAAAGAGGCGATGTATTTGGCAAACCCTCAACACAGCTAGACTCTAACCAATTATCTTTGATTTCATACAGTCAGCTTTATGACAATGTTTACGCATCGCCCGACCAGCCTGCCGATGCGGTAATTGAAGACGATGATTGTTTAGATGGTTGGTTTATTGTGCAACATGAAAAATACGAAAAAGAAAAGAAAGCTAAGGAAATTGACGAAACTCTATCGCCAAAGGTCGCGGGATCTCAAGAAGTTGTTTTGATGGCTGGCAATAGACAAGATGCGAGCGAAATATATGATCTAAATTCGGAACATGCAAAAAACATTATTGGCAACAGGCAAAACGACATTAGGAACGCAAACGGCGAATTAAACTTTAAGGAGCTTTCAGATGTCAAACAAGAAAGACGTATGAATGCAGTTAACCAAGGAATCGCAGCAACAAAGAGGAGATAATAATTGTGAAAGATAAAATCACAAAAGGATTCTTGGAAAAATCAATTAATTTAAAAAACATTAGAGAAGAAAGGAGAAAGGAAGTTTCGAAGGATGCTTTATTTAAAGCGTGCAAAAAGAAAGTTCAAACCACTATGATTGGTGCGTTAGACACCATAGAAAAACAATTAGGTTTTTTGTGGGGGTTTGAAGACAGTGGGGCATCTCTTACAGACGAGCAAAAGCAACTCAAAGAAATATATGAGGAAGTTAGAGCAAATATACTAGACCGAGGCAACACTCAAATAAGAAATTTGGAAGCGGAATTTGCTAATTACGACATCAATCGGAAAATGTATCAGATCAACATTCCAGTTGTGCCTGAGATTAGAAAAGAAAACAAAGAAGGGAAATAAAAATGGAAACTCAAAAACAAATTCAAGGTTTGGACAATGAAGGCAACACTGTTAACGTATTGCTAAAGTATCCTGGTCAACAAGAATATCGCGACTCACAAATTGAGTACAACAAAGCATTCCGCAGAGCCCTTGATTCTGGAGCCTTGCTGCGACAAAAGCTTTCAGACTATGCTGTAGATCAAGACATTTGGAATGATGAAAAGCAGGAAAAAAATGACAAGTTTGTTGAAGAAATTTCTGCTAAAGAAGAAATGCTAAGACTTGGAGGTATTCCTCTTTCAGAAGCAAAGCAAATTGCACTAGAGCTTCGCACGCTTCGTTTTGAGTTTCGAGAGTTTTTGGCAGAAAGAAATCAGCTTGATCAAAACTCTGTAGAGGGGCAGGCTGATAATGCCCGGTTTAGTGAGTTGGTTCGACTTTGCATGC
The DNA here is from genome assembly GCA_963991165.1 of uncultured Flavobacteriales bacterium. Lineage (GTDB taxonomy): Bacteria > Bacteroidota > Bacteroidia > Flavobacteriales > UBA7312. The sequence goes on along the minus strand of CAXDOW010000064.1, from coordinate 3,147 downwards.
TGAACCCAAATACCAAGAAACCCTACTTTCAAAGCCAAGCAGATTACGACGCGAGCGTTGATCAGCCGTGGGTTGTTGAGGCTAGTTCTGAACTTGCACAAATGATTTATGGTTTAGATCCAGATTATGACAACAAGCTGGCAGAAAATAAGTTCCTGAAGGAATTTGACTTCGTTGATGAAGATTTAAGACTTGTAAACAACGACGGTCATCTGGTTGATGTTGATGGGCGATTAGTAGATGAAGATGGGCGATTTGTTGCTTATCGTACAGAAAAAGCCCAAAAAGAACAGGATGCAGAAGCTCGCTACTTTGTAAACAAGGACGGCGAAGAGGTCGTAGAGGTTGTAGATGAAGACGGCGACGTTTCATGGCACACTAAAGACAAGGTTGAAAGAAAGCCATTTCTCGACGAGAACGGCAAGCCAATCGTTTCTGCTAAAAAAGAGGAAGCTCTCAGCGAAGAAGACTTGGTAGCCGAAAAGCCAAAAGCTAAACCAAAACGGACAACTAGGAAAAAGTCTTCTGAAGGTTAATATTAATCTTTGAATCTGCGAGGTGTGCAATAGCACCTCGCTTTTTTAACTTTTCCAAAAGGGGTTTTTTTTACAAAGAAAAGACTCATGCACCTGTAAATTGTGTATCTAAGTATAGGACTAGATGTTGATAATATTCGCATAAAAAAAGAATAAAAGAAGGCAAAAATGGCACAGCGATTTAATCTGACGGCACAGTTGCAAATACAGGCAAACAAAGGAAATGTGGCTCAAGTAGTCCAACAGGTTAAAAAACAACTACAACCTCTTGGAAATGTCCAGGTTAATATTCAAACCAACGCTAAGTCTCTTGCTAATGCAAATAAGCAAATGCAAAGCCTTAGTAAAAACACTCAAAATGCTGCGAAATCAACAGGTCAACTTAATGCACAACTCAGAGAAGCTGGGCGAAGATTTAGTGTTATCACAATTGCTACGGGCTCTGTTCTTGCCTTATCGAACGCATTCGTCAGGTCTATAAAAAATGCTGTAGCGTTTGAAAATGAATTAGTTAAAATATCTCAAGTCACTGGAAAAACTGTCAATCAACTAACTGACTTGTCTAGGGAAGTGGCTAGGTTATCAACAACATTTGGTACAAGCTCTAACGAACTTATTAAAGTTTCTCGTACTTTGCTTCAGGCTGGATTTAGTGCAAATGAAGCGAAAAAATCTTTAGATATCCTAGCAAAAACAACCCTGGCAGCTACCTTTGGCGACATTGGAAATACCACAGAAGCTGCTATTGCTGTCCTTCGACAGTTCGAGTCACAGGCACAAAAAACTGGTAGCTCCGTTAAATTTTTAGAAAATACTTTTGACGCTATTAACGAAGTGTCTAAGAATTTTGCTATTGAGTCTGACGACCTTGTTACGGCCATTCGTAAAGTGGGTGGTGTTTTCGCTAGTACTGGTGGTGAGGTTAACGAATTGATTGCATTGATGACCAGTGTTCGTGCGACGACTCGTGAAAGTGCTGACACTATTTCCACAGGTTTGAAAACAATCTTTACAAGAATTCAGCGTCAAGAAACAGTGGACGCATTAAAAGAACTTGGTATCCAGCTGCAAGACTTAGAGGGTAACTTCGTCGGAGGTTTTCAAGCCATACAAAGAATATCCGAAGGTTTGGCAGGTCTAGATCCTAAAAACTATAAATATGCTGCTATTTCTGAAGAGATTGGTGGGTTCCGTCAGATAAATAAAGTAATTCCGTTAATTACTCAAAATAAGGTGGCGTTAGAAGCTTTAGCAGTAGCAAACAAAGCTAACGGTTCTGTTACTAAAGATGCAGAAATAGGTCAAAAATCGTTTGCAAATCAATTAAAAATTACACGTCAAAGATTCGATGAACTAATTAAAAAGTTTACATTTAGCGACGAAGTCAACAGTGTTGCTAAAGGGTTTGTAAAAATTGCCAATGCGGCGATCCAAATGGCTGAAGGTTTGGAACCTCTTCTTCCAATACTTAGTATGTTAGCAGCGGCTAAGCTAGGACAACTTGGTGCTGGAATTTTACAAGGAATCACTGGTGCCAACAGTGGATTTAGAGCTAGTAAATTTAGTACGGGTGGACCCGTTTTAGGATTTAACAGTGGAGGAATGGTTCCTGGTAGCGGAAATCGCGACACTGTTCCAGCTATGCTTACTCCTGGTGAGTTTGTCATCAGAAAGAAAAGTGTTGAAAAGATTGGTGCTGAAAATCTTGCTAGGTACAATAATGGCGGTCCAGTTGTTGCTGACATTCAAGGTGAGTTTGGCTTATCTACTCCAAAGGGATACACAGGATCTCTCGCAGGTCAGGAGGCTCTAGTTTCGAGTTTAGACACTAAAGCTCAAGATGCACTTGCCAGATCCATAAATCTAAGTGGCGAGCAGTTAAAACGTGGAAAAATAGGCTCCACAACAACTAGACAAAAAAACTCCCTTGCTGATCTACTAAAAGAGTCTGGAGGCAAAAAACTTACAAGCAATAGCGAATTGGAAATGGCCGCCGCTGCTACTGGTATAGCGAAATCAAAAGTAAAAGAAAACATCAAGGATGTTACAGGCTTAAGAAGAATCCTTCGAAACAATAAACTATTAGTGAAGGGGGCTTTTCCAAAGGCTGCTAAAATTGTTGCTAGCGGAGGGTTGGCTTCGACATTTTCTCGTGAAGCAAGTGGAATTTTTGATGACACAATAAACCAAGATATACCACAAGTATTTACTGATGCTGTAAATAAATTCCCCACCCCCCTTGGTGGTGGTAGTGACAATGTTACCCTAGGCAGGTTGATAGAACCTGGGCTGGTAGAGTCTGTTAAAGGCAGTTTGTTTGAAGCTTTTGTTCGTAGAGCAACGGGCAAAGAGGCAAGCTCGATAAGTGGCGAGTTATTTGATTTTGAACCTGATGATGCGTTAAGGGCTGGATTTGATCAGCTCTTCGCTCCAAATGCAAAATTTCCTAACGAATTTAAAAATAAACTTAATCCTGAAAATTTAGCTAGTACATATAGTAAAGCTATTAAAAGCGGCATAGCTATTCAAAAACTTGCCCGAGGCGGAAACATTTCCAGCAAAGACACTGTTCCTGCATTACTAACTCCTGGCGAATTTGTTTTCAGAAAAG
>CAXDOW010000063.1:0-11555 GCA_963991165.1 uncultured Flavobacteriales bacterium | reverse complement strand
GAGGAAATACTAGTCAAACGAAACATTGACGCTGTACTTCCAACTATGGGAGGTCAAACGGCACTCAATCTTTGTATAGACGCCGATGAGAAAGGGGTTTGGAAAAAACACAACGTTCGAATTATTGGTGTAGATATTGATGCCATCAACATCACAGAAGATAGAGAAGAATTCAAGCAATTGATGAAGCGCATCAATATTTCATGTGCTCCTTCACAAACAGCCACTTCGTACTTGGAAGGAAAAGAAATAGCTCAAAAATTTGGTTTTCCCTTATGCATTAGACCCTCTTTTACTCTTGGTGGAAGTGGTGCCTCTTTTGTTCATGAGGCTGCTGATTTTGATCATTTACTAAAACGAGGAATGGCTGCTTCGCCCATACACGAAGTAATCATCGATAAGGCCTTAGTCGGATGGAAAGAATACGAGTTGGAGCTGTTAAGAGATAACAATGATAACGTCATTATCATTTGCTCAATAGAAAATATGGATCCTATGGGAATCCACACAGGGGATTCCATTACGGTAGCTCCTTCGATGACTTTATCGGACACCACATATCAAAGAATGAGGGACATGGCCATAAGCATGATGAGAGCAATTGGCGATTTTGCAGGAGGATGTAACGTGCAGTTTGCTGTATCACCCGATACCAAAGAAGATATTATTGCCATCGAAATAAACCCACGTGTATCCCGTTCTTCTGCACTTGCGTCCAAAGCAACGGGCTACCCCATAGCTAAAATTGCCTCCAAGTTAGCCATTGGCTACACTTTGGATGAACTAGATAACCAAATTACAAAATCCACATCGGCATATTTTGAACCAACACTGGATTACGTGATTGTTAAAATACCTAGATGGAATTTTGAAAAATTTGATGGGGCTGACAAAATTTTAGGCCTTCAAATGAAATCGGTAGGAGAGGTCATGGGAATTGGCCGATCATTTCAGGAAGCCCTCCAAAAGGCCTGTCAATCCTTAGAAATCAATAGAAATGGCTTGGGAGCAGATGGGAAAAATTGGACATCGCAAGATGATATCCTTCATGCCATGAAATATGCTAGTAGCGATCGAGTATTCAGAATTTATGATGCAATTCGACTTGGCATATCTCTAAAGACCGTTCATGAAGTGACCAAAATGGACTATTGGTTTTTGAAACAAATAGAAGAATTAGTTGCTCTAGAGTTTGAAATAGAGAAATACCATATAGATAACATTCCCAAAGAAATGTTACTTGAAGCAAAAATGAAGGGCTATGCAGATAGACAAATAGCCCATCTACTGCGTTGTATGGAAAGTGAAGTCCATAACAAACGAACAGATTTAGGAATAAACAGAGTTTACAAGCTAGTTGACACATGTGCCGCTGAGTTTGAAGCCCAAACACCCTATTACTATTCTACTTTTGAATCACAAATGCAGCTTTCCAATGGTGCCATCATGTCTGAAAATGAAAGTATCCGTTCTGACAAGAAAAAAATAATGGTACTTGGCTCTGGTCCAAACCGAATTGGTCAAGGCATTGAGTTTGACTATTGTTGTGTTCATGGAGTGTTGGCAGCCAAAGAATGTGATTACGAAACCATAATGATTAATTGTAATCCAGAGACGGTATCTACAGATTTTGATACTTCAGATAAACTCTATTTTGAGCCTGTTTTTTGGGAACATATTTACGATATCATCAAGCATGAAAAGCCCGATGGTGTCATTGTTCAATTAGGCGGTCAAACAGCATTGAAGTTAGCCGAAAAACTAGATCGACACGGCATTAAAATTATTGGAACTAGTTTTAAAGCACTTGATTTGGCAGAGGATAGGGGACGATTTTCTACTTTGTTGAGAGATAATAATGTTCCTTTTCCAGAATTTGGGGTTATTGAAACAGCTGAGGAAGCTCTTAAATTAGCCAATAATCTAAAATTCCCTATTCTTGTTAGACCTTCTTATGTTCTTGGAGGTCAGGGCATGAAAATTGTCATCAACGAAACGGAACTTGAGCATCATGTAGTCAATTTATTGAAAGACATCCCAGGTAATAGAGTATTACTCGACCACTATTTAGATAATGCTATTGAGGCCGAAGCGGATGCTATTTGCGATGGTGAACATGTTCATATTATTGGTATCATGGAGCATATAGAGCCATGTGGTATTCACTCTGGAGATTCTAATGCTGTGTTGCCAACATTTGACTTGAGTGACAATGTTAGACAGCAGATGGTTGATATTACTCATAAAATAGCATTAGCATTGAAAACGGTAGGACTAATAAATATTCAGTTTGCCATTAAAGACGAAGTCGTCTATGTCATTGAAGCTAACCCTAGAGCGTCTAGAACAGTGCCATTTATAGCCAAAGCATATCGAGAGCCCTATGTCAATTATGCTACTAAAATCATGTTAGGTGAAAAGAAAATTAGTGACTTTGAGTTTAATCCTTATCAAAAAGGTTTTGCTATTAAAGTACCTGTTTTCTCCTTCAATAAATTTCCAAATGTAAATAAAGAACTAGGTCCTGAAATGAAATCTACAGGTGAAGCCATTCACTTTATTGATGATTTAAAAGATCCGTTTTTTAGAAAAGTGTATTCTGAAAGAAGTCTCTATTTAAGTCGTTAATCATGGCAGGACTAGTTAAAAGTATTTTAATTTTTCTTGTCGTTTATTATTCCATTCGATTTTTATTACGTTTTTTATTTCCTTTTTTTCTAAGAAGTTTTATACGTAAAACACAGCGAAACATGAATCCTCAAAAACCTAGGAAGCAAGAAGGAGAAGTAACCATTGAAAAAGATTCAGCATCTAGAAAGAAATCCACCACTTCTAATGTTGGTGAATATGTAGATTTTGAAGAAATAGATGACAACCAAAAACCATCTTAATTATGAAAATTTTTGATTGGAAGAAGAGTCTTCCTCACCTCTATGCAGTTGCCATTTTTGTTTTAGTTTCTGTGGTTTATTTTTCGCCAGTTTTGGAGGGAAAAAAAATCTATCAAAATGACAATCTTCAATACAAAGGAATGTCCAAAGAAATTGTTGATCATAGGCAACAGTTTGACGAAGAACCCTTATGGACAAACTCTATGTTTGGTGGTATGCCTGCCTATCAAATTTCTGTCGAGGGTGAAGGTAATTTAGTTAAAAAGTTCTATCGAATTTTTCAATTATATCTTCCTCATCCCATCAGTTTGGTGTTTTTATACTTACTAGGATTTTACTTTTTATTAGTCACACTAAGGGTCGATTTTAAGCTTGCCATTATTGGTGCACTAGCATTTGCTTTTTCTTCCTATTTTTTCATCATTTTGGAGGCAGGTCACAATACAAAAGCCCATGCCATTGGTTATTTGGCACCAGTATTAGCTTCGGTGTTAATGGTCTTTAGAGGAAAACTTATTCAGGGTGCTGCACTAAGTGCAATGTTTACGGCATTGATGATAAATGCCAACCATTTTCAGATTACCTATTACTTAGTCATCCTATTGTTTGTTATTGGACTGGTTTACCTTATAAAATCTATAAAAGAAAAAACAATTCCACTGTTTTTAAAACAAGTAGGTTGTTTACTATTCGCTGGTGTATTAGGTTCGCTCACTAGTTCAAGCAGGTTGTTAACTACATTAGAGTATGGTAATGAAAGTATTCGCGGTCAATCAGAGTTAAGTTCAAAAAAAGAAGTAAAGACAAGTGGTTTAGATAAAGATTATGCCACAGCCTGGAGCTATGGTAAAGCCGAATCATTCACTCTTTTAATTCCAAATTTTCATGGTGGTTCTTCTGCTGGAGCATTAACTACAGATTCTGAAACATACAAGCTATTTAGAAACAGCGGACAAGCCAATCAAGCTAAACAAATCATCAAAAAATTACCTCTTTATTGGGGCTCTCAGCCATTTACCTCTGGCCCCGTTTATGCTGGGGCGATTGCCTGCTTTTTATTTGTTCTAGGTCTTTTTTTATTAAAGGGATATTTAAGATGGTGGGTGCTAACTGTTTTTCTTTTAATGTTAGCATTAAGTTGGGGTAAGAACTTTATGCCATTGACGGACTTTTTCTTAGACTATATTCCTGGCTATAATAAGTTTAGAGCTGTTTCTACAACCTTGGTTATCGTCGAATTATTAATTCCATTTTTTGGTATTTTGGCATTGAATCAATTAATAAATGATGGAAAAACTGAAAAGGGTGTTAAATCCTTAAAATATGCGTTTGGTATTACAGCTAGTATCTGTTTGTTTTTTGCCTTATTACCTGGTATGTTTTTTGATTTCATAGGATTAAATGATGCTAGTTATAATGAAGCATTGAGAAATACCTTAGAACAAGATCGATTATCACTATTGAAAGCCGATGCTTTTCGTTCCTTTGTATTCATTACTTTAGGGGCTGGATCAATTTGGTTTTTTCTAACCAAAAAGTTACAAAAGACGCCATTTATATTAATACTAGGTTCGCTTATTTTATTTGATATGTGGCCCATTAATAAGCGCTATTTGAACAATGAAAACTTTAAAGCTAAGAGGGTTATTGACCAACCGTTTAAAGCCACTCCAGCCGACAATCAGATTTTAACAGATAATGATCCTAATTTTAGAGTATATAACACTACTGTTAGTCCGTTTAATGACGCTTCAACCTCGTATTTTCACAAATCAATAGGGGGCTATCATGGTGCTAAGTTAAGACGCTATCAAGAGTTAATTGACTTCCATATTTCCAAAGGAAATATGAACGTATTGAATATGTTAAATGCAAAATACTTTGTTGTTAATAGTCAAAATGGCCCTGTCGCTCAACTTAACACCAATGCTCTGGGTAATGCATGGTTTATCTCTGAAATTATAAAAGCTGAAAATTCTGATGATGAAATACAATTGCTGGGTGAAATCAACACTTCTAATCAAGCTGTTGTTGATATAAGGTATGAAACACCCAAAGCAATTTCCATCGATTCTACGGCATCAATTATTTTGACTTCATACAAGCCCAATCATCTTGTTTATGAGTCTGTAACTTCTTCTAATCAATTTGCTGTTTTTTCAGAAATATTTTACGATAAAGGGTGGAACGCATACATAGATGGTGAACTAGTGCCTCATGTACGAACAAATTATGTTCTTAGAGGTCTTGAAGTTCCTAGCGGAAAACATACCATTGAGTTTAAGTTTGAACCTTCTAGTTACTATACTGGAGAACGCATTTCTTTAGCTAGTTCAAGTCTGTTAGTAATACTACTCATCTTTGTAGCTTATAGAGAACTTAAAAGAAAAGGATGAAACTTCTAGTTAGCATTCAATTTTTTTTTCAATCGCTATTTGATTTTTTAATTTCCTTATTGAGGATAGGTGTATTTACTAAACCATCTATTGTTTACTTACCATCTAGAGAAAAAAGAAATAAGCAACTGTTAATCTTGGGTAATGGGCCATCGCTAACAAATGATTTGAAACATAAAACGGAAGATTTCAATCAGTATGATTTTTTAGTTGTAAATCACTTTGCTGAGAATGATCTTTTTGAACAAATTAAGCCCTCTTTTTATTGCGTTGGGGCTCCCGAACTTTTTCAAGATAACGCTATAGAAGAGTTAAAAACAAAAAGTGTTCAATTATTACAAGCCATTTATTCTAAAACTAAATGGCCAATGACCCTTTACTTAAATAGTGCTGCTTTACGCTCTGAACAGTGGATATCTCTTTTGAAAAAAAATACCAATATCAAGCTTCGATTTTTTAACAAAACTCCAATAGAAGGTTTATTTAGGTATTTTTTTTGGAGGTATAACGTTGGATTGCCACGACCTCACAACGTACTTATTCCTTCCATAATAATAGGAATCAATGAAAATTATAAGTCGATCTATTTATTTGGAGCCGATCATTCATGGCTAAAAGATATAGCTGTGTCCAATAATAACGAGGCTCTTTTAAATCAAAAACATTTTTATGATGAAAAAACGTCAACAGCGAAACCAATGCGTAAAGATTTAAAAGGGCTAGAAGCTAGGAAGCTACATGAAATTCTACATAAGTTTTATCTTTCCTTTAAAGGGTATCATGATATAGATACTTTTTCAAAAAAATACGATGTAATTATTTATAACCTCACAACTGATTCCTTTATTGATGCTTTCGAAAGAAAAGAATCGTGCTAACTTTTTCTTATAAAATACAACCACGGCATAGCATACGTTTTGTTTTGATACCAAAATACTAAGGTAGTGCTTATTCCATAGGATAACGCTGTGGCATAGGTTGCACCAAGAGCTCCATAGTAGTCAATGAAAATATAATTGAGCATCAAATTAATGAGTGCTGTAAGCATGGTACTAAAACCCAAAAAGGCCGTTTTATTGACAACAACGAGGTAAGGGAAGAGAATTTTATATACACCATGAATGGCGTATCCCATAGAAATCCAGATAACAAATTGTTCAGCACCAAGAAACTTCTCATCGACAAACATATCAATGAGTACTTTTGAAATAAACGATAGAATAAAGGCCATCACAAATAATGCTAATACATAAAGGTAAGTGAAGTTGACAATTTTCTTTTTATCCTTTTCTGTTGGCTTCGATAATTTATTGTAGAACCAAGGAGACCAGGCTTTTATAAAGGCATCACTAAATACAAAAATAATCATGCCAAACATATACCCTACAGAGTAAATTCCCACCATCTCTATACCAATCATTTTTTCAATAAAGAAACGATCACTTAATGAAATGATAATTGCTCCTACTGCATGCGGTATGAGTGGAAGTGAGATGCCCAAGATATTTTTGATTTCTTGACGATCTATTTTTAGAGTTATATAGCCATTATTTTTCATGTAGATTAACGCCACCAAGAAAAATATAAAGTAAGCAGCTATAATTCCATAAGCACGAGATTCCCAACCAAATTTAAAGGCAACTAGAAGTAAAATTGAAAAACCCATATTCAAGATAGTATTGCTAACTTCGAAGACACCAAATAGAGCTGACTTTTCTTCATTTCTAAGAATCGTCAAGTTTATGGTGTTCATCATAAACATAAGACTAACAAATGGAATAACATTGACCCATCTTGAGGGAACGGAAAAGAAATTATCGTTATAAAAACTTAAAATGTAGGTTGGTATAAAAAACAATAGAGTAGAAATACATAGAATAATCAATATATTCCCAATGAGTATTGACAATTTATCCTTTGAATAAGTATAAAAATTTTTTGAAACATTGGTATGAATTGCCATTCCAATAAATGCCGAATAAAAGGTAATCAAAAGTTGAAAGATGGATAGTATTCCAAACTCTTCAGTTGTTAGATATTCCGTAAGTATAGGTAACAGTAAAAACGGAATAGATTTATTTAAAATACTACTACCTAGATATATTGATGAATTTTTTAGTAATTGCAAATCGCTTTGAGTTTTTCTAAGCAGTCATGATTTAAATTTTCTTTAAACAGATGGATGTTATTTTTGATGATTGTCTTATCAAGATCCCACCAGTTAAATTCTAGTAAAGATGAAATTATTGTATCGTCAAAGCGATATTTTATAATCTTAGCGGGGATTCCGACAACTATAGCATAATCGGGTACATCTTTGGTTACCACTGCATTTGCTCCAATAATAGCTCCATTTCCAACAGTTACTCCAGGCATGATAACGCTGTTTGCTCCAATCCATACATCATTTTTTACATATACTTTTTCATAGTGTTGGTCTCGTTCCTTAACGAAATTACCAACATAAGGGACATATGGGAAGGCACTAACACTAATTCGGTTGGTTGGATGTTGTATAGCATTAATGGAGCAATTCCATGAAATGGCACAATATTTTCCTATTTCAGAATGTGTGATAGTTGTATTTCGTCCTATCGATGTTAAAGTTCCGATCTTACTATTCTGGATAGAGGCAAAGGGTGCAACCATTACTTCTTCATCAAATACACACTGAGCAATTTTGGCGTGTTTTGACAATAACGAAAAGTCCTTAATGTCATTTGAATTTGAAAACGCTAACTTTAGTCTTATGGTTCTAAAAAAGTCAATCACGTGATTTGATTTATGGTAGGTTTGAAATAAAAGTTTTCATTTGTATGTAGTGTCTATTGATTTCAAAACGACTCTGTTGAAACTTATTTCCCATTTCAAGGTTGTAATTAATGGAATTGGTAAGATCTCTGCATAGGAATTTAGCTTCTTTGGTATCGTCAACATTAATACCTAACAAGTGAGCTAACTTTATCAGTTTATTTTCTTTAACGGAATGAATGGCATCTAAAGTGACACCTCCTATAACATCTTTTAGTGCTTTTCCTCTTCCGTCTTCGTTTAGTAATACTGAGGGCTTAGATATACTATTCATGTAGATATGGGCATGAACTCGGTATCCAATATGTAAGTCTATATCATTGTAATAATTCATAAGATTTTCAGCACTTCCAGAGATATCAATCCAATCGAAGTGTTGACTGTTGAGCCAATTTAAAAATGTCATTTGCATATTGTAAAAATGTCGATTGGATCCAGGACTATTCATGTATTTTTCTGAGGGAGAATGGTGAAAAACGGTTTCAATTTGACTGTTTTCAAAATTTTCCTTTAGGGTTAACAATACATCTTGCATTTGTTTAAACATCCTTTTGGAGGTTTTAATTGATGCACCTAATGAAAAACCTATTTTTTTTATGTGTTTGGGAGGGGTTATTGGTTCGTCAAAAAAATCAGTTTGATAGACCGCTGGACAAGCTGTCATCACAAAATTTTTCATGCCCAAATGGTGTAACACATTGAGAGTATGGTAGTCGCGAACACTTGATTTATAAGGCGATGAATCTATTTTTTTAAGAAGTTGAATACTTTTTTTGGATAGTGAATAGTTGTGAGTATTTTCCCAATCTCCTTGTTTGGAATACCAACCTATTCCCATGGTCAGTATGGGGACTTTAATAGAATCTAAGTCATCACAGAGACGGTAAATACCTGGATACATGTTTTTTTGTAGGGCAGGCCCACCCAAGAGAATAAGAGCTTTGGAGCTATTAACAATTTCTAATTTTTCGCTGTCAAGCTGTTCCCAAGCATTAAAATCTATGAGTTTTGTTTGGGGTTTCAGTTGAGAAAATAAGTTATTAGCTCGACTTTTTATTAAAAAATCGCCGGCATTATTTTTACTTCCTGTTAAAATAACGTATTGATCTTTCATCGTATCATTTGTTCTTTAAGAACTGTATCTTCAAAAATATCAACTGTGGCTGTTTTACCAATCACATCATCAATAAATTTTGGACTAATGCCATGGGCGGGTCGCTTGAAGGTTAAATCATCTTTAGTTATAATTTGTCCTTTTGAAATATGTTTGGAGGCCACTAAACTTCGTCGTGCATTTTGTCGTGACTTTTCTTCATCTGCAATTGACTTAACCTCAAACTCACCGAGTAGTTCTAGGGTTCGTTTCATATTCGATTTGAAAACTTTTAAATCATTCATATCCATAGCGTGGTAATGATCGTTACCTGGAAGGCTTTTATCATGAGTGAAATGTTTCTCTATAATCCTCGATCCAAGCAAACTGGCCATTTCACATACTTTCATATCCTTTGGTAAAGTGTGGTCAGAATACCCAATTATTAAATTGGGAAAAGCTTCTTTTAAGCCTAATATCATTCCTAGGTTTGCATTTTTATCGGGGGTAGGATAATTGAGTACACAATGCATTAGAGATAGGGGCAAATTATATGCTTTTATCCAGTTTACGGCATCATTGATTTCTTGTAGGTCACTTGCACCCGTGGATAGCAATATTGGTTTTCCAAAGCCACACATAAACTCAATAAATGGTTTATTGGTAATATCGGATGATGAAATTTTAAAAACGTCCATCATGTTATTGAGAAAGGTGGCTGATTCAATATCAAATGGTGTACTCAAAAATTCTATTCCTATAAGGTCACAATAATTTTTTAATTCTTGCATTTCTTCCTTCCAAAAACTATCATGCTTTTTAAACAGTTCGTATTGAGAGGGTGTTGGTTCTTTGCTCATGTCCCAATAAGCAGGGGAGTCTTTTGAAGCTAGTGTTTCTGCTTTGTAGGATTGAAATTTTATGGCGTTGGCACCTCCTTCTTTTGCTTCTTCAACCAATCGCTTAGCAATGTCCATTGAACCTTCGTGGTTAACACCAGCTTCAGCAATGATATATGGGTTGATAATTGGTTTATTTGGTTTACTTTTTATAATCTCACTTAACTTCATAGCACATTTTGTATTATGTTTTTGACTGTTTTTCTTCCATCTTTCAAGCGATTTTGTTTCATTTTTTCACTCATTTCCTTGCGCTTAACTTCATTGTTTACAAGTGACGTAAAGGAATTTAAGATTGCACTATTTTCGACTTCAAAGCCCAATCCTAAATTTAGAAATCCAAAATCAGAACTGGCAAAAAAATGAGTGGTTTCTCTTTGATTTTGTGATAAAACAATGGCTGGCGTACCGATACTTGCAATTTCGTAAACTGTTCTGCCAGCCGAAGTGAAAATTAAATCACATTGGTACATATAATCAGAAATGTTAGGTATATTGGTGTGAATATTGATTTCAGAAAATAGACTGAGTGAGTCGTAATTTTGGTAACCAAAACCAGCAATCACATTAATTTTTATGTTGTTTTCAAGGCAATAATCATATATTGATGCAAGTACTTTTTTTGTGTAGTTATTGGGGTCAACTCCTCCAAAAGTGATAAGAATTTCTTTAACAGATTTGATTTCTTTTTCATTTTTGAAATAAAAAAACTCATCTCTTAAAATAAAGTAATCTTGACCATAGAAATGATTAGAAACTTTCTTTTTTTCTGGGTATATCGCATTGATGACGACATCGGCTAAGTGAGCTCCATTTCCTAAATCTTCAAAGTTTATAATATTGATGTTCAACGATTTTAGTTCCTGCATATAGGAAGTGGTGGTGTCCAATATATCATTGATAACTAAGTCCGCTTGTCTTTTTTTGATATCTTCAATAATATTGTCAGATTCTTGAACATAGCAAGGGTAGTTAAACGATGTTATTTTTTGGTATGCTAGTTCACTATCCTTAGTAACTAAAAATTCTATGCTATGATTGAGTATATCATTTGCAACGATGAGTGTATTGTAAACGTGACCCAATCCAAGTGTTTGATTACCAACTACTACAAATAAAATTTTCTTCTTTGAAAGGTAATATTCACACAGGTTCCAGTCTTCGTAAGTGTCAATATCGATATCTTCTCCCTTATCTAGAATTGACAAGGATACATTTTTTCCAATTCGGTTTGATTCAGAAATACATTCTGATTTTGTAATAAGAAAGCCACCCGTTTCAGTGTATTCATTTGGTAGGCTTTGTCGATTGACACGTTTTTCATAATTGGGAATGAACTTATCGTCTTCTTTTCGCCAACTGAGATGGGTGTTATCTTTGACTGAGATTAAAGTATCGATTTGTGGTTCATTGATAACTGTCTCTTATACACATCTCCGAGCCCACGAGACAGGCAGAAATGTCG
>CAXDOW010000062.1:0-11733 GCA_963991165.1 uncultured Flavobacteriales bacterium | reverse complement strand
GAGATCTACACCTCTCTATTCGTCGGGAGCGTCAGATGTGTATAAGAGACAGGATGTTAACTTCCTGCCAATAAATTAGAAAGGATAGGTGTCCCATTTCCAACAATGGGGTTGTCACTAGTCCAAGTATATGTGTAGATCGGTGTTCCTCCAGTTACTGTAACTACGACACTTCCGTCATCAAATCCCTCACAACTGGGGTTTGTTATATTTGCTTGTATTTCAATGGGTAGTACAATGGGTGATATTTGATAAGGCCCAAAAGAAGTTTCACAACCAACTTGGTCTTCAATCGTCAAAAAGTAGGTGTCAGGGTTAAGGTTATATATATCCTCATTATTAGAATTAAATAAACCAGATTGAGAGGTCCATGAGTATGAGTAAGGTAATGTTCCTCCACTAGTCGTGATTTCAATACTCCCCCAAAATTCACCTGGACAGAGATTGTCATCTACTATTTCTTGAATAGTTATTGGTGGTGAAACCGTTACAGTCACATTATCCGACAAATCGTTAGGACATTCTTGTGCGGTGACAGTATAAGTCGTCGTTGATAAGGGAGAAACAGACACTTGATTACCAAATCCGACGGTATCGCCATTAGCGTCGGTCCATGTCAAGTTAGCAATACCACTACCTGAGGGAACGAACCGATACCCTTGTGAGTTGGCTGTCATTTGGGTATTGTTCCAGCCAGGAGCAATTAAAAATTGTGTTTCGTCTTCATTCACTATCCCAAGCACGGATTCACCGTTGTTCCAACCAGTACACAAGGGCTGGTTTTGAATATGAACTTCAATAACATTGGTCGTTTCAAATAGTTTAATTTGGCCACTGTATTGTAAACCTACACAATCACTTCCATAATATCCAAAGTCTTCAAATGATACTACGAATCGTCTGAAAGGTGCTATCCCATATACGTTGTAGTACAAATTACCCCCATTGTTTGGATTCAAGTCCATCCATGGACCCATTACAGCGTTGATGACATCGCCAGGAGGAGCAACACTTGGAATTTCGAAAGTATTCCAAGGGGAATAGAGGTTGGCTTCAGTAAGATCAAAAGACAAATAGTTATTAGTGGAAATCAGAAGTTGATCATAAATATTTTCATAAAAACAAAAGTCGAAACCAATATCAATGACACCTGAAAAGATATCATCTGTTAAGCCGGTCAAGTCAGTGCCGGTATTTTGTGGATCCATATTTAATGGAATTTCTTCTAAAGTGTAGTCACTTGTGCCTATAGATTGAGGTTGGTAGTTAGCAGTTAATACAACAGTTCCATTACCACACAAAAGTACATCACCGTCAGCTTCTAATTGGGCATAAAGTACAGAGGTTAGAAAATTTATTAGAATTACGAAGATTAACTTTTTCATGGGTAAGTAATTTATATACCCACAAATATAATTTTTTTTTTTTAATATTTATCTAATTATAGTAATGGTACCAGAACAGTTTTCACAATTGGTATGGTCGTAAATTCTGTATTCGAAATCTTGGTATTTCAGAACGTAAGTGTAGGTTCCGGTAATAATGTCAGAAGAAGTAAACATATTGGTTCCATCCCATTCGAAATCAGCATTGTTAGATTGAAAGATAACAGAGCCAAATCGATCAAATATTTTGATTGAAAATGTTTCTGTTTTCATAGCATGGTGATAAACTTTAAAGACGTCATTATTCCCGTCATTGTCTGGTGTAAAGCTAGTAGGTACATAAATACTATGTTCATCTTTGATGGCAAGAGTCCCAAAGGTGCTATCCTGACACATATACTCATCAGTTACCACAAGTTTAAAATCGTAATATTTAATCCCGCTAGAATCTAGATTGGTTGATAAGTTCAAATTCAAAACATCTTGTGAATTGGCATAAAAGCCATTGCTCATTTCCCACTGCCAATCAACAATATTTCCTTGAGAATTGTCGTATAAATTAACATATGGATAGTTGACTGTTACAGTATCATTCATTACTCTATAATCGGCAATCACAACAGGGGGTTGAGTAATTTCAAAACTTAATTCATTTGAACAATTATTAATATCTTCAACCGTAACGGTATAAGTTCCGTGAGTCAAATTATAAATATTTTCTTGCGTAGAGTAGAATGAGTTAACTCCCGTCCATTGAATTGAAAGGGGGTAGTAGTTTTGAGAGTTTATCGGATTGTCTGGCCCTCCCCAAGTAGCCACTTCTATAAAGCCATCATCATTGTATGTACAGCTTTTATGACTGTAGTTGGATAAGTCAATGGAAACGGAATCAGGTTGAGTAATGTCAAAGGTCAAAAAGTTAGGGCAACCTTCGGCATCTGTTACTATGAAAGTGTAAGAACCGGCAGTAAGACCGTAGGCATCGGCTTGTGTCGAAACAGTATCAAGCGTTTCATTGATCCAAACGTATTGATACGGTAGAGCTCCTCCGCTAGCTACACAAAAGACCCATGCTTCGTTGCTCCCATAACAGCGATTGTTGTAGCCGTTAAAATCGGAGCTAGTGCTTGTAACACTAATCGATGAGTTTTGGCCCACTTCATATGAAACAGAATCTTGACAGCCGTTGTTATCGGTGACTAACAATTGGTAATTGCCTGCTAGCAGATCACTAATAATTGAAGTACCATTACCTGTCATAGCGTTGCTACTTGTCCAAGCATATGTATAGTTAGGCGTTCCACCATTTACTGTTACAGAAATAACACCATCGCTAAATCCAAAACAGCTGACTGGCGATACAGATTCCGAAAATTGAATGGGTGATGGAGGAGGTGCGATATTGAATGGCCCAAAGTTTGACCCACACCCCAAATTGTCAGTGACAGTCAAACTATAATCGCCTGCTTCTAAATTGGAAATGTCCTCTTGATTGGAAGAAAAAGAATTGTTAGATGTCCATTGATAAATGAAGGGTGGAGCCCCATTATTAACTGTTATATCGATACTGCCTGATATTTCACCAGGACACACATTATCGTCAACAATAGCATCTACAGTCGCTGGGTCGGAAACAAAAACAGTAACGTTATCTGAAAATTCGTCTGGACACTCAGATGCAGTTACTGTATAAGTGGTTGTGGTAAGTGGGTCTACGCTGACGTTTAACCCATTTCCAACTACGTTGCCTAGATCATCGGTCCAAACAAGATTATTAAAAGCAGCCCCTGAAGGTACAAAACGAAATGCTTCATTGTTTCCAGTCATCTGAGTGTTGTTCCAGCCCGTTTCAATTAAAAACTGACTCTCGTCTTCATTGACTATTCCAAGTACCGATTCACCATTATTCCAAGTTGCACATAGTGGTTGGTCTTGTATATGAATCTCAATAACGTTAGTTGTTTCGAACAATTTTATTTGGCCGTTGAAGGCCATACCAGCACACGAATAGTAGCCAAAATCTTCAAAGGAAATTACGAATCTTCTGAATGGGGCTACACCATAGACTGTGTAGTAAATAGTTCCTCCATTGGTGGGGTCCAGATCCATCCATGGACCCATAATAGCATCCAAGACTTGACCAGGAGGAAATGCGCTGGGGATTGCGTAGGTATTCCACAGAGAGTAGCCATTGGCTTCAGTCAAATCAAAGGTAATGTAATTGTTAGTTGATATAAGTAATTGATTATAGACATTGCCGTAAAAACAAAAATCAAACCCTACGTCTATAATACCAGAATAGGAATCATCAGTAAGAGTAGCTATGCCTGTGCCAGTAGCTGTTGGGTCCATGTTCAAGGGGATGCTTTCGATAGTGTAATCGTTGGTGCCCACAGAGTTTGGGGTGTAGTCTGCGGATAAATCAACCGTTTGAATATTGCATATCGTGACATCTTGACCAGCATCTACTTGTGCCGATAAATTCAATATGCCTAACAACATAAAAGTAATAGAAAATGAGAAAACCTTCATAAATAGACGTGTCTGATAAGGTTGAAAAATCGAATTATAAAAATACAACTTTAATTTTAATTTAACAATACAAGTTTAACTGTCAAAAAATAGTCACTTTTTTAGTACCAATTAGTTGGTAATTATTTAGCTTTGTAAAAAACAAAAATTATGAAAATTACAATAGTAGGCGCTGGTTCTGTTGGTGCTAGTTGTGCAGAGTATATCGCCATCAAGAATTTTGCATCAGAGGTTACCCTAATAGACATCAAAGAAAATTATGCTGAGGGAAAAGCCATGGATTTGATGCAAACAGCCACACTCAATGGGTTTGACACTAAAATCACTGGATGTACTAACGATTATGCAAAAACAGCAAATAGCGATATTGCCGTTATTACAAGTGGCATTCCAAGAAAACCTGGAATGACCAGGGAAGAGTTAATCGGAATCAACGCGGGTATCGTCAAGTCGGTTTCAGAAAACCTGATTGAACACTCGCCAAATGTCATTTTGATAATTGTTACTAACCCCATGGATACAATGACCTATCTAGCTCATGAGGTAACTGGACTTCCCAAAAATAGAATTATAGGCATGGGCGGTGCTTTAGACAGTGCTCGTTTCAAGTATAGACTCAGTGAAGCTCTTGATTGTCCAGCTTCAGATGTTGATGGTATGGTTATTGGTGGACATAGTGATAAAGGAATGCTTCCCTTGGTCAGATTAGCTACAAGAAATAGTGTTAGAGTTTCAGAATT
The DNA here is from genome assembly GCA_963991165.1 of uncultured Flavobacteriales bacterium. Lineage (GTDB taxonomy): Bacteria > Bacteroidota > Bacteroidia > Flavobacteriales > UBA7312. Next base: position 7,076 of record CAXDOW010000062.1, on the reverse strand, counting down.
TCTTTCCGAAGAACGACTGCAACAGGTTTTGGAAGATACTAAAGTGGGGGGAGCTACCTTAACCTCCATGTTAGGTACATCTGCATGGTACGCCCCAGGAGCTGCTGTTTCTTCTTTGGTTCATTCAATCGCTTGCGATCAACACAAAATATTTCCTTGCTCGACTTTGCTAAATGGTGAATATGGACTAACCGATATTTGTCTTGGTGTTCCTGTCATATTAGGGAAAAATGGCATTGAACGAGTTGTCGAAATTGAGCTAGATGCTCATGAGACCAACAAACTCAACGAATCTGCTCAAGGTGTTCGTACCACCAATGAGCTTCTATCTAGTGTAAGCTAAAATAAGAATTTACTGAATTACTATTTTTTTCCAAAAAGATGTTTGGGATTGAATGATGTGAACAATGTAGGTCGAAGGGGGTAATTTACTAACATCAATACGTCTTTTGCTGTCAATTCTTACAGACATCATTGGCTGACCAATCAATGAATAGATATTGACTGAAGCAGGATTGTTTTTGGTATCGATAGTCACCCATGAACGGCTCGGATTGGGATAAAGTTTCACTTCCAATGATTCAGATGGTTTCAAGGAAGTAGAAAATGTTTCGTTTTTGTAATAAAAAAGCCCTCCAGTTTGCATGCCTAAAATTAAGTCACGCTTATTGTCATTAGTTAAGTCATCAAAAACAAGGGCACTATTATTTCCTTCGTCAATCGATTGAAAATAATCATCTACCAAATTAAAGGTTCCTGATAAGTTATTAGTAATGTTGTTATATTGATAGATGCGACCACTCTCGGTGCCAACTAGCATTTGAATATTGCCATCTTCTTCAAAAATATAGGGCTTACTAAAGCCATAAGGCCCATCGCTATTACTGACACTTACCCCTCCAAAATTATCCAATAAGACATCAAAGATGGGAGTCGATTCTGAACCGTTGTTTTGAGCGTAAGTGAGCGTTCCATCTACTCTACCAATGACTAAGTCGTACAATCCATCTTGGTTCATATCAAACAAAAAAGGCGAAGCATATTGGTTGATGTCGATCGAGTAAAAATTGACGCTTTCTAATTCATAATTGGCATCGGCACCTACAGAAGAGGTGTTTTTGAAATAATGAAGTCGGCCATTACTATCACCCAAAATGAGATCTTGATCACCATCGTTATCCAAATCTGCGAAAGCAGGAGACAATCCACTAACGGGTAGGTTTAAAGTGGTGTCTAAAGCCAATTGTGATAGGGAAGCAAAATCTCTATTAACAAGCTCAAAATGAGGTTCGCTTAAACTGCCAATATTTTTCAACAGAGCTAACTGTGAAGATGGGTTGTTTCCTTGATGGTAACCATAATTGCCAATTACTAAATCTTTTAAGCCATCGTTGTTAAAATCCAATATGGCTGGATAGGCCGCCGTTCCAAAATCTAATGTATTGTTTTGTAAAAAATTGGATGAGTGGTACTGAAAGTTAGGATTCTCATCAGTTTCTGAGTTGATAAACAACATGATACTTTCAAAATCTTCAGAATTGTTATTGGTGTTTGGGCTGACTATTAAATCTCTAGCATCGTCGTTATTCACATCAACGTGAAAAGCAGCAGGGAATGATTCGATTTGAGCACTTGTCGTACTGCCATTTCCCATGGGAAAATTTGGATTGACCGAGGTTATGGAAGCGAACTGAGAGTTACCACCGTTTATAAGTAAATTTAGATTGTTAAAGGAAACATCACCCAATATTAAATCCATATCGTTATCTCCATCAATATCCAAAGCTAAGGATGAGGAGCCACTATGTCTATTCAATGAAGAACTTCTACCGCCTTGATTTTCTATTGCTGGATTACTTTCACAAGAATTAAAATCATATTCATTAAGTCCTTCAAAAAAATCACCCCAACAATCTGTTACTAGCTCAAACTCAAGTTGGTCACAATTTCCATAATTTTCAATACTCACGTTGCGATGAAATTCGACATATCCACCGCTTTGTTTGAAGGTTAGAATATCTATATCGCCATCAAAGTCCACATCAGCGAAAGCTGGGATGTCAACTTCAGAAATAATGATGCCACCGACGATAGATCCTAAGTTGCTAACAATTTCATTTGTTTCGATTTGAAAACTTATTGATGACCCCACAGAGGTATTTTTATACACCCTCACGTAGCTATCATTATAGGTAAAAATATCGGGCTTTTCATCGCAATTATAGTCAACAAGCAAAGCCCATTTTTTTAAAGTAGGAAAATCATGGGAGTAGTCCTTAGAATACGTAAAGTCAATATCCGACAAGCTTGAAGTATTAATAAAACATAAAACACGATCCCCTATTCTTTCAAATACAAACAAGTCATTTTTTCCGTCATTATTTAAGTCGATATTTGAAATTTGAACGGAATTCAACCCTCCTGTTAGTGGGTTTGCAATAATTGAACCGTTTTCTATGATGGAAAGCTCTGCTGGATTCAAAAATTGAGAAGAGCTACAAAACCAAAAAAATGTCAGCAAGAGTACTAAAAAAAATTTCATGTTTAGCAAAAGTAGTTAAAATAAAGTCAATGTAAATCGTATTCATTGTTATTTGACGAAACTGATAGGTCATAAATTGGTAATTAAACAATGAAATTCTATATTTGCCGGTTCTATAAAACACGTAAGTTATGCACAATAAAAGTTTTGTTTCATTTTTTGCCATAGTCTTTGCTATCGTATGTCTTTACCAATTATCATTTACATGGATTTCAGATGGCGTGGAAAAGAATGCCATAGCGTATGCTGGTGGTGACGAGATCAAAGAAAAAAGATATCTTGATTCTATTGCATCTGAACCAGTATATAATATTGGAATTAAAAAATACACTTACAATGAATGTAAATCACGTGAAGTTAACCTTGGTCTTGATTTGAAGGGGGGAATGAATGTGACGCTAGAAGTGTCGGTAGTTGATGTTATCAAAGCTATGTCCAATTACAATACGGACGAAAACTTCCAACAATCCATTCGCTTGGCTCAAGATAAACAGCGAAATAGTCAGGACGACTTTGTATCTCTTTTCGGACAATCTTTTCTTGAAATTAACCCCGAAGGTAAACTAGCTTCTTTATTTTACACCCCCGAGTTAAAAGATAAAATAAATTCCAACTCTACCAATGAGGAAGTCTTAAATGTGATTCGTGAAGAAGTTGAAGATGCCATCAGCAGATCGTTCAACATATTACGATCACGTATAGACCGCTTTGGTGTCACCCAGCCAAATATCCAGCGATTGGAAGGGTCTGGTCGAATTTTGGTTGAATTGCCTGGAGTTAAGAATCCAGAGCGGGTTAGAAAGTTACTACAAGGAACAGCTCAGCTTGAGTTTTGGGAAACGTATGAAAATTCGCAGCTTATCGGCTTTATCGACCAAGTGAATACATATTTAAGATCGACTGTTGAGTCAAATGATGAAGACACCTTAACTAATGAGGTCGAAACTCAACTGGATAATGATAGTATATCTATTGAAGAAGATGACTTCATTACAGACTTAGCTACAAGTACATCAGATATTGATTCAGAATTAGTAACAGATAGTGCGTCGTTATCTGCTGAACAGTTTAGCAGAGAAAACCCCTTGTATGCGGTTTTATTCCCCAACCTTAATGAGTCAAATCAACCCAACAGTGGTCCCGTTTGTGGTATTGCCTCAATCAAAGATACTTCAACAGTGAATGACTACTTGAACCTACAAGAGGTTAAAAATATTTTACCACGAGATGTTAAGTTTGCTTGGACTGTTAAGCCCTATGATCCAGAAGGTCGATTTGTACAGTTAGTGGCTTTAAAAATTACTTCACGAGACGGAAAGGCCGCTATGGAAGGTGATGTGGTCACAGATGCTCGAACAGATTTTGGACAATTTAATGGGGTTCCTGAAGTATCAATGGCAATGAATGCTGAAGGTGCTCGTCAATGGAAGCGACTAACCTCCGATAATATTGGTAAAAGCGTAGCTATTGTGCTTGACGATTATGTTTACTCTTTTCCTACCGTTCAATCTGAAATTTCTGGAGGCAGATCTCAAATTACAGGTAATTTTACGATTAATGAAGCGAATGACTTGTCTAACATATTAAAGTCAGGAAAACTCCCTGCACCTGCTAGAATCATAGAAGAAGCCATCGTTGGTCCATCTTTAGGTCAAGAAGCCATTGATTCAGGACTAAAATCATTCATCATAGCTTTAGTGCTTGTTCTTGTCTACATGATTTTCTACTACAGCTTCGCTGGATTAGTCTCAAACGTCGCCTTGCTAGCCAACTTATTCTTTGTGTTTGGTGTTCTTTCTTCGATTGGGGCGGTACTAACGTTACCTGGAATTGCTGGTATTGTTTTAACCATTGGTATGTCAGTTGATGCAAACGTTCTTATCTATGAGCGGGTTAGAGAAGAACTTCTTAACGGAAAAGGACTAAAACTATCCCTCATGGATGGATATAAAAATGCCTACAGTTCAATCATTGACGCTAACGTAACAACCCTATTGACTGGTATAATTTTATATGTGTTTGGTTCTGGTCCCATCAAAGGATTTGCCACAACATTAATAATAGGTATCTTAACTTCGCTTTTTTCTGCTATTTTCATTACCCGTCTTATTTTCTTCTGGCGTCTAAGTAAAAAGGACAATGTTTCATTTGATAATAAAATTACTAGAGCAGCATTTAAAAATACAGCCATCGATTTTATTGGTAAAAGAAAAGTGTTTTATATAGTATCGTCTGTTATCATATTGATTGGAATTGGCTCATTAGTCACCAAAAAACTTAATTATGGGGTTGATTTTAAAGGAGGAAGAACATTTGTTGTTCGATTTGATACGTCCATAGAAAATGAATCCCTGAGAAATACATTGAGCAATTACTTTGTGGATGGAAATGGTATTAAGATGTTCCCTGAAGTAAAGACATTTGGCGAGAATAATCAAGTCAAGATAACTACTAAATACATGATTGAAAGTCAAGACCTGAATGCTGATGATTTGGTTATGACTCAATTATCTGAGGGTTTATCTCAGTATGGTAATTATGAAGTTATGAGTTCTCAAAAAGTAGGACCTACTATTGCTGACGACATTAAGGTATCAGCTTTGTGGTCAATCATTTTTTCACTACTAGTCATTTTTATATACATTTTGATTAGGTTTAGAAAATGGCAATTTAGTTTAGGAGCAGTGGCCGCAGTTTTTCACGATGTTTTAATTGTCTTGTCAATTTTCTCTATTTTCTATGGTATTTTACCATTCTCTTTAGAGATTGATCAGGCTTTTATAGCCGCTTTACTTACCATCATAGGATATTCATTGAACGATACGGTAGTTGTTTTCGATCGTATCCGTGAGCATATGGGCTTGTACAAAAAGAAAGATTTTAATGAGTTGGTTAATAATGCCCTCAACAGTACTTTAAGTAGGACAGTTAACACTTCCTTGACTACATTTTTCGTGTTATTAATTATTTTCTTGTTTGGAGGTGAAGTAATACGAGGATTTATGTTTGCATTACTGGTCGGAGTGGTAGTAGGAACTTATTCTTCTCTTTTTGTGGCTTCTCCAATTATGTTAGATTCTACTAACAAAATGAAGGAAAAGACAAAATAGAAAAAGATAAATGTCTCGGTCATTATCTTTTAAAGATTGTTAGTTAAATTTTAATCATGTCAAATCATCTATTATTTATTGGTGGTGTTGAGGTAGTCATTATCATGCTTGTCGTGGTTATGTTGTTCGGCTCCAAAAAAATTCCTGAACTGGCTCGAGGTTTAGCCAAAGGACTTCGAGAGATGAAAGATGCTTCCGATGAAATAAAAAGAGAGATTCGCTCCACAGCCACTTCAGTTAAAGAAGAAGTTCAAAAAGTGGAAGATGACTTAAAAGACTTAGAAAAATGACAATGTCATTTTAGTGTCTGGTACTTAAGAAACACTTTTAACGGTTTTTATTATACGAGCCGCAATTTTATAGGGGTCTGCGTTAGAAGCTGGTCTTCGATCTTCCAACCATCCTTTCCAGCCATTCTCAACAGTCAAAATAGGAATTCTTATAGACGCTCCACGATCAGAAATACCATAGCTAAAATCATTGATAGAAGCCGTTTCATGTAATCCAGTGAGGCGTTCGTCATTAAATTCTCCATAGACAGAAATATGCTCTTTTGCAAGAGGCCTAAAAGCTTCGCATATTTTTTCATATGTTTCCTTAGAACCACAGGTTCGTAGGGTTGTATTGGAAAAGTTGGCATGCATTCCCGATCCATTCCAATCTCCTTTAACGGGTTTTGGGTGATACTCAATGTAGTAGCCATAACTTTCGGTGAGTCTATCTAACAGATAACGAGCAATCCAAATTTCATCGCCTGCTTTTTTAGCTCCCTTGGCAAACAACTGAAACTCCCATTGTCCACTAGCCACTTCTTGATTAATCCCATGAAAATTAATGCCAGCTTCTATACATAAATCGGCATGTTCTTCTACAAACTCTCTTCCATGCGTATTTCTCCCACCTACCGAACAGTAATATAGACCTTGAGGTCCTGGATAGCCACCAAGTGGAAAGCCAAGTGGTAATTGAGTATCCTTATCCATGATAAAATATTCCTGTTCAAAGCCAAACCAAAAATCATTATCATCATCATCAATAGTCGTTCGACCATTAGACTCATGCGGCGTTCCATCGTTATTTAGAACTTCATTCATCACCAAGTAACCATTAATTCTAGTGGGGTCAGGATAAATGGCGACTGGTTTTAAAAGACAGTCTGATGAATTACCAACAGCTTGCTTTGTCGAGCTACCATCAAATGACCAAACGGGACAGTCCTCCAATTTGCCACTAAAATCATCAATAATTTTGGTTTTACTTCTCATGTTTTGGGTAGGTGTGTACCCATCCAACCAGATATACTCAAGTTTACTTTTAGTCATTGTTTGCAATTTTGAAGATAAGTTTCAACAAAACTAACTCAATAATTAAAAGTGTCGAATGTGCTAATTTCTAATTTATTAACAACTTTTAAATAGATATAC
>CAXDOW010000061.1:0-11956 GCA_963991165.1 uncultured Flavobacteriales bacterium | reverse complement strand
AATCTATTTTTTGTTCGTGTCACGGCCGTATATAACCACCTGAAATAGTCCACATTTAGCATGTCTTGATTAAAAAATCCCTGTTCAACAAATACATTTTCCCATTGTCCTCCTTGCGATTTATGACACGTAATGGCATAGGCGTATTTTACTTGAAGGGCGTTTAAATAGGGGTTAGATTTAATCTCCTTATTTCGTTTGGCACGTTGCGGAATATCGGCATAATCTTTAGCTACTTCTTGGTATAGCTTTTTATAGTCATCATAGGTCATAGAAGGACCTGGAGCCATCAAGGTGTCCAAGACAACAGTACATTCAATGGGTTGATGGTTGGGATAGTCCACTAATCGAGCCGATATTCTAGCAAATCGACAATTGTAAAGGTCATTGATTTCATAAATACGCATGACCTCAATGGTATCACCATTGGCTATGAATCCCGATTTATCAGAAGACGATAACCAATAATAATTGTTTCTTACGACCATCAAGTAATCTCCCGTAGATAGTTCCTCTTCATGCCCTCGAATGCGTTGTCGAATTTGTTGGTTATATAAGTTGGCTCGTTTATTTGAACGACAAATGATGATGGTATCCTCCACGCCATCTTTTGAATAGGCTTCCTCCAAAGCATCTTGAATATCTATTCCTTGGTTTAATTTTACAACTTCTTGCTGACATTTTATTTTAGGAACGGATAGTTGTTTACTTTGTATGCGTTGTCGTAGTAGGGTGGCATTTTCTAACACCATCGAACTGGATTGTTGCCTTACCACTTGTGTTAACTCAGCACTGTAGGTATCTTTTCTATACTTTATGCCAAGTAAATTTTCATCCAAGGCAGGGCTAATGTCAAGATGAACTGGTGGTAATTGAGCCGTGTCGCCCACAACAATAAGTTGACATAAAATACCCGAATAGACATAATCCATTAAATCATCTAACAAAACGCGTGCACCAAAACTTTGGTCAGAACTATCAGGTATCATTGAGGCCTCATCAACAATAAAAATTGTGTTAGAATGCTTGTTTTCTTGTAAACTTACCGAAGTACTTCCGTTGGAATTGCTTTTTAACCAATATATTTTTTTATGGATAGTGAAAGCTCTTTTTTTGGAATAACCGGAAAGTACTTTGGCAGCACGACCGGTAGGAGCTAGTAAAACCACTTTTTTACCCACCGACCATAAACTATTGATTAGAGCACTGACTAAGGTCGTTTTACCAGTACCCGCATAGCCCTTCAACAAAAACAAACCATTACTACTAGTCGATTCTATAAATTCAGAAAGTTGTTCCATTACTTCAGACTGCTGAGAAGTTGGGCTGAAAGGGAAATGATTTCTTAAGTGGTGTTGTAGCTTTTTTGTCTGTGTCATTGAATTGAAGTCAAAACAAATTTACCAATTAATCCTCAAAAAAAATTGTAGATTTGTCCAAGTTAACGATTTTAATTTTACCATGAACAAAAAGATTTTGCAGCTTGTACTTTGGATAGTCATCATAACGCTTGCTTGGTTAGTGTATAGAAGCCCCATCAAACTCAAAGAGTTTCAAGAACTATCGGATTATAGAAAGTCGGCCGTCATTCAAGATTTGAAAGACATAAGAACAGCACAAATTGCTTTTAAAGATAAGCACAGGGTCTATGCTAATGATTTTGACACCCTCATTTCCTTTGTGAAAAATGATTCGTTAGCCGTCGTGAAAGCTATTGGAGAGGTGCCAGACTCCCTGTCCGAAGAACAGGCACTTCGAATAGGAATTATTAGTAGGGATACCGTCTTTGTGTCAGTTTATGAAAGCATTTTTGATGACGACTATTTGGAAACCCGAGATTCACGTTTTGACTTCAACCTCGATAAATTGCCTAATGTTCCCTTTTCTGACCAAAGCTACGCCATAGAGTCGGGTAGTATTGAAAAAGGAAAAGTAGTAGTTCAAGTATTTGAAGTGTCCACCGACTATGCAACATTTATGTCTGACTTAGATGTAAGAAATAAAGGCATCGACTTGAGTACTATGCTTAAAGTTGGTTCGATGTCTGACGCTTCTATTAACGGAAATTGGGGTGAGTAATCCTTCCTTTTCATCCTTTGACCTTAAAACTTTAGAACAGCTTGACACTACATCCGATTGCTCCATATCCATTGAATTAGGACTTAGTGGAATTGGATATTGTATTTTTCACAATCAAGAAATGGTGGCTATTGAGTGGTACAACACTCCTCTTTCTCAGTTAGAAAAATCTATTCAAAATAGTGACTGGTTGAATAAAGATTTTGTAAGCTCACATATTTGTTCGACAACCTCTAAAACAACCCTTGTTCCTTCGGTTCTATTTTCGGAAGAGCATAAAGCAAAATATTTGCCTTTCAACCACAGAAAAGTAGATCAATTGGATATCTTAACAGACCGCATTGAACAAATTGATAGTTTTTGTATTTATGGCATTACCAAAGCTGAACAAGATATCATATCTACCTTCTTTCCTAAATCAACAATTAGCCATTTTAGCACAAAATACATTAATCACCTATTGGCTGAAAACAAAAACTTTAAAGGCCAAAAAATATTGATTAATGTCACCTACAATCATCTTTACATTACCGTTCTTGAAAATAACTTCCTATTGTTTTTTAATATCTTTCGTTATACCAATGAGCACGACTGTACATATTTCATTCTATTTACCTGCGAACAGTTAAATTTAAATCTAGAAACCGTTCATCTAGAATTTTCTGGTGACGTATCAAAAGATTCAACTTTGTTCGACTTAGTATATACCTATGTAAGAAAAGTAGATTTCAGAAAAAGTTATCAATCTATTAGTCCACTAATTGATGGCTTGGAAAACCATCAACACTTCCCACTAATACATCAACATTTGTGAGAATTATTGGCGGAAAATATAAAGGTAAAACAATAGTTACTCCAAAAAATTTACCGGTCAGACCCACGACCGACTTTGCCAAAGAAAGTTTATTCAATATTCTTAGTAACACTATTGAATTTAAGGATGTAAAATTGCTAGAACTATTCGCTGGAACAGGCAATATAGGATATGAATTTTGGTCTAGAGGATGCCAATCCGTTACCTCTGTGGATGTCAATTTTAAGTGCATTCAATACATCAAAAAAACGCATAAAGCCTTGGAGATAAATAGTAAAGTGATTCGATCGGATTGTTTTCGCTTTATCAAATCAACTAATGAACAATTCAATGTCATTTTTGCTGACCCACCTTATGATATGCCAAATTTGAATGATTTGCCTCAGTTTATTTTCGATCATCATATTCTAGAAGATGGTGGAACCTTAATCCTTGAGCATGATAAAAATAGCCATTTCCAAACACATGATTATTTCAAAAATTGCCGACAATACGGCCGCGTGATGTTTAGTTTTTTTACCTTTACAGAATGACAAAACGAATAGCTGTTTTTCCAGGATCTTTTTCTCCCTTTACCAAAGGGCATGAATCGGTTGTTTTGAGAGCTCTTCCTTTGTTTGATGAAATTATAGTTAGTTTGGGTACAAACTCATCAAAAGAAGAATGCTTTTCTGTTGAACAGCGTTTAAAATGGATATCGGACACTTTTCATTCTTACAAAAAAATTAAGGCAGTATCTTACTCAGGCTTAACTATCGATCACTGCAAGAAGGTTGGAGCAAGATATATTTTAAGAGGACTGAGAAATCCACAAGATTTTAATTATGAAATGGGAATAGCTCAAATGAACTATTCTTTAGGTTCAGAAATAGAGACTATTTTCATCATTACCGAGCCCCAATATTCACACATCAGCTCAACTTTAGTAAGGGATATTATTAAAAATGGCGGCGACGTAAGTCAATTTTTGCCCGAGGGTGTTTCCTTTAGTCTTAAATAGCATTGTATGACTCTAGAAATAGTTTCATACGAATTGTTCAAATACTCATCAATTGCTTCGGGCCTAACCCATTTTACAAGATCAATTCCCTCCTCCAATTGAGGTGTTAAGTTATTATCCTGAGACGATTGCATTAAAAACCAATCGGTTTCTTTTAAAACCCAACGTTTGTTCATGCAATACACATGGTAGGTTTTTGTCAAAAACTGATTAAGGCAAAGGTCCACAATCCCACATTCTTCTTGAACTTCCCTGAGAGCCGTCTCGTCGATTGACTCTCCCATTTCCATTTTTCCCTTCGGCAAATCCCACTTGCCGTTTCTAAAAATAAAAAGTAATCGTTGATTGTTTACTACCAAACCTCCAGCCGCTCTGAGGTGTAAAAATTGAGACTGAAAAAGACACCAAGAATGTTCCAGATTTTCAGCATATATTGTCAATGTTTGAGGTGTTTTATGTTCAATTTCTAAAAACCACTCGAACCAATTAAAATCAGCATCAAAAGCAGGTGTATTTGATCCATACTTTGCACGAGAATTAGTTAACCTTAAACAGTGGTGATTGATAAAAACTTCATACATTAGCACTATGGTTCTAAATAAAGAAACAGCTCAGCAAATTGCAAAATCCTTATTGCAAATCAAAGCTATAATTTTAAATCCTTCAGAACCTTTCGTTTGGTCTTCTGGATGGCACTCTCCAATTTATTGCGACAATAGAATTACGCTTTCTCACACCGAAGTTAGAACCTACATTAGACAATTTTTGGTTGAAGGCATTCTTTCAAAATATGGTAAGCCAGATATTATTGCTGGCGTTGCTACAGGGGCTATTGCACATGGTGTATTGGTAGCACAAGAATTAGGTCTTCCTTTTGCCTATGTAAGAGCTTCATCTAAAGACCATGGTAGACAAAACCTAATTGAAGGGAGCATTGAAAGTGGACAATCTGTGGTTGTCATTGAAGATCTCGTCAGCAGTGGAAAAAGTAGTTTGGCTGCCGTCAGTGCTCTTCGAGAAAAAGGGTTGGTCGTCAATGGAATGGCCGCTATCTTCACCTACGGATTTGATCAAGCTAAACAAAATTTTGAAAACGCTAATTGCGACCTGTTTACTTTGGGCGATTATCAAACGCTAATTGAACAAGCCTTGCAAACGAAATATATTACTGAAAACGAAGTAGCAATTCTCAAACAATGGCGTGAAAACCCATCTCAATGGAAAGTTGAAAATGAGTCAAATTAAAAGCCAAGCAGTAAACATACATCAGTCGGATGAAAAGGTGTACCATTTTATGAGTGACTTCACCAACTTTGAACAACTCATCCCACCACAAGTTCAAGAGGTAAAAATTTCAAAAGATAGTTGCTCTTTTACCATTCAAGGACTCCCCCCTGTTAATCTTAACATTACCAATCGAACGCCATACAGTATGGTTCAGATGGACGCTATTGATGGCAAGCTTCCATTTTCTTTGAAGTGCACCCTTGAAAAAGTTGATGATGACAGTTGTATTGCCCAATTTGTATTTGAAGCAGAACTCAATATGATGATGAAAATGATGGTGGAAAAGCCACTCACGAATTTCTTAAATATACTCGTCGAAAAATTAAAAGAAATCAAATCGTAACTCACCCATAGAATAACGATTTAGAACTCCATTCATTTCGACTACCAAGCGACCAAAATCATCCACTTCTTTTATGATTCCACAAATGGACTTGCCATTTTTGATGAATTGTGATGGTGAATTCAACTTATACAAATGTTCATTATACTTTTGGCTGATTATCTTCCTATTGCTTTTTAACAACAAATAGTGCTTTTCAATTTCCTCACACAACACGCCCAGTAAGCCGCTTATATTCATAGCCTTAGAAGTAACCATCTTTAAAGAAATAGCCATTGGCAAATCAAATTGTTCGTTATTCACATTAATTCCAATGCCAACCACGGTTTTAGTCATTATCTTATGTTGAATAGAATTTTCAATAAGAATTCCAGCCACTTTTTTATCATGAACAAAAATATCGTTAGGCCATTTAATAAACGCATCAATGCGATACCTCCTAAGCGCTTGACACACGGCAAGAGATATGCATTTATTGAAAGAAAACTGTTGATTCACCCCTATTTTAGGATATAGCAACACGCTAAAGGTCAATGATTTACCTCGCTCTGACTGCCAAGAATTTTCTCTTTGCCCCCTACCTTGATACTGCTCATCAGCAACTACTAAAGTCCCCTCCACAATAGATGTTTCAGAAGATGCGTTTACAAGAAAACTATTTGTTGAGTCAACCGATTTTAGATTGATAATATTTTGTCCTACAAACATGGTATCCACATAAACAAATTAACGAATAAAATTCCGTATTTTTGCACCTTAATAAAAGTGCTGTTTTTAATAGTTGTGCATGCTAAAAAGTAACGAACAAAATACATCTGACACTCTCTCTTACACCATTGTGGAGGGAATGAAAAATTTGAAAGCCAAAGAAATCGTATGTTTAAATTTGACAGACATCGAATCTTCTGTTTGTGATTTTTTTGTAATTTGTCATGGCACATCCGATACTCACGTTAGTGCAATATCCGAATCGATTATAAAAGAAACCCTCCAAACATTTAAGGAGAAACCCTGGCACAAAGAAGGACTCACCAATGGCAATTGGGTTCTTTTAGATTATGGAAATGTGGTCGCCCATATCTTTCAAAAAGAAACCAGGACATACTACAACTTGGAAAAATTGTGGGGAGATGCCAAAATACAACACATAAAAGAATCTGCTTAGAATATGAAACAAAAGAAAGAAGAACCTAAAGGGTTAAAGTTTAATTTTTACTGGATATATGCTATCATTGCTATCCTTTTTTTTGGTATTCAAATATTTAACGTGGATACAGCTCAGGAAACGTCTTGGCAAACCTTTAACAGGACAATGCTCCAAGACAAGGAGGTAGAAAAAGTTGTTATTGTTAACAGAGAAATTGCTCAAATATTCCTAAAAAGTAATGCCTTAAGCAAAGAAGAACACAAGTCCGTGAGACAAAAACCTTTTGGTAGTTCGACAAACAAAGGACCTCATTATTATTTTCAAATTTCATCGCCCGATAATTTTGAGAAGAAACTGCAAGAAGCACAAGTCGATTTTGAAGATACTGACAAGGTTGAAATAAAATATGTTACAAAAAAAGATATTCTTGGCGATGCCTTTAGCTGGATATTTCCTATTCTCATTATGGTAGCTATATGGCTGTTCTTCATGAGAAGAATGAGTGGTGGGGCTGGTGGACCAGCAGGGCAAATTTTTAATATTGGTAAATCAAAAGCCACCCTATTTGACAAAACAAAAGTGTCGGTTTCTTTTAAAGACGTGGCGGGCTTAGAAGGTGCCAAAGAAGAAGTTGAAGAGATTGTAGATTTTTTAAAAAATCCAAAAAAATACACCGCTTTAGGGGGTAAAATTCCAAGAGGAGCCTTACTCGTTGGTCCTCCAGGAACTGGAAAAACTCTTCTAGCAAAAGCCGTTGCTGGTGAAGCGCAAGTCCCTTTCTTTTCTTTATCGGGATCAGACTTTGTTGAAATGTTTGTTGGTGTTGGCGCATCAAGAGTTCGAGATTTGTTCAAACAAGCCAAAGAAAAGGCCCCTTCCATCATCTTTATTGATGAAATTGATGCCATTGGCCGTGCCAGGGGAAAAAATAACTTTACGGGAGGTAACGATGAAAGAGAAAATACCCTCAATCAATTGTTAACCGAAATGGATGGGTTTGGAACAAACTCTGGCGTCATTGTAATTGGAGCGACCAACCGAGCCGATGTCTTAGACAGAGCCCTATTAAGAGCCGGACGTTTCGATAGACAAATATTTGTGGATTTACCTGACTTAAGAGAACGAAAAGAGATCTTTGAAGTACATGTCAAAGTACTTACCTTGAGCAAAAACGTAGACATAGATTTTCTTTCTAAACAGACACCAGGATTTTCAGGCGCAGATATTGCCAACGTATGTAATGAAGCAGCACTCATCGCCGCCAGAAAAAACAAAAAAATTGTTGAAAAACAAGATTTTTTGGATGCTGTTGACAGGATAATTGGTGGCTTAGAGAAGAAAAATAAAATTATTTCCAAAGAAGAAAAACGCATCGTGGCTTTTCATGAAGCAGGCCATGCCACTGTGAGTTGGTTTTTACAATACGCCTCTCCTCTTGTCAAAGTCACCATTGTTCCTAGAGGGCAATCACTCGGAGCTGCTTGGTATCTTCCAGAAGAAAGACAACTCACCACCACTGAACAACTCACTCACGAAATGTGCGCCACTCTTGGAGGAAGAGCAGCTGAACAAATTATCTTTGACAAAATTTCTACGGGAGCTCTGAGTGATTTGGAAAAGGTTACCAAACAAGCTTACTCAATGGTTTCAGTGTATGGCCTCAGTGATAAACTAGGAAATATAAGCTACTACGACTCTAGTGGAAGAGACAGCTTTACCAAACCATACAGTGAATCCACTGCCAAATTGATTGACGACGAAGTCAGTAAATTAGTGGATAACTGCTACAAAAAAACATTAGCTCTATTGAAAAAACATAAGACAAAATTGACTAAGTTAGCAGAACTTTTGCTAGAAAAAGAGGTCATTTTTAAAGAAGATCTACTAAGCATATTCGGCCCACGACCATGGGACAAAGAAAATGATGATGAGTCAGACCAACTGGATAACAATAAAAACGACAAATAAACCCTATCAACTAGACTTATTGAAAGGAAAACTCTTAGAACACAACATTCCTTCGGTCATTGTTAACAAAATAGATTCTTCATACCTGCAATTTGGAGAAGCCCAACTTAAAGTCAAAGCAACTGACAAGGAAAAAGCACTAATCATTATCAATACAACGAATGAGTAACCTTCTTGTTAGAATAGTGACAGGTATTGCTTATGGTGGAAGTATTATCGCTGGCCTCATGCTTGGAAAGATAAGCAGTACACTTTTGTTTTTAGCAATCATGATCGTTGCTTTATCCGAGTTTTATTCCATAGTTGAAAATGATAATACCAAAACCCAACGCATACTTGGATATTTACTTTCCATTGGTATTTTTTTTTCATCCTATCTATTTTTCGTCGATGTCGAGCAATCCCAATTACTAATAAATCTTTGTTTGTTGCTTAGCTTGTGTATTTTCAGCATAGAACTTTTCACGAAAAAAGAACTAAACTTCAACAATATTGCATTGACTTTGACAGGTGTCATATACATTGCCTTGCCGTTGTCCCTTACCATTTTCTTGAATCATAATTCCATTAATGAATATGATTACTCACTTCTGTTGGCCATATTTATTCTCATCTGGCTGAGCGATACAGGAGGGTATTTTGTCGGTATGAAATTCGGAAAGCACAAACTACATGAAACCATTTCACCCAAGAAAAGTTGGGAGGGCGTTCTTGGAGGTCTACTTTTTAATATTGTCGGATCTTTTATACTGTCATTGTTTATGCATGCATTTAATACCATAGAGTGGATGGCTATAGGCAGTGTTGTATGTCTTGCTTCCGTCATTGGCGATCTTGTAGAATCCTATTTAAAACGGTCAGTTGGTGTCAAAGATAGTGGTCGTATTTTACCGGGACATGGTGGCATGTTGGATAGGATTGACAGTGCATTGTTCGTCATACCAACCGTATATATTTTTATAAATTTGATACAATGAATTACATACACAAAGAAGGATATCGAATCATTACAGTTTCTATTGTTTGCATCGCGGCAATCAATCTAACGGTTTTTAGTTTTGACATCTTTTGGTTAAATATTTTAATTCCAATAGCTTCATTTATAGTATTGGCATTGATTCTTCAATTTTTTAGAAATCCAAGTCGAAAAGTTGTAGCAAAAGATAATGAAATTGTTGCCCCTGCCGATGGAAAAATTGTCATTATTGAAGAAGTACAAGAAGTAGAATACTTTAAAGATAAAAGAATACAAGTATCTATTTTTATGTCTCCACTAAACGTTCATGTTAATCGATACCCTCTAGATGGCACAGTAAAGTATGCCAAATATCACCCAGGCAAATATTTAGTGGCTTGGCACCCCAAATCGTCCACTAAAAACGAACGAACAACGGTCGTAGTAGAAAATAAGTACATAGCTGTTTTGTTTCGACAAATAGCTGGTGCTGTAGCCAGACGTATCGTGATGTATTCAAAAGTAAATGATACAGCTATCAAAGGCGATGATTTTGGCTTCATAAAATTTGGCTCCAGAGTCGATCTGTTTTTTCCACTCGGCACTAAAATTCACGTTACTAAAAATCAGGTGGTTAAAGGCAATAAAAGCATTATCGCATCGTATTGATTTTTTTAGTAAATTGCTAGCCTAAACACATTGAAAATGAAAAATATTTTAATATTGATATTCGTTGGCTTTCTTTCACAGTCAGTGATAGCACAGTCGTCAGTAGAAAACACTGATAAAATACAGATAGAACACACTGTTAAAGACGCAGACTCTAAGGAATATAAAAAATGTAGTAGTCAAAAGTCTAGTTGTAATAAAGAAGCAAAGGCCTGTTGTAAGGGCAAAAAAGAAGAAAGTTGCTCCAAAAGTAAAAAAGCCGAAAGTTGCTCCAAAGACGGCTCCAAAAAAGAGACTGCAAAAAAATGCTCTAAAGGCGATGCATGCTGTGCCAAAACTGGCAAAAAAGTAGCCGATTGCGACAAGAAAAGTCAAGGTTGTTGTAAATCAAACAAAAAACCGACTATATAATTTGCATTACACCCTTTAAAACTCGAATAGTTTGAATAACTATTCGAGTTTTTTTATTTCTAAAAAATCGAATGAGTTTTCACCATCACCGGCTACCGAATGGTATCCGTTTAATACATAAAAAAACAGAGCGCTCAATTTCCCATTGTGGCCTAGTTATCAAAGGAGGTGCCAGAGACGAGTTGGACAATGAACAAGGACTGGCTCATTTTATTGAACATGTGATATTCAAAGGAACCAAAAAAAGAAAAGCATTTCATGTACTGAGCAGAATGGAAGACGTAGGAGGGGAAATCAATGCGTTTACAACCAAAGAAGAGACCTGTATTCACTCGTCATTTATATCAAAATATTATGACAGGGCTCTTGAACTGCTCAGCGATATTACTTTTCATTCCAACTTTCCAGAAAAAGAACTTGAAAAAGAAAAAGGAGTCGTTTTAGACGAAATAAATTACTACAAAGACACTCCTTCTGAATTAATATTTGATGAGTTTGAAGAACAAATATTTCACAATCACCCATTGGGAAAAAACATTTTGGGAACCCCAAAGCACATTCTTTCATTTGACAAAAAAATGATTGAGTCATACATAGAAAGAAACTACCTGCCTCAAGAGCTAGTCATAAGTTCGGTTGGAAACATTTCGATGGACAAACTTATAAGAATCGTCGAGAAATACTTTCAAGACGTCCCATCCAATACGCTAGAAAGAACCATCAAGCCATTTAAAAATTATCAAAAAAAACAGCTTATTGTTCCACGTAAGGGATATCAATCTCACTGTCTCATTGGAAGAGACGCTTACGATATAAATCATCCTCATAAAACAACCCTTATTCTACTAAACAACATACTCGGTGGCCCAGGCATGAACTCCCGATTAAACTTAGCTGTACGTGAAAAATACGGATTTACATACTCCATAGAATCGAATTATACACCTTACAGCGATACTGGTATTTTCTCTATCTATCTAGCATCAGACAAAAACGATCTGGATCATAGCATTCGATTAGCTAAAAAAGAAATGACCAAACTTGTTGACCATCCACTAGGGGAAAAACAACTCAAAAAAGCCAAACGCCAGCTTATTGGACAGCTAGCGATTAGCCAAGAAAATGATACTCATCTGATGCTATCTATGGGGAAAAGTTTACTTTTTTACAATAAAGTCAATACCTTTGAAGAAGTTGAAGAAAAAATCGACTCCATTACGTCACAAGAACTGGTGGAAGTGGCTAATGACATGTTTAACGAAGACAAACTATCTTACCTAATC
>CAXDOW010000060.1:0-12077 GCA_963991165.1 uncultured Flavobacteriales bacterium | reverse complement strand
ACATACATTCAATATTAATTTCAAGAAACCAATAATTGACGATAGTAGATATCAGAAAAAGAATGGAAAATTTATAATCAAAAAAGGTGTGAATAGTTACACTATTCCACCTACTAAAATTGGAAGAAAGAAATATGAAAGTAAGAAAAGGAATTTGAAAAATAAATCGGTATCATCCAATTCATCCCTTTCTAACTACTCTACCGTAACAGATTTGGCTAAATTTCTAGGTTGATCCACATTACACCCTCTCATCACCGCTATATGATAAGACAGTAATTGTAATGGAATATTAGCCAATATGGGTACGAGGGGTTCTGAAACTTCTGGTACTTCGACAACATAATCGGCAATTTCTTTCACCGTAACATCACCTTTGGTCACGATTGCAATAACCACACCATTTCTAGCTTTAACTTCTTGTATGTTACTCACTACCTTTTCATAATGGCCTTTTTTAGTGGCAATGACTACAATGGGCATGTCCTCATCAATGAGAGCAATTGGCCCATGTTTCATTTCAGCAGCTGGGTAGCCCTCTGCGTGTATGTATGAAATTTCTTTGAGCTTTAAAGCACCCTCTAATGCCACTGGAAAGTTATAGCCACGACCTAGATACAAGAAATTAGAAGCGTTAGCAAATTTGTAAGACAAATCTTTGATGTACTCATTCATCTCAAGCATCGCTTGCACTTTTGAAGGAATGGATTCCAATTCAATGAGCAATTGCCTGAAATACGTCTTTGAAATTGTAGCTTTTTTCTTAGCTAAAAGAAGTGCCATAAGTGTAAGAACGGATACTTGTGCCGTAAATGCCTTGGTCGATGCCACACCAATTTCTGGTCCTGCGTGAGTGTAAGCCCCAGAATGACTTAGTCTAGCAATGGAAGAACCAACAACGTTACAAATTGCTAATACAGTAGCTCCTCTTTCTTTAGCTAGTTTCATGGCCGCTAAAGTATCGGCCGTTTCACCCGATTGTGAGATGGCCAAAACAACGTCTTTTTCTGTAAGGATAGGGTTTCGATATCGAAACTCGGAAGCATATTCCACCTCCACATTGATGCGTGCCAAATCTTCGATCAAATACTCGCCAATGAGTCCTGCATGCCAAGAAGTCCCACAAGCTACAATAATTACTCTATTGGCATTTAAAATTTTATCCGAATAAGCCTCAATACCACTCATCTTTATCAACCCTTGACGACTCAGCAATCGACCTCTGATACTATCCGAAATTGACTTGGGTTGTTCAAAAATTTCTTTAAGCATGAAGTGTTCATACCCTCCCTTTTCAATCGACTCTAAATTCATTTCCAATTCATGGATAAAAGGTGTTTTTTCAATATTCTCAATGGTTTTTAACTCGACACCATCGTTTAAAGAAAGACGTGCTATTTCACCTTCTTCCAAATAAATAACTTCTTTAGTATATTCAATAATTGGAGTGGCATCAGAAGCAATAAAGTATTCATTTTCGCCTACTCCAACCACTAGTGGACTTCCCATTCTTGCTACTATAATTTCATTGGGATTGTTTTGAGAAACTATGGCTATGGCATAGGCCCCAATAACCTCATTGAGTGCTAAACGTACCGCTTCAAATAAGGATGTATTTTCCTGCTTTTGAATGTCTTCAATAAGATGAATAAGAACTTCTGTATCTGTTTCACTGTTAAAGGTATGGCCTCTTTGTTCCAGGGCCTGCTTAATGGTATCGTAATTTTCAATGATGCCGTTATGTATAATGGCCAATTGCTTACTTTGCGAATAGTGTGGGTGTGCATTGGTATCGTTAGGAACACCATGGGTCGCCCAACGAGTATGTCCTATACCAAGCTTGCTTTGTAAGTTTTTATCTTGACAATAAGCCTCAAGATCCGCCACCTTACCTTGTTTCTTATGTACGACCAAATCCTCGTCATGGATAAGGGCAATACCCGCACTGTCATACCCTCTGTACTCTAAACGTTGAAGACCTTTTATTAAAATAGGATATGCTTGACGACTGCCTAAATAACCAACTATTCCACACATATTAAAATTCGGTATAAATAATTTTCAATTCTACATTTTGATTGATTTCTGTTCTGTTGGCATTAGTAGCTTGTCCTGATGGCACCAATACTAATGTACTAGACGAAAATTCATCATTTAACAGATTAAGCATGTATTTTGATATATTGAAAACATATTCATTATCGACCAACTCACCCCCAAAATGAGTTTGTCCTTCCGTAATGTCTTCAATAAAATATTTTTTTCCTGTAGAATCTAATCGAACTAACGATAGAGAAGAATGAGCTGGGTTAGCTTCCGAATTATTATCCACCGAAAAATGTAATAATGCTTGATTGACAACTTTATTTTCTAGCGCTTGCTTTAAGCCACTGATGTCATTAAAGCTTAACTCCAGTTCATACCCCGCCATGGATTGAACCCCATAGATGTTTTGTAAAAATGAGCCAGACTGTGGTTCAAAATGATTAATTCTGGTAGCTCCCGAGCCAATGATCAAATCATAAGATAAGGAATCGTTGTAATATATGGTCAGCTTTGACCCTCCGTCTTTTAAATTAAAATAGATAATCGATGAAGAAACACTTGGATTATCTACAGAGACTTTTATGCCTTTAAAAAATTCAAGAAAGGATTCGCTATCAACCAAGTCGCTGGAATTGGCATTGAGTACCATCAGACCTATATCATCAACCCTCATGGATACTGATTTAAGACCAATCGTATCACCCGAATTAAAAACCAATGTGTTTGGCCTGGGAGTGAATGAATGGACTATTGGTGTGCTAAACGGAGTCGATGATAGGACTTGATTTGAATAGTAAGTGGAGTCATAATGAATCGCTTCATCTAGTTGCTCAATTTGTATAGACATGTCGACCGTTGTATCGCCATAATAACCCGCATATGCTAAGGTTAAAACAGCCGAATCAAGGGTTGGATTTGCCCCAAAATCAACAGAGTTTTGACTCAACAATATTTGTGTAGAAAAGCTTGCTTCAGCCGTTCTAAATGTTGGAGACTCATAGTATCCTAAGAGAGCGAATAAGGGCTCGTCAGATCGAACGGAATCGACGGTATTGGTTTGCAAGGAAAAGGGTGAAGAATCGTCAATGGTAGAAATAACAATCTTATCACTTGTGGGTTGAACCTCTAATCCAATGGTTTGGGGGTCTGTACACGAAAATATGAGGCATACACAGATGAATAGATTAAAAATTTTCATCTAGTCGACAAGCAAATTTTCAGTGAGAGTTTCTTCTAATAACTCATCATACAAATTATTGTAAACTTCCGTACATGTTTCATTATTTTGATATGACATCACGTATTTGTCATTATCATGAATAAAACGATGAAGTTCATCATCAATCGTTTGGCTACCTATAATTACCGCATCAGCGTGCTGTATGGCCAATTTGTGAAGAGCATTTACTGATGGATTTGAAATTAGATCTAAATCATCTTCAACAATACCGTTGACGACCGATTTACGAGCCATTTCATGGCTAAATTCAATATCCGCTTGATCGTATAGAGAATAAACCACCTTGGTATCTCTAAAGATTGGATCTTCAGAAAAGGCCTTCTTTAAATACATAGGAACGAGGGCCGACATCCAACCATGACAGTGAACGACATCAGGACCCCAACCTAATTTACGAACGGTTTCCAAAACACCACGGCAGAAGAAAATCGCACGTTCATCATGAAAATCGAAGGTTTCTCCATCCAATTCGTGCATGAATGTTTTCTTTGGAAAATAATCTTCATTTTCAATGAAGTAAACTTGCATTCGAACTGGTTGTAAAGAAGCTACCTTTATTATCAAAGGGTAATCTAAATTATCTAGAATCATATTCATCCCAGAGAGACGAATAACTTCATGAAGCTGATTTCTACGCTCATTAATACAGCCGTATTTGGGCATAAAAACACGTATATCTTTGCCTTTCTCCATAATGCCTTGTGGTAAATTTCGACACATGCAAGACAATTCAGATTCTGATAAATACGGACTAATTTCTTGGGTCACAAAGAGGACTCTTTTCTTTTGCATAAAATTAGAATGTGTTTAATTCTTAGAATGGCAGACTTTAATTCTACTCGCAAATTTACGAAATTTATACTCATGAATCAAGTATTATCTTACATTTATACACTCAAATTAAGTTTCTATTGAAAGTAATTGACGATATATCATCTTTAAATCATTCTATTTCAAGCTCTAAAAGCAACAATCTGTGTGTTGGGCTTGTTCCTACAATGGGTGCTTTGCATGAAGGTCATTTATCACTGGTGAAGTTGGCCAGCACGCAATGTGACTTAACCATTGTTAGTCTTTTTTTGAATCCAACGCAGTTTAATGACAAGAATGATCTTACGAATTATCCATCGGACATTGAAAGTGATATGACCTTATTAGAAAATGAAAAGTGCGATATTCTTTTTGTCCCTAACACTGCTGAAATGTATCCTAATGGTCTTATAACCAACAGCTATGAGCTAAACGGCTTAGACAAAGCATTTGAAGGGGCTAAAAGAGACGGTCATTTTGATGGCGTGTGCACTATTGTCCATCGCCTTCTAAAAATCACTAAAGCTGATAAAGCCTTTTTTGGGCAAAAAGACTTTCAGCAGTTAGCCATCATTAGGCAGTTAGTTCAAACGTTACATTTAAGTACAGACATTATTGCTGGGCCAACCATTAGAGAGAAAGATGGCTTGGCAATGAGCTCTAGAAATCAATTACTAAGCAAAAGCCAACGTCAAAGGGCTAGTATTATTCATGAGGTGTTATTAAAGGCCAAACATCTTTATGGCCAGTTAACAATAAGCGCTATCTTGAATCAGATAAAAGAACACATTGATACTCAAGCTGAGATGATTTTAGACTATGTTGATATTGTTCACAGTCATAGCTTGGAACCAATAAAAACATTTGATTATCAAGACCGTGCACACATTCTCATTGCCGTCTATGTTGGCAAGGTTCGACTTATCGATAATTTAGCATTAAATGATTAATTTTGTGCCCTATGAAAATTGAAGTCGTAAAGTCTAAAATACATCAAGTCAAGGTCACAGGGGCAGACCTTCATTATATTGGTAGTATAAGTATTGATGAAACGCTGATGAACGCCGCCAATTTGGTGCCTGGCGAAAAAGTTCAAATTGTTAACATCAACAATGGCGAACGTCTCGAAACATACGTCATTAAGGGAGTTGCCAATTCTGGAGAAATCTGCTTAAATGGTCCAGCCGCCCGAAAAGTTCAAAAAGGTGATGTAGTCATTATCATTTCATATGGCTTAATCGATTTTGAAGACGCTAAATCATTTACTCCTACCATTATTTTCCCAAACTCGGATAATTTACTCTAACAAATAATGAAAGCACTAAAATGGCTCAAGTATGTAGTATTCGCATTATTGAGTATTGGACTTTTGTATTTGGCATTTAGAAATCAGAACCCTAAAACGTTAATTAATGAATTAAAAAACGTGGACTACAGCTGGGTTTGGTTGTCTGTTCTATTTGGAGCTATTGCCATTATCAGCCGTGCTTACAGATGGATTATCATCTTGGATAGCTTGGGCTTCAAAGCCAGTAAATCTAATAGTATTTACGCCGTGGCAATTGGTTATTTTACTAATATCGCTATTCCAAGAGCTGGGGAAATTACTCGTTGCACTAGTTTAAATCAAACTGAAAATATACCGGTCAACAAACTGTTTGGCACTATCATTTTGGAACGCACCATAGACTTATTACTTTTAGTTTCCTTACTTCTTGTAACATTGGCATTGAAATTTCAACTCATAGTAGCCCTGTTTTCAAAGTTATTTGGAAACCCCACTTTTTCTATCTCGTCTACCATCTTAGTGGTGATAGGAATTTTTGTCATTAGTGTTGTTATTTTTAATCGAATCAAGCCTTATCTCAGAAAAACACCTATTTACAGTAAAATAATTTCCTTTCTCATAGGTGTAGTGGATGGATTTAAAAGCATTAAAAAATTAACCAATCCTTTAGGGTTTTGGCTACATACGGTATTAATTTGGATGATGTATGTGTTAATGACCTATGTGTGTTTTTTTAGTATCCCTGAAACGTCTCTGTTAACTATTTTTGATGGGCTATATACCATGGTTATCGGAGGCCTTGGAATGGTCGCTCCAGTACAAGCAGGTTTGGGAGCTTATCATGTTATGGTCACAAATGGCCTTGTTTTGTTAGGTATTTCTGAATCCTCGTCCCTGCTGTTTGCCACCATCGTTCATACCGCTCAAACATTAATGACATTGGCCTTTGGTGGATTTTCAATTTTAATGGTATTTTTATCCCATAAGAAACTTAAACAATAAACGGCATTTCTATTTTATCGCATAAAATTTTCGATTCTATCTCATTATCTGATGTTTTAGAAAGGTGGAGAAATACCCAAACCATTGTATTCACCAACGGTTGCTTCGATATTCTACACTTGGGACATATAGACTACCTTACAAAAGCAGCACAATTAGGAACCAAATTAATTGTTGGTCTAAATTCTGACCAATCTGTCAAGCTACTAAAAGGTACTAATAGACCTATCCAAAACGAACGAGCAAGGGCGTCCATTTTAGCCGCCCTTGAATGCGTAAACGCCGTGGTTGTATTTGACCAAGAAACACCTTACGATTTAATTCGTCAAATCTCTCCTAAGGTACTAGTAAAAGGAGGCGATTATGAGATTAACGAAATTGTTGGTGCTGATTTGGTCAAGAATCAAGGCGGACGTGTCCTTACCATTCCTTTTTTAGAAGGATATTCCACGTCGACCATTATCGATAAAATAAAACATGGCTAAAGTCAAAACGTCCTATTTTTGTCAAAACTGTGGGGCTCAGTCGAGTCAGTGGATGGGAAAATGTTCCTCATGTAATGAATGGAATACCATAGTCAAAGAAGTAGTCAGCAGTTCCACAACCAAAGCTTGGGAGAATGATTCTATCGAAAGGGTCAGTTCGGCTCAAGCCATTCATAAAATTTCACTTAACGACAATCCAAGAATTGACACTCAAGATAAAGAGTTAAATCGTGTTTTGGGCGGTGGTATTGTAGCTGGCTCTATAATATTATTGGGGGGCGAACCGGGCATTGGAAAATCAACACTCTTGCTTCAAGTGGCTTTATCCATCAAGCATGAAACTATATTGTATGTGAGTGGAGAGGAAAGCGATCAGCAAATACGCATGAGAGCCGAACGCTTAAATTTGTTAGAGTCGTCATGTTTAATTCTAACGGAAACAAACACACAACACATTTTTCAGCAAATTCAAGCTGTTAATCCTAGTATGTTGATTGTGGACTCAATTCAAACTCTACATACCAACTCCATTGATTCTTCACCCGGTAGCGTGTCTCAAATTAGAGAATGCACCTCTGAGCTCATGCAATACGCCAAGTCGAGCAACACGCCTGTTTTACTGATCGGCCATATTAACAAGGAAGGACACATTGCAGGGCCAAAAATTTTAGAACACATGGTCGATGTTGTGCTTCAGTTTGAGGGTGACAGAAATCACGTTTATCGAATATTGAGAGCCAACAAAAACAGATATGGCTCAACCTCAGAACTTGGCATTTACGAAATGCAAACCAATGGTCTTAGGCAAGTAAATAACCCTTCTGAAGTGCTGCTTTCGCAAAAAGATGAACCCATGAGTGGTATGGCTGTAAGTGCTACTTTGGAGGGTATGCGACCATTAATGATAGAAATACAAGCGTTGGTTAGTAGTGCCGTCTATGGTACTCCCCAGCGATCAGCCACTGGCTTTGACTTAAGAAGGTTGTCCATGCTATTAGCTATCTTGGAAAAACGATGTGGTTTCAAACTTGGATCAAAAGATGTTTTTCTAAACATAACTGGTGGTATAAAAGTAGAAGACCCAGCTATTGATTTGGGCGTTCTATGTGCCATTCTTTCTTCCAATGTTGATAGACCTATTGATGACAAAAGTTGTTTTGCCGCAGAAGTTGGACTATCGGGTGAAATTCGACCGATAAACCGATGCGAACAACGGATTCAGGAAGCTGAAAAACTGGGCTTTGAAACAATCTATGTTTCAAAATTCAACAAGATAGATTTCAAAAATCACCATATTGAAATAGTTAAGGTTGGAAAGATTGAGGATGTGTTTAAACTTTTGTTTTCTACTTAGTTCTCAAGTAACTCGTACAAATCATACAGTTTTGGAGTAAGTATAATTTCAATCCGTCGGTTAGTTCGTCGGCCTTCTGCTGTGCGATTCGAGGCGATTGGGAAAAATTCACCACGCCCTGAGGCCGTCAATCGGTCGGGGGAAATGGTGCTAGCACTAGTCAGAATCTTAACAATAGCTGTTGCTCGTACCACGCTTAAGTCCCAATTATCTTTAATTTGTCCTCGACCAGAGTAAGGAATACTATCCGTATGCCCTTCAATAGTCACATTAATTTCTTGTTGAGAAGCAAGGGCTTTTGACAATTTAGTAAGTGCCTCTACCCCACGGCTATCGACTTGCCAACTACCAGAGGCAAACAACAGTTTTTCTTCTAGTGAAATATATACTTTTCCATTTTTTTGAGTGATGGTTAGTCCATCGCCTTCAAAACCCAACAATGCGTCTGAGATACGCTCTTTCAATGCTTTCAGTACTGAATCTTTTCTGTTAATGACGGATTGTAACTCAATAACCTTTTTTTCTCTTTCTTCTAGAGTTTCTTGTGTGTGTAAGAGCTCTTGCTGTTTGACACTCAAGCGTTCTTCAATTTTGGAAAGTTCATCTTCTCTGTCAATGAGTTCTTGTTTGGTTTGTTGAAGTTCTTCTAATAATTTTTTGGCTTCGTCAGCTTTATCAACCATCATCTGAGAATTTTTGGCTGACAATAGATCATAAGATTGACTCAAGGCATCGTATTGTTGCTGAAGCTGGTGCATTGATTTTGACCGTTGTAAAGAATCTTTGGTCAGTTCATCAACCTCCTTGGAAAGGCGATTGAGTTTATCAGAAAGCTCATTATTTTCTGTAGTTAGGTTAATATTTTCTTTCTTTATGAGTTGGTTTTCCTGATGTATTTCTTGCCTTTGAGTTTTAATTTCTTCCACTACTTTGGGAGAGACACAAGCGTTTAACAAAATAACGACTAAGAGATAAAAAGCTAAATTATGGGACATCGTTTAATCAAAATTTGATGCTCAAATATACACTAGCTAAAGTGGGAATTGACACCTTAAAAAAAAGGTTTTCAACAGTGGCCATTTGATTATGCATCAATCGTTACCACTACAGGGCAATGATCAGAATGCTTGGCTTGAGGAAGAATGTGAGCCGAAACAAGGTGTTTTTTTAGAGGTAGGGAAGCTAACAAATAATCAATCCTCCAACCTAAATTTTTGGCTCTAGCGTTGGCTCTATAACTCCACCACGAATAGTGATGAGGATCGTTACAAAAGTGCCTAAAGGTATCTACAAACCCCAAGTCTAAAAAGGATGTTAGCCATTGCCTTTCCTGAGGCAAGAATCCAGAAGTGTGTTGATTTCTTTGTGGGTTATGGATATCTATGGGCTGATGACAAATGTTATAATCACCACAAACGATAAGATTCGGGTGAGTTCGTAGTTGTTCTGAAATATAGTTGTGGAAATCATCTAAAAATTCATATTTAAACGCTTGTCGAAGCTCACCACTACTACCTGACGGCATGTACACATTTACGATTGAGAACGTTTTGAAATCGGCTTTGATAACGCGTCCTTCTGCATCGTAATTGTCATGATTCATTCCATATTCTATGTGCTCGGGAGGAGTTTTAGATAAAATGGCCGTTCCACTATAACCTGGTTTTTGAGCTGGGAACCAAAAGGAATAATAGCCCAAATCTTTAAAAATTTGTACGTCAAATTGGCTTTCATTGGCTTTAATTTCTTGTAAGCAAAGAACATCTGGCTGGGCAGCATCAATCCACTGGTCAAGCCCTTTTCTTAGTGCTGCACGTATGCCATTGATATTATATGAAACTAGTTTCAAACGGACTATCTGAACTTTCTGTTAATCGAACCAATGAGTTGTTTTTCCTGGAAAAAATCAAAAGTATAAACCCCTCTAATGAGTACATTTCCTCGTGTCCAAAGTTGACAATGATTGAGTCTTTCATTGGCATAATCAAAAGCCAATTCGACGGTATATTGAATAACACTGTCTTTTTGTATGGTCAATTCCTGTATTTTATTGGCAACATTTAAGACATTTCCATTAGGGTCCGTCATTTTGACATAAATGGTCTTTGGTCCAGCTTCGGCGACCTTATTTTCAACCACGTCAAAGCAAATGCTTATGGTTTGAATTTTTGATGCCCTTGATGTAATCACCTCGCGACCACTTGATCTATAATAAATACCATCAATTTCTATGTTTTCGAGTCGGAGCATAGAAGCGGTAAACACCCTTTCGGATAACAATTGATTATTTCTTTCTAGGGTAAGGTTACGATTTTCTATGAGCTTATTGGCACGTCGAACACTATCGTTTTCTAATTGTAATTTTTGATTTAACAAAAATAAAGAGTCAATGGCTGAAACGTATTTCATGCTGATTTGCTTCAACCGTTTTATTTTTTTCTTTGCTTCCTGTAACTGACCTTTAGTACGAATAAGTTTTTTGATCTCATCGGCATAAGCCATGATAGTTGAATCTTGTTGAGAAAGCTGCGCGTTTAAATCACTGTATTCATCTTTTAGAATTTCATGCTCGTCTATAAGGTCGTCCAAATTATCTCTTAAAGTATTTTTCTCCTGTTCATATTGAATAACCGTTTCTATTTGTTGTTGGTGTTGGCTTTCTCTTATAGTCAGAAAAACTAATAAAATAACCAACGAAGCTATAAGTCCGATAATGATTCGACGGGCTTTGTTGTCTGTTAAACGTTTGCTATTTTCAGGCTGATTCATTGACATTAAAATTAACTATTTTCTTCATACAATTAGCTTCAAACTCGTCGAGCATCATGTTTTGAATATGAGTTAACTCTTGGTTTAAATTGCCCTTTGTTTTATCCTTTAACATCTTCAAAATATCAAGATGTTGAAGCAACTGGTTTTTATCCTCCTCAGAGTGGTTATTGGCATCTATCTTCTCCAAAGCATGATTGGCGTTTTGGTGAAGAAGATAAAGTAGCTGACTGAATAATTGGTCGTTTTTGTCCATCAAAGGAATATTTTTGACAAATTTACATCATTAAATTGATTTAACTAAATACCTTCAAAACACTAGCCATGTTCCGCTTTTTTCAAATGTTTAGTCAACTTATTTTTCCTTTAGTTTGCCATACCTGCCATCAAGTTCTTATAAAAGGAGAACGAATCGTTTGTATGAAATGTTATATAGACATTCCCAGACAAACAAAAATCACTTCATTAAATGTTGATGGGCAATCGTTACCCGTGTATAGTTTATATCGTTTTCAAAAAGCGGGTAAAATTCAACAACTTATACATTTGTTAAAATACCATAACAAAAAGGAAATTGGCATCTTTTTTGGAGAAGAATTGAGAATTCGTTTCGATACTTTTGATGATGTGAATTACATCATTCCGGTGCCTTTACATTGGAGAAAAAAGAAACATAGAGGATACAACCAAAGTGAAGTGATAGCCAACGGCTTTATCAAAAATTCTGACATTAAACTTCTTTGCGACTGCCTCAAAAGAAAAGATGATAATTCCTCGCAAACAGGCAAGAAACGCTATGATAGATATCAAAAAATAGAACATGCCTTTGAGGTTTTACATGGCTCATTGCTTCACTCACAACATGTACTACTAATAGATGACGTCTTTACCACAGGAGCTACATTAACAGCATGTATCCAGCAACTTCATACAATCCCAGGTATTAGAATTAGTATTCTGTGCGTGGCTAAATAAAAAAAGACCCGAACATTAATGTCCGGGTCTTTTTATCAATCAGTTTATCAAAAATTATTGAAGAACAATCTTTTTGTTGATACCACCATTGTTCGTTGTGATTTCTAA
>CAXDOW010000059.1:0-12122 GCA_963991165.1 uncultured Flavobacteriales bacterium | reverse complement strand
AGTTGCTCTTGAATAATTGACTCTCTTTGTCCATTGTCGTCCACTCTAGAAGAAATGGTCAAATTTGACATTAGGGAAAAGAACAAAAGTGCGATGGCAAGATACCAGGTAGCTTTTTCTAAAAAATCGGCTGTTTTTTTAACGCCCATGACCTGGTTTCCACCTCCAAAAGTGGCGGAAAGACCACCCCCTTTAGGGTTTTGAACGAGCACAACCAAGAGTAGTAAAATACAGGTAATAATTATTAGAACTGAAAATAGAGTATACATTTTATTTATTTGTTTTGATCAATTGTTCGATTAACTCAATTTGGGTTGCAAATAAAGAACTTTTTTGGGGATATTTCAAACTAAGTTGCTGGTATGCTTGTTTGGCTTTTTCGTAGTGCTGCTGTTCCAAGTACACTTTGGCCAAGGTTTCGGTGACTATATCAAAATGAAACGACTGGCTTTCTTTGGCTTGTTGAGGTGCGGAAAAAAACGCTGTTTTCTTGCTTGGTCGTTTTCTATTGGCAATAAAATCTTCAATGAGGGAAACTTTTTGGGTTAGATTTTTTTTGGTGTCGATTCGTTGAATCGGTTTTACTTGGCTTAGTTTTAGCCATTCGTTAAATGAGTGTTTCTCTTGTTGTTGAAACCCTAGAGGTTGTCCTATGCTTAATTGATTTTTTATGTCAATTTCTGAGCCAGTGCTGTTGTCTTTTTTTGTGGGGGGTGTTTTTTTTGATGTCGGTTTAGATTTATTTTTTTTAATTGATGCCTTTTCGGTGAGTAAATGAAAAAGTCGATGTCTGTCACTGGCGTAAGCGGCTGTTCTTTTTAGACTTTGATTGTAGTGAAAACTACTTATGTTTTGTAAGCATTTGGTGTGCAAAAGATGGTTTGTTTGGCAAAAGGGAAAGGCTGTCATCAGTTCTGTTAAAACCTTTAGGTCATGTTGCTGCAACAGACTTGGTTGGTCTAACCATTGATGATATGTTTCTTTTTGGATTACCAATTGGCAATAGCTTCATTAAAAATATTTTCAACAAGTTCGTTGAGAATGTCTTGTGTTAACTCTTCCTCTATACTGCTTAATGCTTGATTGCTGTCATAATCGGCATAACTGCTAAAGGTTTTGTCATAATTAAATTCTGTTTGTTTATCGTTGACAAAAGTGACCTTAACAGAAATGGTGAGTCGGTTTTTAGCGGCAGTCTCATTGGCTTGAATAGCAATGGGCTTTATGGTGTAATTTGAAATATAACCACTAAAGTCTAAATCGCTTTTAGTATTTCTCAATGTGAGGTTTGTTTCCGAAATAATTTTGTCCTTTAATAATTCCGTAAAGCTATTTGCTATTATTGATGGTGCTAGTGATGCTTGGTTTTCAAAGTAATGAACGTTAGCTGTTTTTACTTCACTGGAAATGGAGGCGCCACTTAAGGTGTACACGCCACACGATTGCAGTCCAATAAATGTGATGAAAAGCCAATAGATAGTATACCTTTTCACAATAAATATTCTTTTATTTTTCTGTATAAAGTACGCTCTGAAATACCTAACTCTTCAGCGGTTTCTTTTCGTTTACCTTCATGACGTTTAAGAGATTGTTGAATGAGATGTTTTTCTTGTTCTTGAAGTGTTCTTATTTCATTTTTTTTGGGATCTTCTGATGCTTTTTCTTTGTTGAGGTCAGGAGTTGGGATAAAATAATCATTTTTAAGTGACGATGATTCGCTGATATTTCCTTGCATTAGTTCATTGGTTACTCTTTTTAACTCATTCAGGTCTTTCTTCATGTCAAAGAGCACTTTATAGAGGATTTCACGTTCAGAAAAGTCATTATTAGAAGATTTTTCACGATACAAAACAGGTGTTGGATTTTCCTTAGGAATATACTGACTTAGTACTTTTGAGCTGATGGTTCTGTTTTGTTCAACGGCAGATAGCTGTTCGCATATATTTTTTAACTGCCTAATGTTGCCTGGCCAAGAGTAATTTTCTAGTAACTCAATAGCATCATCGTTAAGGCGGACGGAAGGAATATGATATCGATCTGCAAAATCGGCAGCAAATTTCCTAAATAACAGATGAATGTCTTCTTTTCGTTCTCTGAGCGGAGGGAGTTTGATGTTGATAGTGTTTAGTCGATAAAAAAGGTCCTCTCTAAACTTGCCATCTCTAATGGATTGTTGAATATTGACATTAGTGGCGGCTACAATACGTACATCGACTTTTACGACTTCACTAGAGCCCACTTTCATGAACTCGCCATTTTCTAACACTCTAAGCAGCCTTACTTGTGTGTTTAATGGTAATTCGCCCACCTCGTCAAGAAAAATGGTGCCTCCATTAGCGACTTCAAAATAGCCCTTTCGTTGTTCACTTGCACCAGTAAAAGCTCCTTTTTCGTGACCAAAAAGCTCACTATCAATAGTTCCCTCGGGAATGGCTCCACAGTTCACGGCAATAAAGGTATTGTGTTTACGATGGCTATGGTGATGAATTATTTTGGGTATGGCTTCTTTTCCAGTACCACTTTCACCAGTAATTAGGACGGAAATATCGGTGGAAGCTACTTGGATAGCGATTTCTATGGCTCTATCTAGCTTATCAGCTTGACCAACAATATTGAAGCGTTGTTTAATGGATTGATTTTTTATCATAGTTTGTGGATTGCTTGGCCTTTTAAAGTAGCTGCTGTACAGGAACTTACTTCCACCATGAGATAGTCGCCCGCTTGATAATTTTCTTTAGGAAAAACCACAACACTATTTTGAGAATTTCTTCCAAATAGTTCGTTTTCTGATTTTTTTGAAACACCTTCTACCAATACTTTGTGAGTTTTTCCTATTTGTTCTTGGTTTCTAATAAGAGAATGTTTCATTTGTTTTTTTATGATTTCTTGCAGTCGTCTCTTTTTTATTTCTTCTGGTACATCGTCTTTCAATTTACGTTGGGCTTGGGTGTTGGGGCGCTCGGAATAACTAAACATATATCCAAAGTTATATTGAACAATGTCCATTAGACTTAGGGTGTCATTGTGTTCTTCTTCGGTTTCAGAACAAAAGCCTGCAATAATATCCATAGAGATTGCACAATCGGGAATAATTTGCCGTATGGCCTTTATTCTATCTAAATACCATTCTCTAGAATATCCTCTGTTCATGAGTTCTAAAACACGACTATTTCCAGACTGAACTGGCAAATGGATGTAGTTGCAGATGTTTTCATACTTAGCAATGGTGTGAAGGACATCATCTTGCATATCTTTGGGGTGAGAGGTAGAGAACCGTACTCTCAGTTTAGGGCTGACTTCTGCTACCAAGGCAAGTAGCTGAGCGAAATTGGTGCTCTTTTTTTGTTCTTCTGGGCTAAGTTTACTAAAGTCTTTTTTTAGTCCACCTCCGTGCCACAAATACGAGTCTACATTTTGTCCTAGCAAGGTTACCTCTTTATATCCTTCAGCTACGAGTTGGCGGCACTCCTGAACGATACTTTCAGGATCGCGACTTCGTTCTCTTCCTCTAGTAAAAGGAACTACGCAAAAGGTACACATATTGTCGCATCCTCTGGTAATTGACACAAATGCCGTCACACCATTTCCGCCAAGTCTCACGGGGTTGATTTCTGCATATGTTTCTTCTTTAGATAGGATTACATTGACAGCTTTTCTTCCGTCTTTGACATCATCAATTAGATTTGGCAAATCTCTGTATGCGTCAGGGCCAACTACAATATCAACTAGTTTTTCTTCCTCCAAAAACTTTTCCTTAAGTCGTTCAGCCATACAACCTAATACGCCTACAATCATACTGGGATTTTGTTTTTTCTTAATGGCATTGTAAACCTTCAATCGGTTTCTTACAGTTTGTTCGGCTTTTTCTCTTATGGAGCAAGTGTTTACAAAAACGATGTCGGCATCTTCTAAATTAGGCGTTGTGGAGAAGCCTTCTTTGTTTAATATAGAGGCAACAATTTCACTATCCGAAAAGTTCATCTGACAGCCATAGCTTTCTATGTACATTTTTTTGTCAGAAACGGGTAAGTCTGTGATATTTAACGCTTGTCCTTGTATGGATTGATCTATTGTTTTGTCTTGATCACTCATTTGTAATTCGCTAAAAAATAAGTGCAAAAATAATAAAAAACTGACAAATTGACAGAGTGTGTTATTTGATTTCTAACAATAAAATAAATCAACAGAATAATTTAGGATGTTTGGAACTTTGAATAAATGAGTAATATATTTGCATACAGTTTTTTAAAACATCAATCAGCATTTTCTTATGGCAAATAATTTACTCATTGTCGAGTCTCCAGCTAAAGCCAAAACCATTGAGGGATATCTTGGTAAAGATTTTATTGTTAAATCTAGTATAGGTCACATTAGAGATCTTCCTAAAAAAGGAGGGATGGCAGTCGATGTAGACAATGGTTTTGAACCGACTTATGAAATTTCTCCTGATAAGAAAAAAGTGGTTGATGAACTCATGAAACTTTCCAAAAAATCTGACATTGTATGGTTGGCTACCGATGAAGACCGCGAAGGAGAAGCTATTGCATGGCATTTGCTGAAAGCATTAAAATTGGATGAAAGCAAAACAAAACGAA
Source organism: uncultured Flavobacteriales bacterium (assembly GCA_963991165.1). Classification (GTDB taxonomy): domain Bacteria; phylum Bacteroidota; class Bacteroidia; order Flavobacteriales; family UBA7312. The sequence continues at coordinate 7,527 of CAXDOW010000059.1, read as the reverse complement.
TTGTTTTCAACGAAATCACCAAAACCGCGATTCAAAAAGCTGTGCAAAAGCCCAGAAAAATTGATAATAATCTAGTCAATGCCCAACAAGCGAGAAGAGTTTTAGATCGACTGGTTGGTTTTGAATTATCGCCAGTATTATGGAAAAAAGTTAAATACGGATTATCTGCCGGTAGGGTACAGTCGGTGGCAGTACGATTGATTGTAGAAAGAGAAAAAGACATTCAGAGCTTCCAAAGCCAAGCCAGTTTTAAAGTGTCGGCTCATTTTTTAACCACTAGTGGGAGTCCGTTTAAGTCAGAATTACCTAAGCGTTTTGATAGTAAAGAAGAGGCCATAGCTTTTTTAGAAAGTTGTATTGATGCTCAATTTTCCATCACTGATTTAACAAAAAAACCATCTAAAAAATCGCCTTCGGCTCCATTTACTACTTCAACCTTGCAGCAAGAGGCCTCTAGAAAACTAGGGTTTAGTGTTTCTCAAACCATGAGTGTTGCTCAGAAACTTTACGAATCGGGTAAAATTACATACATGCGAACGGATAGTGTTACTCTCTCCGAAGATGCCGTTCAGTCAGCCAACCACTACATTCAATCTAACTTTGGTGAAGAATACGCCAAACCACGTCGATACACGACCAAATCCAAATCAGCACAGGAGGCCCATGAAGCTATTCGGCCGACGGTATTGACGCAGTCAAAAATTGATGGCGAACGAAACCATCAACGACTATACGAGCTAATATGGAATCGAACGATAGCTTCGCAAATGTCAGAAGCCCAGCTAGAAAGAACTACGGTAGAAATAACTAACTCTAATAACTCAGAGCCATTTATTGCTAAAGGAGAAATGATAAAGTTTGATGGTTTTTTGAAAGTATATCTTGAAAGCTCTGATGATAGTGGTGAAGAACAAAGCGGAATGCTTCCTAGTCTAACAATCGGAGATGTCGTTGCTCCCCAAGAGATTTCAGCATTAGAACGATTTAGTAAACCCAAAGCCCGATTTACCGAGGCCAGTTTGGTGAAAAAGCTGGAAGAATTAGGTATAGGCAGACCTTCCACTTATGCTTCAATCATTACCACCATTCAAAGTCGAGACTATGTGGTCAAAGGTCAAAGTGAAGGTGCTAAGAAGTCACATACTTTACTTACCATCAAAGATCAGCAAATTGTAGAAACTGCCAAAATAGAAAAAACAGGTGCTGATAAATCTAAACTCATACCTACTGATATAGGCGTTGTTGTAACCGATTTTTTGCACGAGCATTTTTCCACGGTTATGGACTATGGATTTACAGCCAATGTCGAGAAAGAATTTGACGAAATAGCTTTAGGTAAAAAAGTATGGAATGAAATGATTGGCCAATTTTATGATGGTTTTGCAAAAACTGTTGTAGAAGTTTCAGATCACTCAAAATCGGCCAAAGGAGAACGATTATTAGGTCAGGACCCAACAAGTGGAGAAAATGTGTACGTGAAAATTGGACGTTTCGGACCATTAGCTCAAATTGGTGAGGTAAGTGAAGACAAACAGCCAAAATTTGCTTCACTTCTTTCCAATCAAAGTATCTCCACCATTCAGTTAGAAGAAGCTCTGGATCTTTTTAAATTACCGCGTACCGTAGGTCAATTTGAAGAAAAAGATGTAGTAGCATCGGTTGGAAGGTATGGCCCATATTTAAGATTTAATGGCAAATTTATTTCCTTAAAGAAAGAGTCTGGCGATGAGCCACTAACTGTTAAAATTGACAGAGCAATTGAGTTAATAAAAGAGCATAGAAAAATTGAAGCCGAAAAAACAATACATCGTTTTGAAGGCGATCCGCTGATACAAGTCTTAAATGGACGTTATGGACCATTTATTCAAATTGGAGAAGGAGCTAGAAAAAATAAAACAAACGTAAAAATTCCAAAACAAGTTGATCCTAAAACACTGACCCGTGAAGCGTGTTTGGAAATAGCTGCCAATAGTAAAAAAAAGTAAATGGAATTTGAATTAAGTTTTCGGCCTCTACCTGAAGAAAATCAACCGTTCAAGTCCGAACAACTTGGAAACAGCATCATGACCTACACGCCGGGTCATTTTCCTAATCTTTCGGAAGCAGATATTGTATTTTTTACAGTTCCAGAGTGTCGCGGTCATGCTGTTGAAACGGAGCCAATGACCTTTGCCACCATACGATCCGAGTTGTACAAATTGTTTCAAGGCCCTGATCGGTTAAGAATTGCCGACCTGGGAAATTTGATATTGGGAGATAGAGTAGAAGACACTTATCAACTATTAACGGACGTTTTGGTAGAGTGCGAACAAAGGCAACTTTTTTCACTATTTATTGGTGGTGGTCAAGACCTTACAATATCTCAATACAGAAGCTGTCAAACACTAGAAAAGGTCGTGAACATGATCAGTATAGACTCAGTATTCGACTTAGGATTCGATGATGAAAAGCTAACTTCAGGTTCTTATCTTTCAGAAATAATTAATGCTAAACCAAATGTGCTATTTAACTATGTCAATATAGGTTATCAATCCTATTTAAATTCACAATCATCTATCAAATTACTGCACGATTTGTTTTTTGAATCCATAAGATTGGCGGAAGTTCGTGAAAACATCGAAGAAATAGAACCGATTTTGAGAGATGCAGATTTTGTTTCTTTAGATTTAAACAGTGTTAAATTATCCGATTCACCAGCTAATTTAGATGGTTCACCTAACGGTTTTTCATCTGAAGAGATATGTCAAATTATGCGTTATGCAGGCATTAGTGGACGATTAAAATCATTAGGTATTTTTCATTTCGATTCAAAGCGTGATTATGGATTAAAATCAGCCAAACTAATCGCCCAAATGATATGGTGTTTTTTTGATGGATTTTTTCACAAGCTAAAGCAATTTCAGCCCACCGATGGCGATATGGTTAAATATCATGTGTCTATGCGAAAAGGTGAGTTTAATACTTGTTTTTTCAAAAGTAAAGTCACGGATAAATGGTGGATGCAGATTCCTGTTCAAAACAATCTCGACGCAGTCAATGAGAATTTATACGTTTCATGTTCTTATTCCGATTATCTTGCTGCTACAAAAGGGGATGTGCCTGAACGCTGGTGGAAAGCATTTCAAAAAATCAATTAATCAAACCATAGTTTACTAAACTTGAGTTTTTCTTCACAAAAAAAAAATAGTTATTTTAGCCAAAATTTAAACAGAGAAAAACGTGCTATCGTTACCTTTTATGAAAAAATATTTTTTGCTTATCCTGCCACTCGCCCTGTCCTTTGTTGTAAAAGCACAGCAGGACCCTCAGTTTAGCCAATACATTTTTAACAATTTGTTGTTTAACCCTGGTTTTGCTGGAAGTGAAGAAGCCATATGTGCAACTGCATTACACAGAACGCAGTGGTTAGGTTTTGAAGATGCTCCAGTCTCAACTAACCTATCAGTCCAAAGTCCAATTCAATTATTGAGCGGAGGGTTGGGGCTGAATATTCTAACTGACAAAATTGGCCAGAATGAATTTTTATCTCTCAACTTGTCCTATGCATATCGATTTGAAATGGCTAGTGGAAAACTAGGAATAGGTCTTTCAGTAGGTGTTCTACAAGACGGAGTTGACGGCAGTGGAATAATTACTCAATCGCCAGACCCTGTCATCCCAACGACTAATGAAAAAGCATCAGGCCTCGATTTAGGATTCGGATTACACTATCATTCTGATAAGATTTATTTAGGTTTATCATCCAAACATTTGAACGAACCAACGATTAGTACCTCTGTTGATATCATTGATATTAAACGCCATTATTATTTGACAGCTGGTTATATTCAGGTCATAAATTCCAAGATAGATTTTAAACCCTCATTATTGGTAAAATCAGAGGGTGTTACCACTACAATTGACTTGACTCCTTTGATTGAATACAATAAAAAGCTTTGGGGTGGAGTTACATATAGACCAAGTAGTCGAGCTGTTGTTCTTTTAGGGATGCACATTAATGATGATTTAAAATTTGGAATATCATACGACGTGCCAACTACCAACGTCTCAAAATCTGGTAGTTTTGAGTTTATGTTGGGATATTGTTTTAAAGTAGATTATAACAAAGTATTAAAGGGGTACAAAAATCCTAGATTCTTTTAAAAATGTTATATTTGTGCTTTTCTGCAATAAAATCATCACCCTAAAAGGTGGTGATTTTGTCGCTAATTGAAGACATAACCTTCTGTTTACGGAAGAAAAAAATGTGAATTATGAAAAAATTATTGCTTTTAGGGTTTTTAGCATCTTTATTTGCTGGCTGTTCATCGTCTGGTAATGGAGAGCTTATAGGTGTCCAAAACAGACCGATATGGAATCCTACCGATCCTTACGGAATGGTTTTTGTACCGCAAGGAAGTTTCAATATGGGGCCTGGTGATCAGGATGTCCCATATGCTCATGTCACTCAACACAAAACAGTTTCAGTTTCTGCTTTTTACATTGACGAAACTGAAATTACTAACAATGAGTATCGGCAATTTGTTCATTGGGTACGTGACTCTATAGCTCGAATCATTTTAGGAGAAAATGGAGTTGAAGGCTATGAACTTATTGAAGAGGATGATAACGGAAACTACATTGACCCACCAATTATAGACTGGAGTCGCCAAATTCGTTGGGATGATGCTGAAGTCAGAGAGGTTCTAGAAGATGAGATGTATTTACCTGAGCATGAACGATTCTATTCAAGAAGAGAGTTTGATACAAGAAAGTATAATTTTAAATACGAAAACTTTGATATAAAAAGAGCTTCATCACAACCAAATAAAGCTCAAGGAAAAATTGACCGCTCTGTATTTATTGATAAGCCAGAGATTAATATTTTTCCAGATACACTAGTTTGGACTTCTGATTACACCTACTCATACAATGATCCATGGTCTAGAAATTATTTTCATCATCCTTCATTCGATGATTACCCTGTTGTTGGTGTAAGTTGGAAGCAGGCTATTGCTTTTTCAAAATGGAGAACGCAAATTTTAAATGATTATCTTATTAATCGCAAAGAGCCATTACATGACGAATTTAGACTACCCACTGAGTCAGAATGGGAATATGCTGCGAGAGGAGGGTACGACTTATCTCCATATCCTTGGGGAGGCCCCTACACAACCAATGAACAAGGTTGTTTTCTTGCCAACTTCAAACCAAGAAGAGGAAACTACGTAGCCGACGGTGGTATAAAGACAGTAAAAGTAGCATCATATAATCCCAATAATTTCGGATTATATGATATGGCGGGAAATGTATCAGAGTGGACTAACAATGCGTATGATGAGTCTGCGTTTAACTTCTCGCACGATATGAATATGGATTTTAACTATGATGCCCAAGACGCCGATCCTCAAATCTTAAAACGTAAGGTTATTCGTGGAGGTTCATGGAAAGATATATCGCACTATATTCAAGTAGGCACTAGAGACTATGAATACCAAGATACAGCAAAGTCATATATAGGCTTTCGTAATGTTATCTCATTCATCGGAAGAGATAAAGCAGATTTTAGATAAACAAAATATATTAACACTAACACTTTTTTCAAACTATGGCACTAATCAACCCTAACTCGAAACGTTTTAAAAACGGAATGGCCAAATTATATGGATTTGGTGCAGCAATTGTTATACTTGGAGCATTATTTAAGTTACAGCACTGGACTGGTGCAGGAGCTATGCTTACTATTGGTCTAACCACTGAGGCAATTATATTCTTTTTCTCTGCTTTTGAAAAGCCACACGAAGAGCCCGATTGGAGCTTAGTTTATCCTGAGTTAGGATACATGAAAGATCCCGATGAAAAGACATCATCAAAATCACCGGTCCAACAACTTGACAACATGCTCGATAAAGCCAATGTTGACCAAGCATTAATCATGAGATTAGGAGACAACTTAAGAGATTTTAATGCGACAGTAGAGGGTGTTAACAAATCAATGGATGCTGTTTCAGCCACTGGAGATTATAGTGATCAAATGCGTGAAGCATCTAGAAAATTAGCAGAAATGAATACTTACTACGATTTGCAACTGAAAACGATGCAAAATATGGGTAATTCGGTAGGCGACTCTGAGAAGTTTCGTGTTGAGATTTCTAAGTTAGGAGAAAATCTAGAATCGCTCAACAAAATGTATTCAAATATGCTTAATGCAATGAATAATAAGTAATTTAAATATTCTATCAATATCTTAATTAATGGCAGGAAATAATTTATCTCCAAGACAAAAAATGATTGGTATGATGTATTTGGTGCTGACAGCAATGTTGGCATTGAATGTATCAAAAGAGGTTTTGGATGCATTTCAGAAAATCAATGGTGGTATTGTTAAAACCACCCAAAACTTTAATAGTAAAAACGACGAGGTATATTCTGAATTTGTTGCCGCAGCTGAAACTAATGCTGCCAAAGCTGGACCATGGCGTGACAAAGCTTTTTCTGTTAAAGAAAAAGCAGATAAAATTGTTGACGATATTCAAAAACTCAAATTTGACATGGTTATGCTCGCTGACAAAAAAGTAACTTTTGAAGGTGAGTTACCCATTGAAAATACAACTTATGATGAACTGACAACCCAACAGAAAAGTAAACTTATGGTAGATATTGTCAGTAAAAAAGATCGAGAACGTCCTGGCGAGTTAATGATAAATAAAGGTAACGGACAAATTCTTCAAAAAAGCTTGGAAGACTTTAGAGATAGTCTACTTTCTTTGGTTAATGAACCATCTATTCAATCGTCACTTTCCTCCACTTTTATTTTTGAGGATAAAAAAGAAAAATATGGTTCTGGAATGCTTTCTTGGGTACAGCAAAACTTTATGGACATGCCCCTTATAGCTGCTGTCACTATCTTATCAAAGATACAAACTGATGTAAGAAATGCTGAATCAGATGTCATTAAATATTTACAACAGGAAATAGACGCATCATCTCTTAAATTTACTTCTGCTGATGCCATTCACATTGCAAATTCAAACTATGTTTTTCTTGGCGATTCATTTAAAGCAGATGTTTTTTTGGCCGCTGAGGACACTACCCAAAGCCCAACTATTTTTGTAGGTGACTATGAGTTAGGAGAAGATGGTCAATATCGTATGGTTGGCGATTACGATTCTGTACCCGTCGTTTCTGGTAAAGGAAAATATTCTATTCGTACTTCATCAGAAGGATACAAGAAATGGGGAGGATTAATTTTTATGAAAACAGATTTAGGAGAAAAGATTTATCCCTTTGACGGTGAATACCAGGTAGCTAGACCCAGTTTGGTCGTGTCGCCAACAAAAATGAATGTATTTTATATTTTGGCCAGTTATCCATTAAAAGAAAATGCATTAGGTAACCCCATTGATGTTTCTGTGCCAGGAGTCCCAAAAGATAAAATTAATGTTTCTTGTGATAATGGGGTTGTAAAAAAAACAGCATCAGGATGGGAGGTTTTTCCTAAAAAAACTGGTAGAGCAAAAATTAGTGTATCTGCCGAAATTGATGGCA
>CAXDOW010000058.1:0-12260 GCA_963991165.1 uncultured Flavobacteriales bacterium | reverse complement strand
CTAAAAACCCTTGCCTTGCTAGGTTCATCAAAAACCTAATATCTTGATCATCCGAATAGGGCGAAATTTTTAAAAAATCTTGTATTAAAAAGGTGTTTTTTATGCCATATTTTTGATTAAAATCACGAATAACCAATAAGGGATGTTTGGAATCTAAACCCAACATTCTGTCAAAGCGTTTTTCAGTAAAATAATAAGTTGATTTAAAAAAAGCTGGCTGGCTATTGTTTCCAAAAATGGTTCCAAAAGTCATCACATTATCATCAATTTTCCACTCTAATTTTTGAAATTGCATTTCAAGATTATGATAGGTGTTGACGTAGGGAGCAGAGGAAATACCATCATCATCAGACAATAAGTCGAGGCGTCTGTCTTCCAAATTGTATATCATATTGATTCCGGAGTGAGTGATGGAGTCATTCTCGAATAGAATTTTTACGGCTACGTTAGATCCAATCACTCGTTGACTAGAAATGGTAATGCGTTCTGTAGAAAGCCGTATGAAAGGCTTATCATTTCTATAAAAAATTAGGTTCGCCAAATGCCCATCTCCACCATTGGAAGAAAATCGATTTCCATGCAGCGAATACCCCCCCTGCAAATCAACGTCTTCTATTAAGTCAGAAAGTATGTAGTTTTTTTGGTAAGAATCAAATTTTGGGTAATTAACCTTGACATCTGTTTTGTTTCTATTTATCAGTTTATCTTCTAATTTACCATGTATGGGATCATTTCCAAATAAAGAAAAATTATAGAATTTGACGGAGTCGGCAGTATAGTTGGGTGTCTTAAATCTAATATTGTAATCAGCTAGTTCGGCATATACTTCGCTGATGGAATAGCCCGCTTTTTTCCAGTCAACCAATCCGTCCTGCCCTTTCCATTCACTTGTCATGGGATAATAACTCCCAATGGTTTGGTAAATTTTCATGGTATCTCCTCTGGCAATACACATCAAATCTAGGGGTTGTTTGAAGGTCATACATGGCATGCTATCTATTAACTCAAACGAAAAAGACATATTGGAAGTATACCAACTTAAGGATCTATTTTTAAAAAGAACATTTTCTTTGAACAGATCGTCGGTATATCGCAAAAATTTCATTTGTCGCGAGGTTGGTTGATGCTCTAAAAAAAAGAATACGACAGTGGACCAGTTTCTAAATTGAGAATCAAAAGTAGGACTTTCATGAAAAGAAAGAATGGCATTGATAAGTGCCTCAAAATGGGTGCCTCTCTTTCGAGATTTCAACATGCGATTGGAAAAATCAATTATCGTTTCTTTTTGAAAAGTTGAAAATTGATCATCTTTCCATTTTTTGGACAGTGTTTTCATCTGCTTCTTTACAAATTCGGAAGGCGAAGCTGATAAGATAAACGTATTAAGCTCATCAATAAATGTTGAATGATCTTTTGAGAACTCCTTTAGACGTTTGTTGGACTGACCTTGAACTATGGTGGATGCCAATAGAAATATTAATAGAATGCTAATCTGTTTCATAAGAATTATGGTTTTGTAAAATGAGCCACCGTCCACTGTTTATCACTAAAATGGGAGTGATAATCAAGTGAGTGTTTGTGGGCTTCCTGAGTTATTGTCTCTAAATCAGTATCATAAAACCCACTCAATAGAATAGTTCCTTGAGAATTTAAGTGGTATGAATACGTTCCTAAGTCGTTAAGTAATATGTTTCGATTGATATTTGCTAAGATGATATCAAAATTGCCTTCAATAGCATCGCTCCCCCCTTTTTTCAAATGTATGTGTTGAGAGTTGTTTTGACGAATATTTTCCTGGGCATTTCTAAAGGCCCAATCGTCAATATCAATAGCCAATACAGATTTAGCACCCATTTTCTCTGCCAAAATAGCCAATACGCCAGTGCCACATCCCATATCTAGAACATTTTGTTGTTTTACATCCAATGTTCTCATGGCTTTTATGATACCAGCTGTTGTGGAATGATGACCCGTTCCAAACGACATTTTTGGTGTGATAACTAGTTCATAGTCAACTTCTAAAGGAGAATGAAAGTTTGCTCTAATACCACAAAAATGGTCAATAATAATGGGTTCAAAGCTAGACTCCCATTTGGCATTCCAATTGTCTTGTTGTAGCTCGTGGTATTGGAAGTCTATTTGACATTCTAAAGCATCACAAATGGCTTGAATTTTGTATTTATCAAAATCGCTTTTGGAAATATAAGCATTCATCCCATATGTTTGTTCTTCAAAACTATCAAAATTAATTTCAGATAGATAGGCTACAAGAATGTCCGTCCATGGATGTAAGGGCTGAAAACTAAATGTGACATTAATGTAGTTCATAGCACTGATTTATAATTTTGGCAAAATCATCGGCATTTAAAGAAGCTCCTCCAATTAACCCACCATCAATATCATCTTTCGAAAACAAAGAGTTTGAATTTGATGGCTTACAACTACCACCATAAAGAATGGAAATCTGCTGGGATATGTGTTCGCCAAACTTCTCTTTAAGAAGAGAACGAATGAAAGCATGCATTTCTTGTGCTTGTTCAGCACTAGCTGTTTTTCCTGTTCCTATTGCCCAAACTGGCTCATAAGCAATGACCACTGATTTGATTTGCTCTGAAGTCAAATGAAATAATCCTTCTAAAACCTGGTGTTTGACAATGTCAAAATGTATGTCTTCTTCACGTTGGACTAATTGCTCACCACAACAAAAAATGACATTTAAATTATGCTCTAGGCATCTGTCAACTTTCTGGGCTAAGACATGATTGGTCTCGTTATGATAGTTTCGTCGCTCAGAATGTCCTATAATGACATAGCTTGCTCCTGCCGAAGATAACATAGAAGATGAAACCTCTCCTGTGTAAGCACCGACATTATGAACGCTACAGTCTTGAGCCCCCACACTAAACAGTCCCTCCGACTGCTGAGATACAAGATACACATGGGTATGAGGTACTGCAAGGATAACAGGCATTACATGAGTAGAAGGCACTAATTTTTGTTTCAAATCGTTCACAAAACGATGTGCCTCGTCTATATTTTTGTTCATTTTCCAATTTCCTGCAACTATTTTTTTTCTATTCATTAGTTCATCTTTATTCTAGGGTCAAGCCATGTATAAATGACATCAACTAATAGGTTAATAATTATAAACAGCATAGAAATTGTTAATACACTTCCCATTACTACTGGTAAATCTAATTGATTTAGTGAATCTACAATTTCTTTTCCTAATCCATTCCAAGCAAATATATATTCAACAAAAACAGCGCCAGCTAACAAACTTGCAAACCATCCTGAAACTGTCGTTACTACCGGATTTAAGGAATTTTTCAGTACATGTTTAATCATCACTTTAAAAAAACTTAAACCCTTGGCAAAAGCTGTTCTCACATAATCTTTAGAGAGGGTTTCCAAAAAAGACGATCTTGTGAGCTGTATAATTACAGCAAGTGGACGTACTCCCAATGTTAAAGCGGGTAATATTAAGTTGGAAAGTGTCAAGAACTCTCCACGACCATAATCGTCTACGGAATACAAACTGCCTGTCATGTTTAGGCCAGTTATGTCATGCCATACGTAAGCAAATAACCAGGCCACCAAAACAGCAGAAAAGAAAGAAGGCAATGACATACCCAAGACACCAAAAAATAAAATAAGTTTATCTATCCAAGAATCCTTAAAAACCGCAGCAAAAATGCCAATACCAATACCAAGAAAAACAGCTATACAAATGGAAGCAATCGCCAAAACAATGGTATTAGGTAAAGTCTCAGAAATGATGTCAGTTACTGACTTACCCGATTTTTTAAAAGATGTTCTCAAATAAGGGAATTTTACAACAAGATCATATTTTTTGGTTGAAAAGACATGCTTATATCTGTAGTCCTTAGACTGCAAATTAGTAAAATCCTCAGACGCTTTTGAATGAATAGAAATCAATGACAAGTCATTGAGGTATAACAAATATTGAATATGATAGGGTTTGTCAAAAGCAAATTTTTGACTGATGGCTTTCAATTGAGCATCATCATCTCGTTGTCCTAACATCATACGAGCTGGGTCGCCAGGAAGGATGGTGAAAAGGAAAAATACTACGCTTACAACTCCAAATAATATGAGTAAGGCATTAAAGAATCGATTTGCGAAAAATGTTATCAATCGATTAAATTTTCGAGATCCTGCATCATAGGAAAATCATTGAAGTGCCATTTTCCTTTAATCGTTCCTTGACCAAGCAATATTAAGCCAGGGTTGGATCGAATCATAGTTTTTAATGTGGTCTCGTCGGTAAAATAAAATGGGTATGACACATCATTTTTTGCTTTGAATTGGGCAATATTATCATCACTAGATGCACATAACGCATAAAAGGAAATGCCACTGGCTAGACATTGCGAATAAAACTTATTGATGGCCTTTTGTTGAGACAAAGAGGTTTTTTCAATGTTATAGCATACCAATAAGAAAGCGTTTTTTTCATCTAAAATATACGAAGTGAAATCGACCCCTTCTCTTGAAATTGAAAAATCGTGAATGGGTGGCTCGTAGCCCTCTTGTAGAATAACCGATTTATCGGTGGCTTCTACAAAATCATAATTTTGCCATTCGTTCTGATAGTCACTGGAAAGCATTTCGGAAACAACTCCACTTTGTTTGTCTTTAACAACATATACCAAAGCCTCTTCAGTACAAGGTAAGTTTAACTCGTCACATGTTTTCATTCCATCGGTAATATTTTTTCCTACGGCATACGGTCGAAAATCTTTGACTGGCAAATGCCTATAGGTATGTACCACAAAAGCAAAGCAAAAAAATGTTACTATGACTAATAACATATTTTCTTTTTTAGTGTTAAACATGGGCAAAATGTGTTTTTCACCTGAAATTAACAGACCAATAAACAACATCAAAAGAATATCTTTTCCAAAAGATTGCCATGGTGTAAACTTGATAGCATCACCAAAACAACCGCAATCGGTAACTTTATTAAAGTAGGCGCTGTAAAAAGTCAAAAAGGTAAAAAATACAATCATACCCATCAGAGACCAATTAGTTAGTTTTGGTCGGGAACCAATAATAACCATCACCCCAAGTACAATTTCAACAATACAAATACCTGCCGCCATAACCAAGGATAGTGGCATCAAAAACTCTAGATTGAGAACATCAGCCGAAAAATACTCGTCCAACTTATATGAAAAACCTAATGCGTCATTGGCCTTTATTAGACCTGAAACAATAAACAAAACTCCTACGAATAATCGAGTTAGGATAAATCGTCTTTGTTGCTCACGAATAAAGTTGTAGGGCATGACGATTAGAATTGGAAAGGCAAAAATTCCAAACAAAATGGCGCCAAAAGATTGGTCCAACAAATAGTTTAGATAGAAAGCCGAAATCAAGCCCCAAATAATCCAGTAAATTATTTTTTTAATCATTTTAATTAAGTTTTATAAGTGCGAAAATGGAATAATTAATCATATCGTAATAGTTGGCATCAACGCCTTCTGAAATGAGCGTTTTGCCTTGATTATCCTCAATCTGTTTTATTCTTAACAGCTTTTGTAAAATAAGGTCGGTGAGTGAACTAACCCTCATGTCTCGCCAAGCTTCACCATAATCATGATTTTTAGATTTCATGAGGTCCAGTGATTGTTGGTAATAAAAATCAAATAGATGTTGAACTTCATCGACTTCCAAATCGGGCTGTTCAGCAACGCCTTTTTCAATCTGTATGAGAGCAATCACGGAATAATTCACAATACCAATGAATTCATTGCGTATATCCTCACCCACTTTTTGAACTCCCTTTATTTCAACACTTCTTATGCGTTGTGCCTTAATAAAAATTTGATCGGTTAGCGATGCCAGTCTTAAAATTCGCCAAGCGCTGCCGTAATCTTTCATTTTTTTGAAAAAAATATCCTTACATTTGGCAAATGCCATATCGTATTCACGAATGGTTTGTTCCATGTGTTCAATAATTCTTTTTGATGACTAAAGATAAAAATTTTAATACACTAACAACGCTAGATTTTGGTCAAAAATTGCTTGATTTATCAACACCAAAAGTGATGGGTATTTTAAACCTTACCGACGATTCGTTTTATGATGGTGGGCGATTTAATACTGAAAAACAAGCCCTCCTTCAAGTTGAAAAAATGCTAGAGGATGGTGCAGACGTGATTGATCTTGGGGGCTACTCCTCACGTCCTAATGCACCTCATGTTAGTTTAGATTCAGAATGGAAAAGACTGGAGGGTACATTAAAAAAAATAGCTCAACAATTTGCTAACATTATTATTTCTGTAGATACCTTTCGATCAGAAATTGCTAAACGTGCTATAGACAATGGTGCTGATTTGATTAACGACATTTCTGCCGGTGAACTCGATGCTAATATGTTCAGCACAATAGCTCAATTGAACGTTCCTTACATTATGATGCATATGCAAGGAACGCCACAAAACATGCAAAAAAATCCTCACTACAAGCATGTTTCATTGGATATATATCGCTATTTTGAGAAAAAAATAAAAGAGGCAAATCAACTGGGAATCAATCAATTGGTGATTGACCCAGGGTTTGGTTTTGGGAAAAACTTAAATCATAATTACCAAATATTGAACAGATTAGAGGATTTTCATCAACTAAATCTACCGATTATGGTAGGTGTTTCTAGAAAATCTATGATACATAAGGTATTGGAAACAAATGCCCAAAATGCTCTCAATGGAACGACCTTTATTCATGGAATATGTTTACAAAAAGGGGCTTCCATTCTGAGAGTTCATGATGTAAAAGAAGCTAAAGAATGTATAAAATTATTTAACTTCGCTAAAATCAATAGTTAATGGATTTTTTGGAATTTAACATACTCGACATCATAGATATTATTTTGGTAGCTATCCTTCTGTTTCAGCTCTACAAGCTTATAAGGGGTACTGTTGCCATTAAAATCTTTATTGGAATTGCAGCAATCTACCTTTTATGGAAACTAGTTGAAGCCTTGCAAATGGATTTACTGAGTGAAATTCTTGGTCAATTTATTGGTGTTGGTGTTTTGGCAGTTATTATTGTTTTTCAACAAGAAGTACGTCGCTTTTTGCTTATGATTGGCAATACCAAGTTTTTCTCCAAAGACGGTGTTTTGAAATTTAACTGGATTAATGACGAAACAACCGCAGAGGTAAATATCTCGGCCATAGTGGATGCTTGCCATAAAATGGCGACAACAAAAACGGGTGCTATCATTGTTATTACTAGAGAAAATGGATTGCCGAACTACATTGATACTGGTGAAAAAATAAATTCACAAACATCAAGTATTTTACTTCAAAGTATATTTTTTAAAAATAGCCCTCTTCACGATGGGGCAGTGATCATAACTGGTAACGAAGTGATGGCAGCTCGTTGCGTTCTTCCTACCATTGAAAACGAAAGTTTTCCCTCCAATTTAGGGATGCGTCACCGCGCTGCAGCAGGAATTTCTGAAAATACAGATTGTATTGCTA
The DNA here is from genome assembly GCA_963991165.1 of uncultured Flavobacteriales bacterium. GTDB lineage: Bacteria > Bacteroidota > Bacteroidia > Flavobacteriales > UBA7312. The sequence goes on along the minus strand of CAXDOW010000058.1, from coordinate 4,746 downwards.
TAATTGTCTCTGAAGAAAGAGGAAAAATATCAGTAGCACTGAAAGGCCAACTTGAAATTAGCTTATCTAAGGAACAATTAAAAGAATTGTTACAAAAAGAACTCCATCAGAGTTAGCTTTTCAAACGAGGATCTAGTGCATCTCTCAAGCCCTCACCTATCAAATTATATACCGTTATCGTTATAAAGATAGCGAATCCTGGAAACATGACTAGCCACCATGCTTCAAACTCTTGTCTTCCAAGATTTAGCAAGGATCCCCATGTAACCACATCGTCAGGAACTCCTATTCCTAAGAAAGACAGGGAACTCTCAATAAGAATAGCTGATGCGACTCCAAAGGCAATGGAAACAAAAACCGGTGCTAATGCATTGGGCAAAGCATGTTTGGCAATGGCTCTAAAATTAGAAAATCCTAAAGATTTTGCAGCTTGAATGTATTCTAACTCGCGTATTCTCAAAAATTCGGCCCTAGTAAAACGGGCAATTCCTGTCCACGATGTTAAACCAATGATGACCATAATCAGCCAAATACTTCTGATAAAAATGGCTGAAATCGTTATGATAAGTATCAATCTAGGAATCGAATTTAAAATTTCTATTCCTCTAGAAACGAAAGAGTCAACAGGCACACTAATTTCTTTAGAAAACCAACCAACTGTAAAAAGACGAGACAACAACCTTAGGCCAACAATGATAGCAACCATTAGCAATAAACTAATAGTCAACTCAAAAACTCCACTTCCCGATGAGAAACCATTGGAAAGAGTAAATTTTCTTGCAACAAAGCCATAAAAAATTGCTAAGAACACCCCTAATAGTGTGAAATAATATTTGGCTCTTGACATTAATAGATTTCTATCACCAAAAAAGCCAGCAATAGCACCCAAAAAGACACCTATAATACTTGCAATTCCCATAGCCACTACACCTACCAATAGGGATATTCTCGTTCCATGAATTAAGCCCGAAGCCAAATCACGACCAATTTTATCTGTCCCCATAAAATGACGTAAACGTTTGGGAATTGCCACAATTTCATTTTCACTGTTTTTGTAGCGTTGCTCTCCAAAAGGTGAAACATGTTCTCTATTGTAACGATCCCCTTTATCAGGAGAATATGGAATCGGCGCCCATATCACGCGTTCTAAATCCAATCTTCTCCAATCGGTAATATCAAACTGTAGCGTCTCAACTTTTTGACTTTGCTGATTGATGACCGAATCGACCTTGGAGGGATTAATTAAAGTAGAAAAGGCAGGATAAAATGTTTCGCCTTGGTATTTACAATACAAGGGCTGATCATTGGCAATAATAGGAGCAAAAATGGCAATAACAATCAGTGAAATTAGGACGTATAATGACACTAAAGCAGACTTGTTTTTCTTGAATTGTTGCCAAGCGTATTTTTTGAATGAAAAATTATTCTGTTCCATATATTTTATTTGTAAGAAATTCTAGGATCGACTACGGCATACAAAATATCAGCAACTAAATAGCCAACCATTGTTAAAAATCCTATGATGGTAAATACAGCCACTATCATTGGATAATCTGAATTTAAAATAGAGTTGTATATTTCAAAGCCCATGCCAGGAATTGTGAAAATAGTTTCTATGATAACCGAACCACCAATAGCTAAAGGAAAAATATTAGCAAAAACAGTGATAATTGGAAGTAAAGAGTTTCGAAGGGCATGTTTTAAAACCACGGTTCGTTCATTAAGGCCTTTGGCTCTAGCTGTACGAATGTAATCTTGGCCAAATACGTCAATAACACCTACTCTCATTATTCGACTCAAAAAAGCAAACGAACTATAAGTGTATGTAATCAATGGTAAAATAAAATAGGGTGCTCGGTGTGAAAATTTTTGAGCAAAAGACCACTCTTGATCAAAAAGACTTGGGTCTTGTATTCCTGAAACAGGAAACCACCGTAAAGTATCTGGGTTAGCAAAAGTATATAGTAACAATACCCCTATGAAAAAGCCGGGCATAGAGTACAATACAAAGACCACAATTGACGATATTCTATCAAAACGAGAATCTTTTTTGTAGGCCGAAAAAATACCCAAAGGAATACTCACCAAGTAGGCAAATAGTACCGAAAGAATTGAAAAAGAGAAAGAAATCCATACTTTACTCCATATCTTAGTATTAATAGGTTGACTATCAATATAAGAAAATCCAAAATCGCCTCTAATAACTCCTTTTCGTTGATTTCCATCGCCAAATAACCAAAAATGGTATTGGTTTTTACTTCCATACCAAATGATGTTGGGAATGTAGCTTTTCCATGTCGATTTTCTACTGAGCATATTGTCATATGCTGACTTACTTTGTTCAAATTCTATTTTGACAGGAGTCAAAAAATCATACTTATTATAAAGAGTCGATAAAGTGCTAAACTTTGATTCCAAAACTCCCGGCTTTGCTGTTTCAAGCATGGCGTTGATTTCGAAATTTGACCTAGTAATGATATCGTTAATCTCATTTTTTGTCAAAGAAAAATTGCTAATCGTATCTTGATTCAAGAAAATACGATTCAAATCGAGTTGGCTATGACTCAATTGAGTAGCCGTAAGTTGATGAAAGTATGCAGATACGTCTTCCCAATTGCCATAATAGTGAGTCAACTCATTTAGACAAGCCAAATGATCCTTATCAGCCACTTTATAGAGCGTATCACAATCACTAGCGGTACCAATACTGAAATAGAAAATTGGTAAATCTAATCCCAACTTTTTACGTAAATCTTGCTTTATTTTCTTTGATGCATTGGATTGCTGATTGGCAGCCCCTTCCTTATCGGCAGAATTGGCTAATTTCTCTACCGGATCGGCAGGTGCACTAACATTGATGATGAATGCTAACAATGAAATAGCAACTAAAGTGGGTATAAAAATTAGAACTCGTTTGGCAATATACTTTAACATAAGACTATATTTAAGGGGTTGGGGTTAGGTTCTGATAGTTTTCATTCAACAAAAAATTATTCAAAATAAAACCCGGTTTTTCATAATACATTTGAGTATTGTCAAATCGTTTATGAATAACTAATTTTCGCTTTGGACTATATAAAAATATATAGGGCTGATCTTCATAAATTTTCGCTTGAAGTTTCCACATAGCATCACGATGTATTTCAGAATCAATGGCACCATTGGCTGCATCTATCAGCGAATCGCTAAAGGCATCACCGAAACCACAAAAATTGGACCCTTTGTTAACCCATGAGGAAGTGTGCCAAAGTTGAAATGGATTTGAATAAGAGGCAGAGCCACCCCACCCTCCAAGCATCATATCAAAGTCGTGTTCTTGAGCGTTTTTGTAAAATAAGGTGAAATCCATGGGGTTTGGTTTTACTTCCACGCCAGCGCGCCACATACTTTCTTTAATCATTAAAGCCGTCTCTTTAGAAGCAGCTGAACTCATGTAGCTAAATTCAAAGCTCAATTGGAGCTTCTCTCCGTTGACGACTTTATCTCTAATGTTGTCCCCATCGGTATCCACCCAACCAGCATCGGTAAGCAATTCTTTGGCTTTATCTAAATCTAAGTTGATAAGTTGTAAGGTATCGTTAAATACCTTTTTAAGACTTGAGACATTAGACACTTGTCGCGATCCCTCTCCCAATAAAAGGACTTCTATAATTTCATCAACTGGCACCAAATGAGCCATGGCTCGTCTGACTCTTATATCAGTAAAAAATGCTTTTCGTTTAACCCCATCAGGTCTTGTGTTCATACCTGCATAGTAATAGGTGTATTGATTGAGAAAATCCGAATGATAATTTTCATTAAAATAATCGTGGTCTTGAAGTTTGAATAATTTGGTCGTTCCAATTCTGTTCGTAGCATCAAGCTCTTCAGATTTTAGAGATAGAAATACAGAAGCATCATCCTTGATAATTTTGAAAATTATTTCTTCAGGGAAATTTTTATTGTAAATTGAGGAATCGCCTTGACCCCACCAATTATCTTTCCTTTTTACAATAATGTAAGATCCTGTCACCCAATCAGATACTTGATAGGCACCTAGGCCAACTAGGCGTTCGGGTTTATAACGATTATCTCCGTGATTAAATGCGTTAAACCAATCAGACCATTCTTTCTTCTCTTTAAAGTTTTCGCTATGAATCGCTTGAAAAGTCAAGTCATCGAGAACGCCGTCTGGATCCCAATGGGATTGTTGTTGAATCCAAATCTCTGAAAAAATACTTTTGTTAGTTACATTTTTTCCAAATGCTACCATAGTAAATTTCAATGGGTTGCTAGGATCTAATTCAATACCTTTTATAACAGAAGTATAGTTTCCTCTAATTTGAGCGTTGTCAGTAAGAGGGCAAAGTTGAAGTTTGGCTGTAAATTCAACGTCTTTGGCGGTTACTGTACTCCCATCATCCCATCGCAAATCATCTCTTAATTCGTATTCATACCTTAATCCATCCTCTGAGATAGTTGGCAATTGTTTTACCAAGGAAGGAATATATTCCAAACTCTCCAAATCTAATTTTACAAGAGACTTTTGGGTATATTGAAAAATGAACGATCGCATAACCGAATTATCATTAAAGGGATGTAATCCATCTGGATTAGATAGTATGTGACTAATGACAATGTTTTTAGACAAATCTCTAGTATCCACACAAGACTGAAACATTATGAATGAAAGCAAGAGGATTAATACTTTTTTTAACATAAATTTAATTTGATAGTATGCAAATATAACATTACGAACTATAATTA
>CAXDOW010000057.1:0-12408 GCA_963991165.1 uncultured Flavobacteriales bacterium | reverse complement strand
TAGTTAGAGTACCGGCGACCGCCATATGTAGCGATTTCGCCAGGGCCACCCCGGTCAACAACGTGAATCCGCTGCGGCTGAAGCTGCGTATCGCCCTCTGCGTTCACTGTGACGATGACAAAAATGTCAAGCGTTGTGATATCGCCAGTTAGCGACGGAGAGCTTTCTGTGCCAACATGCATAACATTGGAAGCAATTTCAGCTCGTAGCTCTAGTTCGTTCATTTGATTCTCCTCTGGGGGTTTTCCTAAAAATGTCTATTTCATTATACACAATAAAAAAGAAAAAGCCACATCTTTCGATGCAGCTTTCTCTATTATTTCAACTATTTAACGATAGTTCTTAGAAAGAACCAGCGATGATTCGTCGGTTGTCGAGAACACCGAAGCCGATTTCAGCCCAGCCGTAGTACCCTTGACGTTGGTGACGATGAAGTGCAGGATCTTCGTAGATCTCAACTTCCTTCTTAACAGGCATAACAAACGAGTCGTTAGCCGACTGGTCGATACCGATTACCAACTCAACGTCGGAGCTTTCGATAGAACCACCCAAGTCACTTGTGAAGTAGTCTTGGTATTCTTGTCCATCACCGAACTCAAAGAGGTCGTGAAGGTTAACACCAAAGACGCGAGTCAAGGAAGGACCATCATCAGAAGCAGTGTAGATTTCGCGACGAGAAACTTCGTCAAGTTGGTCAACACCCCAGTTGCGGATGTCTTCGATAGCTTCTGGCGACATGTAAAGGTCGGTCAATCGACCAGGAGCGGTAACACTGTTACCACCACCGTTACGACGCATAACAGTCTTCATCAAGCTAACGAGTCGCTTGGTGAATTGGCCAGCACCAGCATCGCCATCATAAACCAAGATGTTACGGTCTACAGCAGCAGCAAGTAGAGTGTGCCATCCGTCGTCGTTGATCTTCTTAACGAAAGACGACTCAAGAACTTGCATAGCTCGACTAACGACGCCCCAGTTAGCCTCACGAGCATAACGAAGCAAGAAATCAATCGAGCTTGTGATGCCGTAAGTGTTAACCATTACGTAGTCACCTTCTACGTGACGCTCAGGAATGCGACCATTACCAGGATTGGTGAAGGCAACGTGGTCGATTTCTGTTCCAGGTGCCAAAAGATCCAATGGGAACTCTGGGCTTGCTCCTGGCTCAAGAGGCATAGCTTCGTAGATACCACGAACTACATCTCCAAACAAAACACCCTTACGAAGAGGTGTTTCCAAAGCTTTAGCGATTTCACGCTGAGCTTCCATTGCAACCGAACGGTCAGAATCGCCAGACTGTTTAAGCAGCTGGATGAATTCAGGTGTAGGTCTGTTGTTAGACATTGTTTATTTCTCCTATTTTTTTATTTACAGATTAGTGTTAGGTAGGTCAATGAACACCTTAGCGTAACCGTTTTGGTCGATGTCGCTCAAGAAACGACCAACGATACGGGTAGAACCATCAGCGTCATCGTCGTCGGTTACAGTGTTGCTAGATGCCAAGTTACCACCGTCAACAAGATAAGCCAAGTCACCAGCGTTAGGAGCTGTGCCAGTAATTGCGTCGGTTACAACCCAACCCTTGCGAAGAAGAGTAACCTTGCCACCCTTTTGAACTTCGTCCTTGTGTTGGTTGAGGTGTTGACGAGTCAGGTCGATGTCAACCATATCGTTGATCAACAAACCAACTGGAACAACGCCGGAAGCGTCAGCAGCGTAGCTAACAACAGCAGCACCATTATCCATAGATGCACCACTACCAGCAGTGGTGTGTGAAACAACTCCACCTCGTTCTGCTACTTCATTCATGAAGTAAGAAATGTCAGTTTGCAGAGTAGATCTGTCTTGTTTGAGAGCCATTATTAATTCTCCTTTTGAGTTTGAATAGCTTATAACTAGTTATTTTCTGGTTGACCAAGAACCGAACCAATCCATTCCGAAGCAACGGAGCGAAGGTTTTGGGCTGGATCTTCTTCACCCATAGCTTCTGCAACAGCAACTTCTGAAGGAACTTCAGCATTTTCCAAGATTTCTTCGCTAGCTTCTGCGGAATCAACTTCCTCTTCTGCTTGCTCAGAAGCCTTCTCTTTAAGAGCCTTCTCTTTAAGAGCCTTCTCTTCTTTAAGAGCCTTTTCCTTGTCTTCTTCGTGCTTGACTGCAACCTTTTTCTTCATCATTGCTACAATCTTAGCAAAGGTTTCGTCGTCAAGACCTTCGAACTCAGAAACGGTAGCGGTAGCTTCTTCAGCGTCAAAGCCAGCTTCTTCAAGCTCAGCCTTACGCTTCATCATAGCTTCCTTCTTCTTCATTTCGCGAAGTTCTTCCATTTTCTTCTTCATGTCTTCATCCTTCAAAGCGATAGCTTCTTCAGCTTGCTTCAAAGACTCAGCCACTGCTTCGTGTGCGGAAGCTTGCTCAGCAATTTTACCTTGCAATTCTGCAATGGTTGCTTCCAGGGTTTGAATTTGAGCTTCGAACTCAGCTTGTTGCTCTGCAACAACCTTTTCCTTTAGAGCTTCGTTGGCAGCTTTAGCTTCAGCCAACTCAGCACGCAAGTCAGCAACTTGCGACTCTTGGTTATCCGACATTTTCTTCTCCTTTAGTGAAGATAAAGATAAAACTTTAGATTGAGATTCGTCAAAAAAATCATTTCCTTCCAGAATTATACTTCGTGGATTTGCTGGTTTGGAAACTAAGCCTTTACCAGAGAACGATAAGTTTCGCAAAAGCCTTCCCACTTGGTAATCTTCGTACTTTCCATCACCTCCGTATGATCTTAAATGCTTGGTCAAAAATGCAGAAGCTTCATTTCTAGCAATGACTTTGGTCTCACCATCTTTGGCTAGAGCATAATCAAAGTTAGGGAACAAACACTCCATTGATACAAACCATTTATTTTCTTCTATTTCTGCAACGATTTGCTTCATCCGCTCTCGTTGCTCTGGATCTGACCACTCGGTATAAATTACAGCGGAGGTTAGGATATTAAACTGACTAGGAACTTCAGAAGACTCTGGGTCTAGCCTTTTGCCTTCGAAATCAACAACCTCGTTGGCGGTGATGTGACCAATAATGTCTTTTTCGTCATGCATAAAGTTGAAAGGCTTGTCTTCAGGCGTGTTGCGAGCGTCCCATAATTCTTTGGGGTCGAACACGTCATCGTTCTTGTTCCAGCCTGTGCTAACTAAAATAGACTTTAGATAAAAAAGGTCAATCTGCTCTTTGTTTTCTGCTAGTGCAACATCGCAGCCATCTCTATTGAAAGCCAAAATCTTTTGAAGCTTTTCTACGGCTTCGGGTGAAGGTTTGACATCGGCTTCAGCAGCAGCCAAACAAGCTACAGAGTTGTTCTGTATCTGTTCGGCCAAGCCGTCGTTGATTTCAGATTGATAAACAGGTATATTCATAGTTGAGTTCTCCATACCCACTAATACACAATAATTGAAAAACTGGGTTCAATTTGCTCAAAAACAATAAATCTCAGCAAATGAAGAAGCATAGATATGCCTCATCTCCGATGTATTTGGCTTTCTTTGCCTTGAGTTAGTAAAGGATTCAACGTTTTCTTTTACTAGCATATCAAACTCTTTACTGGGTTTGGTGTTGTTTGCTAAAGCTTGTCCAATCCCTGCTTCATCAACATCGCACATGGGGTCTAAGCCCGTGAATATACAAAGTTTTAGATTTTCTAATTCCTCAACCTGAGCCCTGCTCAAAGCACGAGCATCCTTCTTTTTGAAGTGATTGCAAATAACAGGGGTGAGCATATCAGATATTTTTTCCTGTGCCTCAATACCCCACAATACAGCAGATGTAGCTTCCCCGCTTCTGGGTAGTACTCTTCTTTGCTTTCTGGGTTGAACGTCTCTAGACTGAGAAGGTCTACCAGCCTCCTTTATTTCTTTAAAAGATTCTTCTTTTTTATTTGTTACTGGTTGAACTTCTTCCTCTTTTTCCATATAAGGAAGTCCTATTTTTTCAAAGTATTCCTCCGTATTGAGTTGATCCTTTTGCATTCCAAGCTTAGCAATGTCTTGTGCATGATGGGGATTGTGATATGGTCCAGCCTTTTTAGGAGAATTAGGGTTGTTTGCACGCTCCCTTTCTTCTCTACCAACTCTAACCTTTTCAATGCTAGGAATTTCTCTAAACCTTTCAAGTAAAGTTTCCTGTGATATAATGTCTCTGTCTGCCAAATCCATCAACAGTTTCTTTTGTGCAGATTCGTCAGACAAAACAATGGAGTCAAAATGAATTTCAGCAGGAAGGCGGAAACCCATAGCTCGTCTCACATATTCGATTTCTTGCTTCCAAAACCCTGTCAATACCTCTCTACCATACTCTAATCTTTCAATAAGAGTTTTAAGGGACACAAAGTTGTTGGTGTATCCGCCACTTTGTCCAGAGGCACCAGTTAACGTTGGAGGTATACCAAGACCAGCATAAATACTTGTAAGGACTGGTTGATATTTTTCAGAACCAAGGAATTTATACGCTTGAGAATTACTTTCTGTAAATTTAAGCTCTGGCCCCCATACCAAATCCATTGTTCCACCACCAACATTGCTAGCAAGAATGTCTCTAATTTTTTGAAGTCCAGCTTTAGTTGGCACAATCTTGTGATCATAGTCACCAACAGTCCACAATCTAACTTGGCTGATTGTACCGTCAAGTGCTGCAAGGTCTGCTAGCTTCATCTTTTCCAGCATTCGAATGTCATCAAGTATGGCATAGATCATCGGATTTGCCCAAAGTAGCCAATCATCCTTTTTGTAGTGATAAAAGAATGTATTTTCTTCCAGAGGAACCTTTCTCTCACCCTTCTCAATCTGCTTTTGAAGTTCTTTAGGAAGGGTGGAAAACACAGCCTTATTTGTGGTTGCAGTATTTAGAAGTGATTGCTGTGTATATTTGGACATATTTAGGTAGTACTGAGGTTTTCCTACAGCCAACGCACCTGGATCAGCAACATCTATCGCCACAGGATTTAGAAAATCATACATCCAAGGTACTTCTCTTTTTGGAATCTTCAAGTCTTCCAATACAATATCTGCACCAGCCGCCCTTTTTAGTTCAGCTTCTTTATTTCTATCTAGCTTAGCGGTTCTTCTTTGAACCGCAACATTTCCACAGCGGTAAAGGTAGTTCAGAAACCTTTCTGATCTATCATAACCCTTTACTTGAGAAAACCACTTACGATAAAACTTTTCAATTGTTTTATTTGGATGTACAAGAACCAATCCCTGACTAGCAAAATCACTCATCAAGTCAATGACGTTGCGAATTATGCCAACGCGATCATACGCAGCCATACAAGCACCAATAATTTTCTTCTGGCGATTTGGAATAGATTCACCAGGACGAAAGGCGTCATAATCATCACGAGTAAAAGAAGGTCTAACACTTCTATTTGGTTCTACATCAATATATGTCTGCCTATTGCTTCCACCGTAGGGATCTCCACGATGTCCCCAGCCATGAGCTTGAGATTTGTGGACAGTTCCATCGTAACCATCTAAATTAATAGAGTCAATAGCTCTATCTCGCTCCGAATCGCTAGCCCACGTTTGGTATAGATTATCAGACATTTATACTGCATTCCTTGTAATGTTATTGACGATTATATTGCTAATTGTATTACTATACACAATCTAATAAATATCGTTCATTTTTTCGGCAAACCATGCTGGACCTTGGAACAACTTTTCGTCACTATTTCTAAAACTCGGTTGACCATCAGCAAATCCTCCGATAGCACCCGACTCAAGAGTTGTCTTTTTGACGCTCAAATTTCTTGCAGACATGTTAGCCATGATTAACGACGAATACCTATCTTTTCTGAGTCTACTTTTCCTTCCTGCTCCAGTTTTTACTTCCGGAGTGTCCCATCTTTCACGCCCAGAGTTGGTTACTGTCATTACAATCATAGATAACTCATCTTTAAGTTCTTCTATTTCCATAACACAGTCTTCAAGTGTGTCATACTTTCTTCCAACAGACTTGTCTACTTCTAGAGCAACACCCAAACTAGCTGAATCAAAATAAGGGAAAAGAACCACTTTATCTTCAAAGTCTTTTCTAATTCCATGATTAGCTTCTGCAAGCCAATCATACTTAGCAAACTGACACATTCTTAAAATATGCAGCCCCGAATAATCATCGGTATCTTTAGCTTTTTCTTCAATAACAGGCCAAATTGGAAGCTCTCCTGGTGGAATCTTATCCTTGTCGTGCAAAGCTTCCATAACGGCGATACCGCCGCCCTGAGCGTCCATAGCAATTTCAGCACAGGGAAAAACTTTCATCAATTCCCTGATCTTTTTTGCACAATAAGAATAAAAATCATCTTCGTCAACAAGTTTAGACTTTAATCTCTCTTTGTGAGACTTTCTATTTGTCGTCCAGCAGTGAACCACCTTTCTGTGATCTGGATTAACCTCCATGACCACAATACTAAAATTATCGACTTCTGAAGCGGGGTCAACACCGAATACATATTTTTTATCGCTGTCACCCTTTAGAGACGCCTCAAACCAAACATCACCAGAATGAGCAAAACTAACAGGATCTGTTGGTGTCGCAGTACAACCTTCAATTAGACTTCTTTTAAAAAATCCTTGACTGTCCGTTGTAAACACCGCTCCATATTCCATTTGATAAATACCTGCGTGGACAGTAGCTTTAGCTCGACCAATTTGACCAGCGTCCATAAAACCAGCAGGCAATAGCTCAACAGGAATTCTTGACACAGAATATTGCGTCCAATCAAACTCGGCGGGTACAGAACCACCAAAAACCTCCTCCAACTTTCGCTCTCGTCCTCCACTTTTTACTATAGCAGCGTATCTTTTCCAATATTCTGAAAAGTGATTAAAGTCATAATATGCCGTTCCAGATAAAATAATTTGGTTAGATTTATCTGCTGGATTTTCTTTTTCTTTATTGTTTTCAATGGGAATACCTAATTGCTCTGCCTTCTTTTCCCTTGCCTTTTGCTTAACCTTTTCAATAGGGGATGAGGCAACGGCAGCAAAACCAGCAACAACATTTTCAAAGATGTCGCGTGGAATCGACGCGAATTCATCAGCAATAATGTCATTGGCACGCTGACCTCTGATCTTGGAGCCGTCACCCAAAGGAAGACATGTAACGGTGCTGTCGCCAAGATACATTACACATCTATCCACATCCCTTCTGGGGCCGCTATTAGAAGGACACAAATCCCTGAGCACAGGAGCGTTCTTCCATATAGTGTCCATATACTCAAACAAAACTTTAGACTGTCTAAAAGCGGCACCAACAACAATAACTTTTCTTCTAGGCATAAATAATGCACGAAGCAAAGGATATACCGAAAGAATAAAGGACTTACCCATACCACGACTACCAACAAGCATGGGGAATTTCCTATTCCACATTTCTTGCAATAGAAGAGCCTGAAAGGGCGAGAGTTCAATATTTAAAATATATTTACAAGCAAAGCTGAAATATTCGGGTCTCATCATCAACCACGAAAGACGTTTTAGCATGGCTTCGTTGTCGGAGTCCTGCATTACAAAATCCATAGGATTAAACAGCGTAGATTCATCTACGTCAATTCCTAACCAAGCATCGTCTAGCAGTTGTTGATTTTTGTTCATGTTTTATTTAGAAAGAACGCAATCGACAAAGCCAAAGTTAACCGCTTCTTGTGCGGTCATATACCAGTCGCCGTCCTTCATCTTCCTTTTTATGTAAGTCTTTACTTTTGAAAGATTGTACCCTCTTTCCTCGAAATAATACCCTGCTTCATAGCATTTTTCAGCATAAATGTCCACCATTGTCTGGCATATATTTTTGTCCAGTTGTGCAAAGTTTTGAGAGCTGAGAAAGTCTCCACTGTTATTACTTGAGCCGTAGTGGCACATAAAAACGCAGCTTGGCATCAAAACCCTTTTGTCAGCAGCTTGCATTATAATTGTGCCCATTGACTGTATTTGAGAATAGCCTATAACAGTTACTTCACATTTTGACAACTTGATGGCGTCGTAAACACCCATACCAGAAAACCAACATCCGCCACCAGTCTGGAGATAGATGGTGATGGGCTCTAAAGATTGGTTCTCAAGAATGTTTATATTTTTAATAAAGCTTTGAACAACACGAAAATCCACGCCAGAGGGGTCTGACGCAGAATCTTCTCTTTCTTCTATGTAAATAACTCTATTTTCTACATCTATACCTAAAGCAAGAATGTCAGAAATCGAATCCTGTTGATGTTGCGTCTTCGTCATCCGAACCTCGGTCGAAAAGTTCTGTAAGTCTTTTGAATATACTATTAGTTACCAAAAATGCATTCTGCTTATTCCCACAGAAAATTATCTTGGTATTATACCAAATCTCAAACTCCATCAAACACTTGAGCAAGTACTTGCCAGTTACTTTGACTTTGGATCTGGCCGCTTTGGGTACTTTAGACCCTTCTGGATACTTTAGAACATCGTCCATGCTAAACTCCAGAATTAGAAAAGAAAAATGAAAATCCTTCATCCTTTCTATTTCTTCCTGAAACGGCTTTTTCTTCCTACCTAAATTCATAGCAATCTCAGATACCGAGGCTTTTCGCTCGACACATACTACATCTTCATAACCTTTTAGAGTGTAGTCGCCTGTATGCATTGTGCCGATTTCCATACCCTCGCACTTATCGTAAGGAGCAAAGAACCAACCGTCTTGCTCCCGTGTATCCTTGATCACTGTGTATTTCGACATTATTTAAGCTTCTCCACCCTTTTCTTCAGAATCGCTGGCTGGCTTTTTGGGAAGACTCACCCAAGCTTTTAGATTTGTCTCTTTTGTAACACCAGTAGGTTTGGCAGGTTTAGGGTTATCTAATGTTAAAATCGCCCTAGACCCCCCTCTCTTATTATATTCAATAGAAATCCCCATTTCTGCAAGTTTATTTTCTAAAATTCTGCATTCTTTGTCCAACTTTGATAACGGTTGGACAGGTTTGACTTCGACACTGCCTTCTTGAGATTTGAGAAGTTTTTCAGCAGCTTCCGAGATGTCAGCCTGGAACTTTTTAACGATTTCGCTTCTTTGCATTTTTATTATCCTTTACCTTTTCGTTGAAAAAATTAATGTAGTGAGACTCACAGCCAGTCACTTCGTTGTGACACTGTTTGCACAAAGTGATTCCATTGTCTGGATCGTACCTTAAAGCACTAGCCGAACTCCACTTCATAATATGATGAACATTCAGCCAAACTCCTTTACCTTTTTTATTACACATTTGACAGGTAAATTTGTCTCTTTTTAGAACCTCAGTTCTAAATTGCTTATAAACTGGATCGCTGTAATCACGTTTCTTTGACATCGTGGTCCACCATTCTATTTGCTAAATCTGTAAAGCTAACCTTTCGCTCCCACCCTAGTTCTTTTTCCGCCTTTGTGGGAACGCCTAGTAGGTAATCCACCTCTGCTGGTCGATAGAACTCTGGGTCAATTACAACATAATCGTTCCAGTCAGTAATGCCTATTCTTGCAAAGGCCACATCTAGAAATTGTCTTACTGTATAAGTTTCACCCGTTGCAACAACATAATCATCCGCATCGTCTTGCTGCAACATAAGCCACATAGCATTTACATAGTCTTCTGCGTGACCCCAATCTCTTTTTGCGTCCAGATTTCCAAGTCGAAGTTTAGGTATCTCAAAAACCCTGTCACCCTCTACTCTGTAGATATAATCTGGATCTTGCTTGATTTGCTTTTTATGAAAGGTTTCAGAGTAACTGATCCCGCGACTTCTGAATCTTTTTAGCTGCCCTACCCACTTTGTGATCTTTCGGGTTACGAAATGCTCTCCTCTTCGTTCGCTTTCATGATTGAACAAAATACCACAAGAACCATGAATGCCGTAACTATCTCGATAGTTTCGCACCAAATGGTGTGCTGCAAGCTTAGCAATAGCGTAAGGACTCTGCGGCATAAAATTGGTGTTTTCGTCTTGGTATTTTTCTTCTTTTGCCTCGTCTCTGAACTCGACTTCTCTCACATCGTAGTTCTTACCATACATTTCGCTCGAACTAGCCTGATAAAATCTAATTTCGTTCTTTCTGGAGGAGTATTTAATAGCCTCAAGAATATTTAAAACGCCTCCATAAGTAACGTCCGTGGTTAAATTGGGTTGTTCAAAACTAGTTCCTACGTGCGATTGTGCTGCAAGATTATATATTTCGTTTGGCTTTACAGACTCAATAATCTTGTTCACATTAAAGCCATCCGTAACATCACCTTCTATAATATTTAATTGAGGCAAGATGTGTTGGATTCTTTCCAGGGTATTTACGCTGACCCTTCTTGTCACGCCCGTTACTTCATAACCCTTTTCGAGTAGGAGTTCAGCCAAATAACTTCCGTCTTGACCTGTGATTCCAAAGATAAGTGCTTTTTTCATTAATGCATTCCTATTGTCAAAAACGTGATTATTTTTCATTCTGTTCTTGTATGAGGCTTTCTGAATTTAGAAAAGGCTGATCAACAGTCCCATCTTCATATTCATGATATTCAGACAGGCGTTCTTTCTCACGTTCTGCGGCTAATCGCATTTTCTCCATGTCTACTCCAACTTTTGATCGAAAAGCGGAATCTGTAGCCAATTGCTTCACTAAAGTCCCAAACGTCTGTTTGCTGTCCTCAATAGCTTTGATACGCTGTTCACGGGTGCCTTTCAGATCTTTTAGCATCGTAGCCTTTCGGGCCTGGAGATCTTTGTAGTCTTTTGATAGTGTTTCTTGTGAGGCTCTTAAAACCGCTATTTGTCGCTCCAACTGCATAACTGTTTCCATGTCTCGCTGATCTCTGTCCACCGCCTTTTCTTCACTTACCAGTTGCTCGTAGGTGGATATTTCGCTTTGGTTTTCTTGCTGGCTTCGCAGAATCCTGTTCATCAAGATTTCTAATTTGATTGTATCTATGATTTGCATTTCTTCGGTATGAAATACATCGTCTTTAAACTGACTCCACATTTTCTTGAAGTGAAACTCAAACATTTCCAGCTCTTCTTCAGTGAACTGGTTTTTAAGCTCACGAAAGTATGGTTTGGATTTTAGTTCGTTTGCTACAGCCGCCTCTTTCTTTTGCTTTGCACTAAACCCAATCTTTTTAGCAATCCAATCCTTGACGCTAGAAGGATCGCGATCAAGCTCTTGAGCTATTTGCTCTGGTGAAAGAACCTCGGCGTTCGCCTCGATAAATTCCATCTCCGAAAATGAGAATCTACCCTTTTTCATATAATATCACCTTGTAACAAAATTAAGCAGTTTTATGGAGCAGAGAAAATAAATCATGGGGCGTCTGGATCTTCTCCGTTTATGATGCGTTCGATAACGCTTATAATTTGAGCCTTGCGGTTTTTGGGAAGTGGGGCTCCGCTTTGTAATTTAAGGTAGTCGCGACGAAGGTGGCTGGGAAGTTTGCGGTCTATTAGTTCGAGCATTTCAGATATGTGGGCGTCGTTGGAGGCAATGTTGGTGCTATAGATGCTGTATATGGTGTCGATGCTGACGGGCTCAAGAAGGTTTTTTTTGCGGTCCTGAATCTTTTGGGCGGGCGATCCGTAATCCATGCGAAAGTAATTATCCCTCTTGAATGTTTTTAGGCGGTTATTTATGTGGGTGTGCATAAAGTTTTCAAGGGGGCGGGAGGGGTCATAGTTCTTGAGGCCATTTATACCTATGATAAACGATTCTTGTACAATGTCTTCGACTTCGTACCCTGCAAAGACATATTTAGGGGCTAGTCGGTTGGATATTTTGAGAATAATATCAATAACCTCCTGTTCGGTCATTCCCTGTGGTACAATCATTCATCAAACTCCTGGTCAATTTGGTCAATAAGTGCTTCTTCTTCGCGTCTTTCGTTTTGGGCGATTTTCTCTAGCTCTTCGGGCGAAGGGGGCGAAAGGTCGAAATAAACATCGTCCTGTTCCTGTTTACGGGGCTTTCCTGTGAAGGGATCGGTTGCGGCCAACTCTTGAATGCTCAAGGGGCGGTCTGGAATGTTTAAATCTTTTGCGATGGACTTTGCTAGCTCTTCGGTTTCAACGGGTTTAACTCCGCCAGCAAGTATTCCGAGGTTTTTCTTTTTTGGCATAATGTGTCTCCTTCTGTTTAATTATGGGTCAATTCCGCTTGTTATACACAATAAAAAGCAATATTGGGTCAATTAGGGGCTAGTCGGAATGGTTTGAGTAAGACATTTATAAATATTTTGGTTGGTTGTGTCTGAACCACCCCGGCGATTTGTCAATACAAAATCGAAAAAAAATCTGAATATAAAATTACCCCCTCTTGTCAAGAGCAAATATAGACAAATAACGAAAATAACTAAATAAAATTATATTGGATTATTTTACAGAATAGCTA
>CAXDOW010000056.1:0-12432 GCA_963991165.1 uncultured Flavobacteriales bacterium | reverse complement strand
ATCTGTTTATCTGTACTTTTTTTTGATAAAAACTGCTACGCTTGTGGCATGACCCGAGCTATACAACACCTAATTCATTTTGATTTTCAAATAGCATACGAATACAATAAACTATCCTTTTTGGTACTACCTCTTTTAATAATTTCCTATTACAAAACAATAAAAAAGACTTACAATAAAATAAATTAATCATTTCTTTTCATATATTAGTCGCAATTAATAAATTTCATTTAACTAATTATGAAAAAAATTTTATTCATTTCATTAGCCGTATTGGCGGTTAGTGCCGTTTGCTTTGCATCATTTCCAGTTTCTGAGCAAATTTCTAACAGTGAGGTAATAATTTCCAGTGCTGAAGCAGCTACTCCTCTTGCAGCTGATATCGACTGGACCTTGTTTATCATTTGTTGGTTTGCTGGGGCTCTTGGAATACATCGTTTTATTATAGGTGATGTTACTAATGGCATCCTTATGCTTTTAACTTTAGGTGGTTGCGGTATCTGGGTCATCATTGACTTAATCAAAATTGCTCAAGGTAAAATGCGCATGTAATAAAAAAACCTCCAGTTGGAGGTTTTTTTTATTAAATCATATTCATGAAGAAAGGTTTCTTCACATTTGCTTTTACTCTGCTCTGCTCTACACTTTTTGCCGCTTTTCCAGTATCTAATGAAGTTGTTGCTGTTGCTGAACAAACAAACAGAAATTTTCACTTTGGTGGATTTTTACTTGGATTGCTTTTAGGAGTTACTGGCGTTCTAATTTGTTATTTGATAAATAAAAAAGACATGATACGATCGGCATGGTATGGTTTTGGGACCTATCTTGCCATTATCATTAGTGCTCTTGTCATTTTTTTTATTGGTCATTCCAATAATGATAGGAATAGACCTTACTTTTGATCACTTATCAACTTAGATAACTGATTGATATCTAATCCGCCAAAATTGCCAGAACTCATCATTAATAGGTTTTTGTTTGTCCATTCAATGGAATTCAAATGAAAGAGAAGGTCTTCAGCAGTTAGAATTACCTTTAAATCCTCTCTACCAAAAGATTGGATAATCTCATGCGGAGAAATGGCTTCTAGTTTCTTGTGTTTTAATGCTTCCTGACTTAAAAACACTATGGCAATATCGGCATCGTTCATAGTACCCTCATATTCTTTCAAAAACGTTTTGTTTAAACTCGAAAAAGTATGAAGTTCCATGCATGCCACCAATTCTCTATCAGGAAATTGTTGTTTCATCGCTTTGGTAGTAGCCATAAGTTTTGAAGGAGAATGAGCAAAATCCTTATAAATAGCGGACCAAGGTGTTTTTTTAATCAGTTCGAGTCGTTTGGCTGCCCCCTTAAAAGATTGTATAGCTTCAAAAAATTGTTGTTTGTTCACCCCTAAGGTTTGACAAACTAATAGAGCCGCTTGAATATTTTGCAAATTATGTTTTCCAAACACCTGAAGTGGAATTCGATTTTGTTCATCCACAAAATAGGTCACCCCATCTTGTATGTCATAACTTGGAGTCAAATAACGCTCGTTACGGCACTGTGATAGTTCTTGAGAAAGAAGCTCAAGTTGCTTATCCCCACCAAAATAAAAGAGTATGTCTTGCACATCCTTTCTAAACAATCTAAACTGTTCCACATAATTATCAAAAGTGGGAAACACATTGATATGGTCCCAAGCAATACCGCTTATCACAGCAATATGGGGCTTGTACCAAAGAAATTTGGGGCGTAAATCAATGGGCGAGGACAAATACTCATCTCCTTCTAAAATGATAACAGGGGCCTCATGCGTTAGCTTGACCATAGTGTCAAAACCCTCCAATTGGGCCCCAACCAAATAGTCACAATCTAAATGAACGTAGTTTAAGACATGTAGAATCATGGCTGTAATGGATGTTTTGCCATGACTTCCACCAATAACAACTCTTTTCTTGTTTCGGCTCTGCTCGTAAATATATTCTGGAAAAGAAAAAATCGGAATAGATAATTCTTGAGCTCTCTTAAGTTCAGGATTGTCTATTCGAGCATGCATACCAAGTATTATGGCATCCAGATTAGCATGTATTTTTGTTGGAAACCATCCCATTTGTGGTGGTAATAAACCGGCATTTTCTAGACGACTTTTGGAGGGTTCATAGATGGCATCATCCGATCCACTCACTTCAAACCCTTTTTGTTGTAGCGCTAATGCCAAGTTGTGCATAACACTGCCGCCCATTGCAATTAAATGTACTTTCATGCTGACATAAATCAACTTGTAAAATAGAGATATTTGTCTGTTTTTACATTTGAAAAGATTATTTTTATCAACATGAAACTGTACACAATCGACACGGGTTATTTCAAACTAGATGGTGGAGCAATGTTTGGCGTTGTGCCTAAAGTTTTATGGAGTAAAACTAACCCTTCAGATGATCACAATCTGTGTCCGTGGGCTATGCGTTGCTTACTTATAGAAAATGGCCATCAACTGATATTAATTGATAATGGAATAGGCGACAAACAAGATGATAAATTTTTACGTCACTATTACCTTCATGGAGACGATAGTTTAGAAATGTCATTAAAAAAGCATGGCTTTGGTACCGATGATATTACCGATGTTTTTTTAACGCATCTTCATTTTGATCACTGCGGTGGAAGTGTCAAATGGAATAAGGATCGTTCGGGCTTCGAAATGGCTTTCAAAAATGCTACCTACTGGAGCAACAAAGATCATTGGCAGTGGGCCGTTAAGCCCAATCGGCGAGAAAAGGCCTCCTTTTTGAAAGAAAATATATTACCCATTGAACAAAGCGGACAACTCAAATTCATTGAAAAAGAAGGGACTGCTTTTGATAAAATAACAACCTTATTTGTTAATGGTCATACAGAAGCCCAAATGATTCCTCACATCAATTACAAAGGACATACTGTGGTGTTTGCCGCCGACTTATTGCCTAGCACAGGACATATTCCCTTGCCTTATGTGATGGGTTATGATACTAAACCTTTATTAACCCTTAGTGAAAAGGAAAAATTCCTGAATGAAGCAGCGGACAAAGAATACATAATTTTCTTACAGCATGATAACTACAACGAATGTTGTACTGTTCATAAAACAGAAAAAGGAGTACGTCTTAAAGACACCTTTGCCCTTTCAGAATTAGGATAAATATACCAAACTGACTTAACAAATCGTTTCTTAACATATGACTAGCATTCATCCAAAACGTGGCAAATTTCTCATCTCTGAACCCAGTATGGAAGACTATAATTTCAAACGTTCGGTTTTGTTGTTGACGAAGCACAATCAGGATGAGTCCATTGGCTTTGTTTTGAATCAGCCAACGAATCTAATTATTTCAGATATTGTCAAAGACTTTCCATCGTTCAATGCCACCCTATACATTGGAGGGCCTGTCGAAAAGAATACCCTTCACTTTATTCACTCGGCAGGAGAAAAAATTGAAAACTCCATTCCCATTATTGATGGCTTATACTGGAGTGGCAATTTTGATATGGTGAAAGCATTAATAAAAGCTGGAGAATTGAAAGAATCCGAAATAAAATTTTTTCTTGGGTATTCGGGATGGAGTTCAGGCCAATTAGAACACGAACTGCAAGACCAGTCTTGGATTGTTGTTAATAGCAACCCGTCAATCGCACTTGAAAGGAACGATAAAAAAATGTGGCAAGACTTTATCAAAAAAATGGATACAGATTATGCTATTTGGCACACCATGCCAGACGATCCAGAATTAAATTAGTGAATTTAAACAATCAACAACCTTAGTGGAAACATCGCTGTTTAAGTGACTATTTTTTCCAAATTCTTTTACCCATCGAATGCCATGACAGTTAGTAAGAAAAATTTCGTCAGCCAACTCCAAATCACTTATTTGAAATGACGATTCATCTACACTATATTGCTGGAGTATTAAATGACGCATTGTTCCAGCCACTCCACCGTCAGACAAAGGAGGTGTAAATAAATGGCTGTCCTTTACCATAAAAATATTAGAATTAGTTCCTTCCACAACGTTAGAATGTTCATTGAGTAAAATCAATTCATCCATGATTTGTTTTTTTCTATCAATAGATGCCAAAACATACAATAACGCACTGGACGATTTAATTGTAGAAAGAGGTTGTGCTGCTTTCAAATGCTTTGAATAAATACCTAATCGTATTCCATTACCAAGTTTAAACCTATGTTCAGGATGTTCAACCGTCGATATGAAATACGAGGCCTGATTGGTCAAAGGGGTATATAAACCTCCCTCCTCTCTGTAAATGGTCAAACGGGCAGAACAGGCATTTAACAAACCATTCTTTTGAGCAAGTGCTTCTACCTCACTAAATACATCGTTTAGTGACCGTTCCAACTCCAATTCTAATTCCTTCAAGGTAGTTGACACTCGTTTGAAATGACTCTCACGATTGAAAATGACTCCTTCGAATAAACGTATGCTTTCAAAAAAACCATCGCCATATAGAAATGAACGATTATTGTAATGGATACAAGGTGATTGACAGAATTGTCCGTTTTTAATATACTGCATATACTACGTAATACACAGCAAATAAAATAAAATAAAGCACGTTACGTGTAGATTTTTTAACTTTGAAAAAGATATGCACTACTTTTACACTCCTTTTGTATTAGATGACTCCCATACCCTAAATCCTGAGGAAAGTCGGCATTGCATCAAAGTATTAAGAAAAAAAGTAGGTCAACACATTGAGTTAGTCGATGGTCAAGGTGGTATTTACAAAGGTGCAATTATACAAGATCATCCAAAAAAATGCGAACTAAAAATTGTTTCCAAAGAAAAAAAAGTAAATCCCTTAAAAATCCATCTTCATTTGGCGGTTGCTCCAACAAAAAATAACGACCGTTTTGAGTGGTTTTTGGAAAAAGCAACAGAAATTGGTATTAGTGAAATTACCCCTATTATTTGTAGTCATTCAGAGAGAAAAGTGATAAAAACAGAACGAATGAAAAACATCCTTGTCAGTGCAATGAAACAATCCAATCGCTGTTATTTACCACTCCTGAATGAGGCCATTTTATTTGAGCAGTTTATTACCAAAGACATTCCAGGTCATCGTTACATTGCTCATTGTCATGATGTAAAAAAACAATCCTTGCAGCATGCAACATATAAAGGACAAAACACATTAGTAATGATTGGTCCTGAAGGAGATTTTTCCGAATCAGAAATACAAATGGCTAAACAAAATGGATTTAAAGACGTTACTTTGGCTAGTAGTCGATTAAGAACCGAAACTGCTGCCGTGGTGGCTTGTCACACATTAAATTTAATCAATCAATGAAAAAAATTGCGTTTATTGTACTTACTCTCACTCTAGTAAGTTTTTACTCTCCCTCCTACAAGATTGCTGTTCTTAAGTATCATGGCGGTGGCGATTGGTATGCCAACCCCACGGCTTTAAAAAATCTTATTGCATTTTGTAATGAAAACCTCAAATCTAACATAC
Source organism: uncultured Flavobacteriales bacterium (assembly GCA_963991165.1). Taxonomy (GTDB): domain Bacteria; phylum Bacteroidota; class Bacteroidia; order Flavobacteriales; family UBA7312. The sequence continues at coordinate 6,939 of CAXDOW010000056.1, read as the reverse complement.
ATAAAAACTATGAAGTAGTAGATGTAGGCAGTACAGATATCTTTAATTTTCCGTTCATTCACATGACTGGCCATGGCAATGTCGTATTCTCGGCCCAAGAAAGTGAAAACCTAAGAAAATACCTTATAGGTGGTGGATTTCTACATATTGACGACAATTACGGAATGGACGGATTTGTACGACCAGAAATGAAAAAAGTTTTTCCTGAAAGTGATTTTATAGAATTACCATTCAACCATCCCATTTACCAAAGTCACTACAAATTAACTAACGGCTTACCCAAAATCCATGAACACGATGGCAAATCGCCTCAAGGTTTCGGACTATTTTATAAAGGCAGAATGGTCTGTTTCTATTCTTACGAAAGTGACTTAGGAGATGGCTGGGAAGACGCTGAAGTTCACAACAACTCGGCTTCAACACGCCTTAAAGCACTTAAAATGGGAGCCAACATTATTGATTTTGCATTTTCTAACCAAGACTAATTACAAATCATATGATTTTTTCCTTTAAAAATACCGTGACACTTATTTCTATAATCGTTGTCCTCATGTTGATTTTTTATCTAAAAACTGTAGTGGTTTACTTATTAGTTTCGGTCGTATTAGCACTTATTGGCAGACCCATCATGAAGTTTTTAAATCGACCAAAAATTAAGGGTAAATCATTACCTATGTTTTTAAAAAGTGGACTGACGTTAATGGTTTTGTTGACTATGTTTTTGGGTCTGTTCTCACTGTTTACCCCACTAGTCGTTGACGAAATTAAAATTCTCTCATCCATTGACGTTGAATCCGTATTAGTCGGACTCAATGACCCCATCAACGACTTAGACCATTTTTTAAAAAAACACCATCTAGTAAATCCAACATCAAATCTGAAAAATGAACTCTCTGACTTAGTCAGATTGACCGACATTGGAGCCTTATTCAATTCGGCTATTGGTATTCTTGGAAATAGTTTAATTGCCTTATTTTCAATTTTGTTTATCACATTTTTCTTGCTTAAAGAGAAAGATATCGTAAATAATTTCATAATTGCCCTCACTCCAACAAATAAAATGAAACACATACAAAATGTCTTGAAAAACGTGAAGCAATTATTGAGTCGTTACTTCATTGGCATCATATTACAAATTGGAATTATAACGATTATTGTTAGTATTGGCTTGAGTATTCTTGGCATAAAAAATGCCATGTTAATTGGTTTGTTGGCTGGTATTATTAACGTCATTCCTTACATAGGTCCACTTATTGGGGCATCGCTAGGAATTATCATTGGCATTTCTACAAATTTAGATTTGGAATTTTATTCCCAAATGATTCCTTTAATTTTAAAAATTTGTATTGTCTTTGGGAGTATGCAGATGATTGATAATTTTATCCTTCAACCCTTAATTTTTTCAAATTCAGTCAAAGCTCACCCACTAGAAATTTTTTTGGTAGTCATTTCGGCAGGTACCATTTGGGGCATATCAGGAATGGTTATTGCTATTCCATTTTACACCGTTCTGAGAGTTATTGCCAAAGAATTTCTATTCGAGTTCAAAATTATTCAAGAATTGACTAAAAATATATAATGTCTAATTTAGACAAGTATTCCTTTTTGCAGACTGAACGCTGGCAACAATTCATACAAGAAAACAAATCTAAATCTATTGAAACAGTTCTATTTTCATTAGATAAAAATACGATTATTGATAAGGTCATTTTGGCTCAACAAATTGTTGGTCATAAAGTGGCCTCTAAAAAGGTAGAAAGCTGGAGTAAACATGCTCATCAACTTATTTTTCCACCAAAAATCAATTTGGAGCAATCTTCTTCAGAACTCACTGCCAAGTATAAAGCTAGCTTATTTAGTGGTCAGTCATTTATTGATATTACAGGTGGTTTTGGAGTCGATTCGTTTTTCTTCGGAACATCTTTTAAGCATGGCATTCATTGTGAGATAAATATCGAATTGCAATGTATTGTCAGTCATAATTTTGACCGCTTACAGACTAATATAAAATCTATACAAACAGATGGATTAGACTATTTAAGAAGCACAATAGAGGAGTTTGATATGATTTATGTCGATCCCTCAAGAAGAGACCAACAAAATAGAAAAGTAGTTCGTTTGCAAGACTATAGTCCCAACGTTTTGGATCACATGGATTTGCTGCTTTCAAAAGGGCGAGAAATTTTATTAAAAACTTCACCCCTATTAGATATTAAACAAGTCATTTCTTTAATTCCGAATTTACAACAAGTTCATGTTGTAGCTGTTGATAATGAGTGTAAAGAACTGCTCTTTTTGATAAAACGCCATCAAACACAGCCTATCTCAATTTACTGTCAAGATTTGACTAAACATATCGATTTTAGGTTCACTTTTGATCAAGAGTCGAAGGCGTGTCAACTGTCACCACCACAGAACTATCTTTACGAACCGAATGTCACTCTTTTAAAGGCTGGTGCTTTCAATTCCATAGCTCATGCCTATAATGTTAACAAACTACACCCCAATACGCATCTATACACCTCTAATCTCATTGTGCCTAATTTTCCAGGAAAAGTTTTTGAAATTATTGAAGTTGTCAAATTAGATAAGTCAGCGATTTTTAATGTTGTTAAGGATAAAAAAGCCAACCTTACCAAACGAAACTTTCCTTTGAGTGTTTCTGAAATAAGAAAAAAAGTTGGTTTAAAAGAAGGTGGGGACTGGCATTTATTCGCGACCACTCTCATGAAAAACTCCCCTAAAGTTTTGATTTGCAAAAAAGTGACTTAAAACAACAACTCCTCTTCGATAGACAAATCTTGAATAAAGTTCAATGAGTTATTCATGTGATAGTGCATGACCTCATCCTTGATAAGTACTGGTACATCTTGCCTAAAAGACAACAATAAGCTTTCAATAAAATCGGATGATTTTTTGTTTCTAAAGGACATTGCTTGAGAAGCTGTCATTAGCTCAATACTCAAAATACGTTCTGTATTTTCTATGACTTTATACAATTTAGTCGCCGCATTTGCTCCCATGCTCACATGATCTTCCTGACCATTCGATGATGTTATGCTATCAACTGATGCTGGTGTACACAATTGTTTGTTCTGACTAACAATGCTAGCCGCCGTGTATTGAGGTATCATAAAACCTGAATGAAGACCTGCTTTGGGAGTCAGATAGGGTGGTAAATCGCGCTGACCTGACACTAATAAGTAGATTCTACGTTCTGAAATATTAGCTAGTTCCGATAGAGCAATTGCCATAAAATCCATACCTAGTGCCAATGGCTGACCATGAAAATTACCAGCTGAAATAATTTTATCCTCCTCAACAAATACGTTGGGATTATCTGTCACCGAATTAATTTCAGTAACAACAGTCGTCTTAAAAAAGTTTATAGCATCTTTTGTAGCACCATGAACCTGAGGAATGCAACGAAAAGAATAAGGGTCTTGCACACTGTCTTTAGGGAGGGCAGCTAACTGACTGTCTTTCACTATTTCTAAGATATTTTTTGCCGTTGCAATTTGGCCTTCGTGAGGTCTTATCTTGTGGACTAATGCATCGAAAGGTTCCAAGCGACCATTGAAGGCATCTAAAGAAATAGCACTAATTAGGTCAGCTAAATATGAAATTTTGAATGTTTTAAAAAGCGAGTGTAAGGCATAAGCACTCATAAATTGAGTCCCATTAATAAGGGCCAAGCCCTCTTTAGACTTTAACTGGATGGGAGCCCAACCAAACTCATCAAGAACCTCTTTAGACGAACGCTTTTGACCTTTATAATATACCTCACCCAAGCCGATTAAAGGAAGTGACAAATGCGCCAATGGAGCTAAATCGCCAGAAGCTCCTAAAGAACCTTGTTCGAAAATGAGGGGATAAATTCCATGATTGTAGAAATCAATCAAGCGTTGTATTGTTTTGAGCTGTATACCTGAGTGGCCATAAGAAAGAGATTGAATCTTCAAATACACCATTAACTTGACAATCTCAGTAGGTACTTCTTGACCAGTACCGCAAGCATGGGACAACAACAAATTGACTTGAAGTTGTTCTATATCATCCTGAGAAATAGCTTGATTACACAATGAGCCAAAGCCCGTATTCACACCATATATTGGTTCATTGGAAGCTGACTTTTGATCAAGATATTGTCTACAAAGCTTTATTTTTTGAGTTGCATGATCAGATAATGACAGCTCCTCTTCTTGATGAAAATTCCGATAAATATCAACTAACGATAAATGTGAATCATCAATATTAACCATAGAGCTTAGTCTTCAATGCAAAATTCTTGTAACTTTTTGGCATTAAGATTATAACCAGTAACTACTTTGTGTGCTTTGTGGTAAAAAATTTCTCGCTCACGCAGTGTCTTATAAATATAATCCAATAACTTTTCACCTTCAAGTCCCTCGATGAGTGGTCTAAATTCAGGAGATTTTTGCAAACGAGGAATAAGTGCTTTTGGATGCATGTTGATATAAACCGTTTTACCATAATCATTCATTTGTTCCATATTATCAAAATGGCAAGGAGTTCCTCCTCCTGTTGAAATGACCGTGTTTTCAGAATCAATGATGCGATGCAAGTACACTCTTTCTAATTTTCTGAAATAGTCTTCACCATCGTCCTCAAAAATTTCTTTGATGGTTCGGTCTTCTTGTTCTTGAATATACTGATCGAGATCAATAAAATCGTATTTAAGGTTGTAAGCTAGTTTTTTACCCAAAGTGCTTTTTCCGCACCCCATATAGCCAACTAAAAATATGGTCATTGTAAACTTATTTTTGGTGTTAAAATATTAAAACGGTGAATTTGGTTCTTTTTTCAAATGATTGTAAACTAAACGATCGACTAATCTTGGAAAAAATTTGTTCAAAAATACAGTAAGTTTTCCATTTATCGTCATCACTAATGAATTTTGTCTATTTAATACTGCTTGATAGATTTTTTCTGCCACTTCCTCAGCCGTCATCATGGCTTGTTCATTTCTAGGACTTTCAGACTGAATAGTGCCATCTTTAGATAAGGCCGCATTGCGAATATTGGAAGACGTAAAACCTGGACAGGCAATCAGAACATGCAACCCTTTCTTGAGGTTTTCTATTCTCAATGACTCAAGAAAGCCCTGCATAGCGAATTTTGAAGCGGAATAAGCTGTTCTAGCAGGTAATCCCTTATATCCAGCAATGGATGAAATACCAACCACACTGCCCTTTGTTTTTAAGATATATGGTAAAGCATACTTTGTACAGTACACCGTTCCAAAGAAATTTACTTTCATCACTTTCTCTATAACAGAAATATCTAACTCTTCTAAGATTGCCCTCATGGATATTCCAGCGTTGTTGATTAAAACGTCTATGGTTTCAAAGCGACCTATGGCTTCATTGATAAGGCGTTTACAATCTGCCTCTTTACTCACATCGGCAGGAACAAAAAAGGAATCATATCCCTTCTTATTTAAATCATTAGAAATAGCATTTAATGTGTCTTTGCTTCGGGCCGATAGAACTACTTTAGCTCCCTTCTGTGCAAAAAAATAAGCACATGCTTTTCCAATACCAGAAGATGCTCCCGTCACAATGACAACTTTGTTTTTCATCAAATTTCAGCTTTATTTGCTAGTACAAATAAACAGTTTTTTAATGACAATTATTGAAGTTCAAACGCCTAAGCACAAAAAAAAGTTTCATCAAATCCCATTTGACATCTACAAAACCGACAGCAATTGGATTCCTCATCTTGAAAAAGATGTAGAGGGAGTATTTTCTAAGAAAGATAATAAGTTTTTCAGACATGGCGAAGCCATACGTTGGATACTAAACAATGAAAGAGGTCAATGTATAGGTAGAATCGCTGCGTTTATCAATAAGAAAAAGGCCTTTAGTGAGTCACAACCTACGGGAGGGGTTGGTTTTTTTGAGTGCATTGATGATGGTTCGGCTTCGTCCTTGCTTTTTGATACGGCTAAAAATTGGTTAGAAAAAAGAGAAATGAAAGCCATGGATGGACCAATCAATTTTGGTGAACGCGATCGTTTTTGGGGTCTGTTGGTTGAAGGATTCGAAAATTCACCTATTTATGCGAATCCTTACCAGCCACCGTATTATCAAAAACTTTTCGAAGACTATGGCTTTCAAACCTATTTTGATCAGTACATGTTTTACATGAACGTTAAGGACGATATTCCTCTAAAAATTCGAGAAAAGTCTGATCGAATTTTAAAAAATAAAGACTATTCATTCAGGCATTTGGAAAAACACAAGATGTTTGACTATGCCGAAGACTTCAGAACTGTATATAATAGTGCTTGGAAATTACATGATAACTTTAAAGGAATGCCTTCATCTCAAGCAAGGGCAATTATACGTAAGATGAAACCCATTATGGACGAGCAATTAATATGGTTTGCCTATCATAACTCTAAACCAATTGCTTTTTTTATTGCTCTTCCTGAGCTAAATCAAATTTTTAAGTATGTTAATGGGAAGTTGAACACATGGGGAAAACTTAAATTCTTATACCACAAATGGAAAGGAAGTTGTGATATTGCTTTTGGCATTGCCTTTGGGGTTAGTCCTGAATTTCAAAAAAAAGGCGTTGAAGCAGCACTTATTATGGCTATAAAACGTCAGTTTGATAATGGCAGTAAGCATTACAAGAAACTAATTATTACTTGGATAGGTGACTTCAACCCAAAAATGCTGAAAGTGGTTGAAAATTTAGGTACTAAAAAATATATGACGCTGAAAACATACCGAAAACTATTTGACACAAATATTGCTTTTGAACGGTGCAAAACCATCAAATAAAAGCCCAAAAAAAATACGTAATGACTTGCAGTTTGAAATAATGAAACTATATTTGCATGCTCAAAAAAACAAGACCTGGTAGCTCAGTTGGTAGAGCATCTCCCTTTTAAGGAGAGGGTCCTGGGTT
>CAXDOW010000055.1:0-12518 GCA_963991165.1 uncultured Flavobacteriales bacterium | reverse complement strand
GCTGTTTTATTATGCCATAGTTATCGTCAATGTCAATAGGAATCTTTAGTTTTTTCTGTAGGAATTTTTTATATATTGTGTATAAGCTGGTGGCGGTAAATACTACATACTTTCGGAGGTTTTCGATGGCTAGCGAGAGTAAAAACGGCGAAAGCTCGCCTCTTCGGTGCGAAGTTGTTTACAGTAAAGATGTTTTAAGTCAGGCGAAAGGGCTTGTTTTATTACAATATCAAAATTCGGGTGTAGCAGGTAGTAAACTACCCCACAACAGAATGGATGATGATCTCTGCACCACTTTTGTAGTGTACAACAAAAAAGCAATGTGGGCAACGGTAAGCATGGTGAAAGATAGCCACTTAGGACTACCAATGGATTGTATGTATTCTCAAGAGATTGATGTTATTCGAAAAACGGCTGATCTTGTCGCTGAGATGACATGTTTTGCAAACATAGGATCTAAAGGAGTTCGCACTATTCTGATGCTGCTTTTTTCTAATGTTTATCATCACGCAATAAAAAATAATGTTAGCGATTTGGTTATGGCGGCGAATCCAGATCACGTTGGGATATATAAAATGTTAGGAGCTAAAGTTGTTGGCGGGCAAAAAAAATACGAAATAGCTCAAGGCAAACCCGCTGTAGCGTTACATATTCCACTTGACGAGGCTTGGCATTACTTAAAAAACAATCATTCAAGAAAGTTTAAAACATTATTTAGGAGTGAGTCATGAGGTCTAAAAAATTTTGGAACAACTATGCAAAAACATATAAATCTGTTGAGAATCTCGCACCTCACAAGAAGATGCTTGAAGACGTTGCTGCTCTCGTTCCACCCGAGTCATCAAGAATTTTAGATGCTGGGTGTGGAAGTGGTGCTTTGTTAAAATTGCTTGGCAATAATCATAAAGATGCGGAACTCTTTGGTGTTGACTTTAGCTATGAAATGCTGGACAGGGCTAACAAAAACGTGCCAAAAGTTATCACGATGCAAGCAAACCTTAATAATAAACTACCATACGAAGATGGCTACTTCGATTGTGTTGTATCTACCAACGCTTTGTATACCACTTCGTCTCCTTGCAACTTTGTTAAGGAACTGCAAAGAGTCACAAGCTCTTCAGGTACAATAATTATTTCATCTCCAAAAAAACGTGCAGCAGGATTAAAGATTCTTTATAAGCATTTTACATCTACTCCGACGCTGACTGCGACGTGGGACATGTTGAAATTTAGTACCTGTCTTCTGCCCAACTTTATTATTCAAAAGATGGGCACAAAGGGGGATTATCACTTTCTTTCTGAGGAAGATGTAATGTCTCTTGCAGAAAATGTTGTGATACAAAAGGATACTTTTGCGGGACAAAACTGGCTTTTTACCATTTGTTAAAGAGGTCCAAACCTACAAAGGATAATAAATGTCACAATAGCGAACAACCCTCCCACTACGAATCCAGAAGCAAAGCCATTCATAAATTTGTCGTTAGGCTTTTGATATCCTGGTACATCTTCGGGGTTTTTAAGTGCTCGTTTTTCAGCTTCTGTTAAAGCACTTTGAGTAAACAAATAGTCTACACCCCGATCACGCAGATACCAGTAATAAGGCTGGGCGGTTTTGTAACGGTTTTTGTTCTTGATCTTTTTTAGCATTTTTGTACTCCTTGTAAATAGATTGTTTACTTTATATTATAAAGTATATTTTTACGATTTGCAACATAGCAAGCTAAGAAAAGTCAAATTTATTATGAGAATCTGCATCACACTCTGTTAACTTTTCTTCTATTAAATATAAGTTTAGTTTGTCATCGTTTCTAAAAAATAAATGCCCACGCACTTCAACAACCTCCCATTTTTCGCCTTTGTCATTCTGAACCCATATACCCACATCTTCTTTTGAGAAAAAGGCGTCTGCGTAAATAAATTTTAAAGGCATAGCCGAACGGCGGATTTCCTTGTCTTCTGTAAACTCTGTTATTACATAATCCTTCATGTTAATTTTTCCTTTCAAATAAACCCCTGCGATATTTCTGTGGGCATAGTTTGCGGTTCAATTTTTCAGGATCGTTTAATATATCTGTATGGGTTTCGTTAAATATACTTGAAACAATTATACCCTCTTTTGTTTTAAATTCATACCGACCGTTATTTTGGTTGATTGGTCTCTTGGCGTCCTTTTGAACCAATCTAAATCCAACAACATGAAATCTGGCATAGTCTGGCGACCACTCATAAGCTATTACTTGACGATATGCAACCTCCTTCTTCTCAAGATCTTTGTAGCAGGTATTCAGCTCGATCATATTTACTCTTTCGATTGGAACTCTCTTGCTGTTTCCGCCAGCACCCAAAATAAATACCAACAAGCTAACGGCTATAATAATTCCCAGGACTGCAAGAGCCCCTTTTAGTTCATCTTTATAGTCTGGTTCATATTGACGGCACGCTTCTTCGTAGTCAAGTTGATCTCTGAGTTCATCAATATTCATCTTCTTGCTCCAAAGTTTCATTTTTAGTATATATACACAAAGAGTGACTTATCACACCGTCCTTGTGTGACATTATTTCTTGTACTAAATCGACGACTTCCTGCTTGTCGAGTGGCTCTTCAAACTTTATCTCAATCTTGATCGTCTGCATATTGATTAACTTTCTGTATAACAAAACACTGGTTAAAATCTTCTCGTTCAATTATCTCCCACGTTACACCTTTATGGTCGAATGTCTCTCCCGGCTGCAACGTATCACGCAGCGTGCCAAGATTCGCAACATCAGTCTGAAAATCATAGTAATAAATCCCGCCGTCAAATAAATCACCTTGCATTTCTTCTCCTTGATGGTAAAAATTGTTTAGTTTTCTAGCTAGTTCTTTATTGCTGAGTTGACAACCGCAGAGGCTGATTCCTCATGGCTATACCCCATGTTTCTAAGAGTGTTGTAAATCATTGCATCCTGCTGAACTTCATCACTCGCACTTCTGAATTCATAACTATTGTAGTCGATACGGTCGCTGCCTACACTTGAGCTTGAATTGTAGCTTGGTGTGTAGCTTGTTGAGCTGGAACTCTTTGGCATAAACACAACCGCTAATACAATCATAACTATCCACACACTTGGTTGCGAAAGCAAACTCCACAGCACGACGGCAGAAGATGAGAGATATTTTCCACCCCCTTTAAACACCCGATTTAGAGTAACTTGATTTTCTTTTCGCCTTTTCTCTTTGATTAGTTTGATATGTTCACGATTCTGTTTGGCTTTCTTGAGTTTTTTTTCGTGGGCTTGTTTTTTGACCTGCATCTCAACCGCAGTCGCCAATTGTGTTTGGCTAAGTTTCTTCCACGGTCCATCCTTGACTTCTGCAACCAGTTCTTCTCCGGTTAACTTTTGGCTCTGCAAACCTACAGCAATTTGATTTAAAGTAAAAGGACCGTTTACCTTTGTGTCTTCTGCTTTTTTGATGTACATGGTTTTTCTTTATAAGTTAGTAAATTGTTTAACTCTTACATTATATATTATATATCAACAAATGTCAAGCATTAAAAAAAATAATCTAAACTCACAGAAACTGGTCAAGGTTTTTAATATCTGAGTTTAGATTGTTTAAGATTGCATCCTGTTACTGTAGTTGTATAAGTAACTTCGCTAAAGAAAACAAAGGAATCTTTTTACTCTTGTGAGCTTGCCCTTTTCAGCACTTTCATCATATCGGTTATGTTTTTCTCCCTATGTGGTTCCCATCCAAGGGAATCTTCTCCGAGTGACTGCATAAAACATAACGCCTGACCCGGCACCGCATCTAAATCAAAGATTTCGATCAATGCATAACCCCTCGCATTCTCGGGGATAGTAATGGAACCACATAGTGCGGTGTTATTGATAATTCTTTTATCCAAAGTTATCTCAATTGGACCATCTTCTGGCTTTACCTTGGATGCTTCTACTAGTACGTAAGCGAAGAAATCAATAAAGCTTTTCAATTCTTCTGGCAGAAGTGGGCCTGTGTCGTGATTCTTAAACGAGTCATTTTCTTTCGAGCATTCGATTCCGTAAAACCACGGACCCGAGGTCGAGTCTGCGACTTGGTATACTTCGAAGTCGTAGTTGAGCAAACTATTTGTTAATTTTTCGAACGGTTTTTTTATCCGTCCTTGTGGCCTGATCGACTCTGGTTCTGGCTCTGGCTCGACAAAGAATTCACGAACGCTTACGGCAACATCATCCGGCGAAATGTCTTGGTTTTTAGTCTCTTCTGTCTGTCGCGACGAACAGCCAGCCAAAATAGTGGCTAGCGAGACTAAAAGGCCACAAATTACTGCAATCGTTACGTTCAAATTTTTGATGTACATATTTTTATCTCCAACATTAAATTAAAACAAGGTTTTTGTTAATGGTAAATTACTATAAATCGTCTTCGTCTAAGAAATCTTCTCCTAGTTCTTCATCTAGTTTTTGCAGAAGGTCTTCTACGTTAAAAACTTCGTTTTCATCAAACTCACCAAAACACTCTTCTGAGCAGTAAGATTGACGCTCACACAAAACAAGCCACAACAGATATTTTAGTTCGATATTGCTAACTTCTTTACCTGACATGATTTTGTAGGCGATATTCATTTGCAAACTCCTTTTTAAAAGTAATAGTTATGGCTTGATTATATACTATATATCAACAATGTCAAGAGCTTTTTTTACTCTTCTTAATCTTCTGGCAGTTGTGGTGAAAGTAACAAAAAGATTTCCCCGATGGTTTCTAGGGCCTCCTCGTATTCGTCATCTGTAAACCCACTCAATCTCTTTTGTAGATTGTAAACCGCCGTTCCCTGCACTCGATCCAAAACCTCTAACGCTATTGCTAGCGATTCTGCTGCTGCTTTTCGCTTTTGCATTATAGACTTTCCTCTAGTTGGTTGATTTGTCGTACAAGCTTTTCCTTTTCCTTTAGTAGTCGCCACCAAGAATCAGCCGCATCGACTTCTTCGTAATCGCTTCCTGCTGCAAGGTAATCCAAGGCAAGGTCAACTTGTTCAATTTCCCAATCTAAATCACTCATGTTTCTTCTTTCTTGTAAAGGTTGCATTGATGACACTCCAATTATTATACTCTACTTATCGTCATTGTCAAGAGGTTTCTTTATTTTTTTATTTGCTCCCCAACCTGATGATTTACTGATTTCTCAAACACAATAAACCTTGATGCCTGCACCAACTCCTTTTGCTAGTTCACAATTTTCTTTGCTATCATCATAGAAATAAACCAAATCAAAAGCTTGGCATAACGCACTCAATATATTCCTTTTCTCTTTTGCAATATCAACCTTTTTAATATCGGAACCAACTCCATAAACTTTAACCGGTTTAATGTTGAAACCAGCAAGAAAGTCAGCAATTGGTCCTGCCATGTTGTCTGACCTTGCGGTCAGAATATAAACAGGATGCCCCTCGTCATGGACTTCTTTAGCAAGTGCCATAAGGAAAGTGGGATTTGCCCTTCTTATAAATTCGCCACTTCTAAACTCTGTAAATTCATAACTTTCATCGTCTGCTAAAACGTGATCATTATATTCTGATGGTGTCAGACTGTAGGAGAACTTACCCTTTCTTACTACAACTTTACATTCTGTGGTTGCTATACAGTCATCGAAGTCGAAACACGAACGCTTTACGCATTCTTACCTCCATTTCTGCGTCTTTTCGCATAAATTGTGTTCATTCTGTCTGATTAGTTTGAGATTAACAAGAAAGGTCAACGCTGTGACAGTATGAACGGGTCAAAAACCCATGATGCACTGAACAGCGTCAACCATTCTCTTCAATTATAACATACTTATCGTCGATTGTCAAACATCACCTTGAGTAAAAATCAATCTTTTCCAAAAACCCCCCTTGTGAGATATATTATTCATCTAAAATTGTGTATATCAATACAGTAAAATTTAACTTATGGAGGAAGAATGTTATGTTTAGATTGATTGCTATTTTTCTTTTGTTTACTTGTTTTGCCGCTTCGTCTGGTGTTGCAGATAAAAACAAACCTTCAGTGCTTTACTTTGGAGCAACTTGGTGTGGACCCTGCAAGAAAATGAAGGCATTGTTTGAAGACGAGGACGTTAAAAAGAAATTGCAGAAAGTAAACTTTGCTAAGTATGATGTGGACAAAACAGAAGAAGACACCAAGTATAAAATCACCTCTGTTCCGACAATCATAGTAATAAACAACAATAAGATTTCCAGACATGTTGGACTAAAAAGTAAAGCAGAACTCCTGAAGATTATACCTTGAAATTTTTTATTCCTTTTTGGCAAGAAATGTGTATTATACTTTATGACCCCATTATACTGCAAGGGGCATGATTGTCAAATGCTCAGTACAAAAATTTCTTGTTAAGGGGATAAGTAATGTCGGATGTCTTTAAGAAGGTAAACCCTTCTTCTGATTATAATCAAGGATCGACAACTGTCAAGGGAGGTTTTTCTAATTACAAGTTTATTCATCCAGCCATAGATACCGATCCTACTGAGCAGTCCCTAATCCTCAACACTAGATTGGATGATGTTAACTACTACGGAGGAGGGGTTGGAACCCCTGTGGCCATTGACGACAATCGAGAACATGTACGAGATTATGGTGCAGCACCTGGAAATGATCCACGAGTAAACCAAGCTGCCATTCTTCAAGCTATCACAGCAGCATCGGCGGCTAAAGGGACTGTAGTATTTGATCCTGGCGTGTATGAAATTGGCTCACCAACGACAGCAGGAAGTGGTCCAATTTTCAACCTTACCTCTGGTTTTAATGATGTGACAATGGTGGGTGCGGGACGGACAGCCACCACCCTAATCTACGAGGTGGCGGACTATAGTAGTGGGTCAGATCCGCACATGTTTTCGCTCAATAGCTGCAACAACTGGCAGATTTCGAACATTAGATTTGACGGAAACTTTCATAATCACACTGGCGTTCAGGAGCAGATGCATATTTTTAACGTCGTGAATTGTGATAACATTCAATGGCATAATTGTATTTTTACACGTTCTCAAGGGGACGGTATTAAGTTCTTGGGTAATGGTGCAGCTGAGGAGGTGACACGCATACAAATAAATGCATGTGCTTTTCTGGGTTGTAAACGTGCTGGCGTGGTGATGCAGCGGCAAGTTTCTGACCTTGTAGTTAACGGCTGTATATTCGACGGCGTTGATGAAGATGGAATAGCTCGCGGGACAGATCAAGTGCTTGACTATGAGCCCACTTCACCTCTTCTGCCTAGCAAGTACCATACTTTTACAGGCAATATCTTTAAGTCTAAGGATGTACCAGGGTTTGGAGTCGGATTTGGCGGAGGTAGTTCAACCCACCCACTAGATCACCTAGTTGTCGCCGGTAATATATTTGTCGAGTCTAATGTGAGATTCTTCAAAACTCGAAACGCTCAAATCGAAAACAATGTTTTTATCGGCCCAGCAAGCCCTACAGAGACGCTTTTTGATATCCTAAGCCAAAACGAAGGCTTTAAAGCAATTGGGAACCGCATTGAGTCCAACGGAGACCAAACGGCGGTAAATTTACAGCAACAGTCTAGCGAGCGTCCTGGGAATATAGATATATCGCATAATACCATTATTCACAATGGAAATGGAGTCCCAGTAAAATCAGAAAACGGTTTTGACGGCGGTATCATCGCCAACAATAGGATTGTTGGCAATGCAACAATGAAAGCTGCAAGCCTGGAGGGTATTAGGGTCAGGGACAACCCCACCACTCCTGGGCAATCTCAACCCATATTGATCAAGGGAAACATTATAGAAAACTGCTATACTGGCGTTGCTGCGACATCAACTGACGATGCAGCCAACGGGTGGGAAGTTTTTGATGTGAGCGGAAACACGTTTAAAGACTGTGACCGTGGAGTCGTCATTACAGCTATTGACGACACACAGACTGGCACATTACTGATAGATAATAATTATTCTGGAACTACTACGGATATTGTACTTTCTGGTGCGACTAGATACAAAGTAAGCAGTAGTACATGGGCTGGTGATGGTGTTCCTGATTTCACAGCTAACGAGGGTGATTTATATCAACGAAAAACTGCGGGAGTTGCTCTTGTTTATGCCTACAATTCTGGCATCTGGACTCCTGTAAAATCCATTCTTGAGGCAGTGGTTGCAGAGGATCTTTTCGAAGTCGGTTCTAATACTGTATTATCTTCTCGAACTCTCGACACGTTCCTAAATGGCACAGTATGGTCGTTAAGTACAGCTGGTAATTTTACCGCAATAGCTAGTTTGGGCGAGGCTAGGACGGCCACAGGGGGCGATCAGGCAGCTTACATTGACCTTGGAATGTCGGATTTCAACCTAGAATCAGAAGTTCGACTGGTAACGACTTCTTCCTTCGGCGGTCTGGCTTTTCGTTATTTAGACGATGATAATTTTCTCGCGGCAGTCGTTAATGGTACAGGCACAGAGGTTCGCATCGTTAAAAAAGAACTGGGTTCTAAAACTACGTTGGCAAGCCAGACAGGACTTTCTATTGGTGATAGCTGTGCCATTTCTGTCAGGTGTAACGGTCCCATTGTAACTGCAAAAATAGGTGGCGTACAGCTTACAGCTCAAGAGACTTTTAACGAGTCGGAAACCAATGTTGGCATTCTTTCTGGAGCGGCGAATCGGTTTTACTTTGACAGCTTTAAGGCGTTTATTTAGGTTTAACATACACGGTAAATAGTATATAATTGTTTACTCTGGATGTTGATTGTATACACTCATCCTCGTGCTGCGAAGTACCCATAGTTCGTGGCACGGGGCACATCTATAAACCATGCCTCTGTTTGTGCTAATAGGATAAAAGTCCCTTGTTGCCTCACAGCAATCAATGCACATCTCCCTACGAATTTTACTAACTTTTTCTTCTTTTTTATTTTTTTCTGTCATTTAATATTCCCTTTTCTAGGCGGTGGCCCCAAATTAAAGTTAAATCCCTTGCATTATAATAGGTTTTTTTTGCTCAAAATGCACAGTAAATACCCACTAAATATATATTAAAATTGTACCATACAAGCCGCCAAATGCAAGAGCTTGCTTCAAAAAATAAATATGGGCAAACATAGACTTTACCAACAAATAGTTGACTTAACAACAATAACATTATTACTAAATATAAAAACAAATACATATATATAACATACACATATAATACACTACATACAAACAAAAGGAGGTGTGTGGATTTTTTGTGGGATTGATTTTGTCAACCTCGTCCATCGGCAATAAGTTACACTATAAAGTTATTTTGGGCAATTTGGGGCCTCAGACTGTAAAAACCTGCAAAAAATAGGCTCAAACTCGATATTTATCGTGCAAAATCCGTAAAAATGAATGAATATAAGGTGTTATATCCGATTGATTTGTTCTCCTTTCGGACTTGAAGACAGATTTTCTGTCGCCTTCGGCGTTGTAGCAGAGAAGAAAATATCATTGAAGGTTAGGGTAAGACACTACCTATGGGGGTGTCAAACATGTTGTCTAAGACTTCTACCCACTTATGAATGGAGAATGTAGATTTTGTCTCACTCGGTAAAACATTGGTAAAAGTGTACTTTTTGCATATAGGGAAACACTAAAATGACAAACATCAAGCAGAGTAGTTTGGGTGCGACAAGGGGAGGCAGACATGACCATTAAAATTGATCAATCTCTTTTCTTGCCACAAATAAAGAGCTTTAGTCAGTCTCAAATGAAGAGACGGAAGTTTCAAGATAATATTGTTGATCTTGGACGTGATGTTCTTGATGAGGCTCAAGGATGGTTTGATGATCAACCTTGGAAATATGGTGCATTGGAAAATTTTGACACTCAAAGAGAGTGCAGAATCGAACTGAGGCGTTACATTGCAAGTAGGATCAATCTGAGTGACCATAACAGAAGTTGGTTTGTTCCTGACTTTGTGTGGATTTGGGTTGCCAGACAAGTTATTACTTTTGTTATTAAAAAGATAATAGAACATTATTGGCCTGATCTTATAAAAGAAATTGGCTTAGATTATTAAATTGAGGGTGGGTCGCTGTTCAGGCCATCACAAGTCTTCTCGGCTTGTTCATACTGTCATAGCGGCTCACTCTTTTTATTATTTTGCACATTAATTTTTTGTATTTTGTGTATAACCTTTCAGTCAGCACTCTTCTCGAAAGGTTTAACTATGCGTTGTTTAATTTTAGCACTTGTTTTGGTAATTTTTGGGTGTAAGAACTTAGCGGCACAAACTTGGGATCTGGTTGAGCAGCCGCCCCATGCAAAAAGTGTTGTTAAGATTATATCAAGTGACAGTTCTGGAGGAAGTGGGGCTGTTGTTAAGAAGCTGGCCGACTCAAAAGATTATGAAGGATTTTACTTGGGGCTGATTGTTACAGCTTCTCATTGTGTGAGCAGTATGGAAGTTACTTTTCATGTTGTGTTTTTTGATGGTTCAATAACTAAAAATGCCATACCAGTTAAAGATTTGGAAATAAGAAATGATCCAGGCAATGACTTGGCGGTTATAAAAGCATTGATTCCTAACAGTGTTCCTGTGACTGAAATATCTTCTGCCTCACCAAAATGTGACGAGGAAGTTTTACTTTCGGGCTATGGAGCAGGAGAAGTTAGGCATTGGTCTGCAAAATATGGTGGCAGGAATATGATGACTCTTTCTCACATTATCTTTTCATGGGCAATTCAGGGCGATAGTGGCGGTCCTGTTGTTTATAATGGTAAGATTGTAGGCGTTATTTGCTATGGAGATGGCATCAAAAGATACAAAGAAACAAAAAGAATGATTGTTGGGCCTATTTACTCTAGCAACATTTTAAGAATAAAAGAATTTATAGATGAATACAAGACTACTCCTCCTGCCCCGCTTTTAAATTTAACAAAAGAAAGTAAAAAGTGAGCACACAAAACAAAATTTT
This sequence comes from uncultured Flavobacteriales bacterium, assembly GCA_963991165.1. Classification (GTDB taxonomy): domain Bacteria; phylum Bacteroidota; class Bacteroidia; order Flavobacteriales; family UBA7312. Next base: position 1,579 of record CAXDOW010000055.1, on the reverse strand, counting down.
AGCAAGTGTTTTATTTTTGTGGATATGGGGCGTTAGTATGCTCGATCATTATCTCACAATTAAATTACAACAAGTTATAGTGTCAGAAGAACTAAACCCAGTGGGTAGTTGGCTATTGGAATTAGATGGTGGCAATCCAGCTCTGTTTATGACTGTTAAAATGTCATTGCTTTGGGGTATTGCTTTGATCTTATTATATGTGTGGAAATGGAAGCCAAAAGTGGCATTGGTATGCTTAGTGGCTCTTTCAATAGCTCAATTATTTCTTGTTGCTATGTTTTTATACACACCCACCAATTTTTGGTCATTTTGATAGATAGCCCACATCTTCTGCTACATTAATAATAAAGACCCCATTCATAATTGTTTGGGGTTTTTTTATAGAGCTGTGGACATCTAATGAATCAGAATACTAGGACTAAGACACTCCACTTCTAAATTCAACGAAAGTTTTGCGGGCACCCTTTGAGCAGTTGTAAACACACTTTCTATAGAATTAGACTATTTTTCCAGAGGCCAGAGCTTCTAATGAAATCAGGTTGGTACGAGTGAGACAAATGCTGCAAATTCCTAGAGCCCTAAGCTTCTAATGAAATCAGGTTGGTACGGGTGGGACAGCCCCGAGCCGCCTGGGTTTCCCCTGTTTGGGGGCTATATCCCCCTCCATGCTTTTTCTAGTTGTAGCCAGTCAATTTTTTCATAGTCGATAAAGTCTTGTGCCCAAGAGGGAAGTTCTGCAAGATGGTCTAAAAATTTGTGCTTGAATTTATCACACAAGTTTTTCTTAGCCTCTTCACCGAACCATAGATCTACAAGCCAAGTTTCGCGATTGGTCCAACCATTGTGTTTTTTGTTACTCATTTTTTCTTTCATTAAATAAAAAACCATTACACTAATAAGTATACAATATATATCGTCAAATGCAATAGGTGTTGATAAATATAAACAGTGTAATTATGGAATTGATGTAAGTTGTTGGTATATAAGGACTTAGGTCAACGAGGGTCGGCCCTGCCAGCCGTAAGTCGTTGCTACCAAAGGACTTACGTCGATTGTGTGGTATGAAATAAAAAAACCACCCCGAAGGGTGGCTCGGTTCTACTCCTCTCCAAAGTAGAAAGTTAGAAATGCAAGGATGAAGATTATGAAGAACCTGTTAAACCTTGACATGACAACCTCCTAAGCTGCAAGTTCCAAAACCATTCGTTCAGCCTTATTGACTGCTTGATCGTTGGCAGCTCGGAGGATTCGGTCGAACTCACCCTTGAAACCACTCTTGGCTTGTGCGTCATGCTGCACATAGCCTTGGATGGCATTGAAAGCCTCCCACGCACTCACTGTGTCGCCCTGCATGATTGGACGACCTGTTCGTACCCGCTCGCGATTCAGACGCTTCCAGATAGCCTCTGTACGATTCGGGTGGGGGGGCACGGCTCGAACCGATTGCCCAGACTGAGCAAGTGCAAGCTGTTCATCCGAAGGACGACCGTAAATCTGATCGAGAAATTCAATCATGCGAACTTCGCGAGATTCCAACTCAGCAGCGATTTCGGTCAGACTTTCCCAACCATCCTTGAGC
>CAXDOW010000054.1:0-12676 GCA_963991165.1 uncultured Flavobacteriales bacterium | reverse complement strand
TGTTTAAAGTCATGATCAACGTTCTTGATTTTCTTTAGAGTGGTTTTGAGTTTGCCACATAGCATAATTCTATGACACTCTGCGTCACCTTCGTCTACATAATAAATCGCGTGTGCTTCATAATCAAGCTGCATGTGGTTACTTTTGAAAAGATTTGCAAGCCCATTTACATTTGCAGTAACGCAAAGCACGTTGCCATTTTTTGCAACTTCTTTCAAAACATCTAGATTTTTATTAGAAACATACTTTACAAGGTCGAACCAGCCATCTTTATTCTTTGCATAAAGAATATAACCATCAAATTCGCAACCGATAATTGCCTTGATTCCATGCTTCTTACAGTCTTGTTGAAACTCAACCGCTCCAGAAACTGTTTCAAAATCTGCGATTGCACAAGCGGTGTAACCATACTCTTTGCATCTTTCAGCAAGTTTGTCAGTTTTACAAAACCCATGTTGTAAACTAAAATGAGTCTTACAATTAATTGGATTCCACATAATTTTTCTCAATCAATTTTAAAAAACAAAAGGCGGTTTTTGCATTGCTACCGCCGAAAGTTAAAAGAGGAGGAATCGCTGTGTCGATTTGAACGGGTCAAAACCCATGACGGCGTGAACAGCGATTAACCTCCGATTTTTGTTGGTGGCAGTAATACATTATAGCATATAGGTCGATTTTTGTCAACCCTTGTTTCAATAATTTACAATTTATCCTGGTGCTTCGTAGTATCCAATGTTAAATCCTTCTCTGGTGCATTTTTCTACGGTCTCGTCATGACCAAATGCTTTCAAGTGATTTTCTACATGTTCACACATAGAAACGTTGGTTCCTGGCCATTTGTTCTTGTAAAAATGACACAATTTTGTACACTTAAAACTTTTTCTGTTTTGCGAGCAGAGACGAGGGTAGTCGTTGTGCTGAATTTGTTTTACTCTTTGTTGAAGCATACCCAGGAATTTCTCCTGGTCCGATTCGTCAAAGCACATACTAAACGGACCACCATCCCTAATAAAGAATATCGACATGATGGCTTGTTCGTATTGAGGATAAAGCTTGGAAATCGCATAATTATACAAAAGTAGTTGAGGATCTTTGAGTAACTTATCGTAGGTTTTTTCTTCCCCCGTCGCCCAGTCCTTTCGCTGTCCCGTCTTCCAGTCAATAACTTCGATTACACCAGGAGAAACTTCTGTTACAAGGTCAATTGTTCCCTTGATTGCAAGCTGCCCTTCTACTTCTTCTCCGTTGATCTTGTACTTAAATTTTGCCCAAGGTTCATCAATAGGAATGTCAAATTGAGGTTCAGCATCTACGATATTTCTTTTTCTTGGATCAAATTGACCGTCATTATATTCCAATCCATCGTCTGTAAGCTTTACACAAAACCTTTTGTCTGCACCAGTGTATTTATGGGTGCAGTTTTCTGTATAGTGCTCATAGCTTCTGTCTAGTATTTTACCTACAAACGTTTTAGTAAACAGACTCTTTGGAGTAAAATTAACTTTACCAATAGCATCGTCTTCAATAAAAAGACTTTTCTTTTCTGGTTCGTCTTGCAATTTATGCTTGCATGAGGCAAGCACTTCCATTACTTTGTGTACGACAGTTCCCAGTTGTGCTTTTTTGCCAGATGTGGATTGATGGCCAAGCACATAGGTAATGAAATACTGCATCTGGCAGTAGTCATAATTGTTATAACTACTTGATCTGATGTAGGTTACTAACAATTTACTTCTCCTATTAATTTAATTTTATTGGTCGTTTTTAATGCTGCGAAGAGTTTCTTTCTTATGGTTTACTTTTACTTCAGAAAGCCAACCCCAAGAGTCAATATGTTCAATGACTTTTTCACACATCCCCTTGATTTCCAAATCTTCGTTATCAATAACAGCATCGCACAAACCGGCGTGATCTTGGACAACCCTCTCGCTAGAATGAGTGTCTTCGTAGGGCTGTCTAGTCAAACCGATAACCTTTCCGCCAGCTTCCTTTACAGCTTTAATCTCGTTTTCGAAACGACAATCGTCAATGATAGCAAGTAGTGGCTCTTCATGTTTGATGTCATTAATGCACCTGTCAACCCAAACAGAGTTGTAAATTTTTCTGCAAACATCTGTGCCTAAATATTGCAGGAAGTCACGGACAGTCATAGGACCACCCTTTTCTCTCCACACTAGGCTATCTGCCTGCCCCCAAGCGTCCAGACTGCCGTACAATTCGTCATATTCAGCGTCATCGCCGTAGATGATTACCCCTGGCATGTTTTCCCATCGTAGATGCGGAACCTGTTGCTGCTTGTGTGCTTCGCTGCCATACACTTGTTCGTAAGTTAATCCAAAAAGATTGATTGCTAACTCTTTAAGGCTGTCGGCAAAAGAATACTTTTTTACAAATGGCCAAGCGTTATACATGGCCCACTCAACATACTCTTGATCTCGACGATTAACATCTAGATAAGTATCTTCTAGCTTTTCTTTTCCGTCTGGTTGAAGCACATTAGTTTTTACAAACAGACGACCCTGTTCAGTAATGCCAAAATCTTCAACAACCTCCTGAGCACAAAGTTGATAACCATGCAGGAAGTTAGAACAGGTAGATTTACCAGCTTGCTTGCTTCCAGCGAATGCTAAAATTTTAGTATTCATTTGATAAATTTCTCCAATTGAGGTAAGATTAATTCTTTGATTTGTTCAACAGTTAAGTCACCAATATCTTTAACGCCTTCGGGCATTTCTGGTCTAATGTAGTTAAATCTTCTTCCGCACTTTTTCATGATTTGATCAGCCGCCTTTTTACCAGCGTCATCATAGTCTGTCAGCACAACCATATTCAACGCCCCGCTTCGCTCCAATAATATCAATTGATCTTCATTTATGCTGCACCCAAATATTCCTACAGACATATCCAGCCCAGCTTCAAAACACCTCCAAACATCACCCTGACCCTCTACAACAATCGCTGTTCTTGTTTTAAGAATGTTTTCTTTTGCTAAGTGCAACCCATACAAAACGTTTTTGGTAAACCCCCTACTGTGCAACCATTTTGGCTTTAGGTGTTCTTTGATTGATCTTCCAACGCATCCTACATAATTATAGCCTTCATCGTAGACTGGGACAACCACCCTTCCTGACATTGGCTGATTTTCTGCTAAACATTCTCCAACATCAAAAGATTCTAACACAGACTGACTGTAACTTCTTCCTAAATAATATTGTGCAGGAATATTTAGTTTTGATCTTATTTCTGGTCTTGATATAGAAGACTCTTCTCTTTGTATTGTACGATTAAAAACGTCTATTGCTTTTGTTTGACTAATTTTCGAAGGTGTAATATCTTCTAAATCTGTTTTTAGAAGTTCGCAAAAAAACTCAGCCGTTTCATTCATGGATACGTCTTTGTTTTTGCTTTTGCTCAAGCAAGCTCTAACAAATCCAAACAGATTATTAGCATGTTCTTCATGACAGTATCTAGTCCAACATGCCCAGTTCCCCTTGTTGGTTAAACCATCCGTAAAGATGCAACAACCCTCTGGGTTATCACCTCCGTGAATAGGACATGGAAAAGCTATTCTATTTGGATACTCCACATAATCAATGCCAAAGTAATCTAAAATAGAGTGAATCTTCAAGAAAGCAGCATCAGACAATGATGCTATCTTCTCCTTCGTCAATTTCTTCTGTCTCAAAGCCTTCTTCTTTGCTTCTATTTGCATCATGTATTTCGTTTCTAGTCAAGCCCTGTTCAAGTCTACCAAATTTACCATGCATAATCATGCTAATATAGTCATGATCATCCAAACCCTCTCCGTGCCTAGCTACAACAGGAACCAACTTCCTATTGCCATGAGAAGCTCCATCAGCCGCCATCTCTTCGTCAGATTTTAGCTTAAAGATGGAGAAGCTAGTACACAACCAAATCAATCTATCAGAACCAGAAACAGCATCTGTAGATTCTTTTGTGATACCATCTCTGTTCAATTGAACAAAGGCACAGCAAGCAATGTCATACTTAACTACAAAGTTGTGTAGTTTTGTAATTTGAAATCCTAGCACTTGGTATTCTTGCATCGAGGCACTAATACCTTCGCTACCCATCAACTTCAAGTAGTCGTATACAACTAGACAGTCGTTAGTTCTTCCGTTGTCATCAAAGCCTACGTGCTGATAAACCCACTTTCTTAACTGGCTCAAAATGTTTTCAAACGATTCGCCAGCAATGCTTATGTAATGATAAGGGATGGTCTTCAGTTTTTCTGCTGCTTGTTGTACCTTTTCTCTTTCTGAGTGAGACTCTGTAAATCGCCCACTGGCAATTCTGTTGATTTCTACTCCAGACAGATTAGCAAGAATTCGATTGTAGTGGTCCTCTTTTGACATTTCTGTGTCAAGAACCAACACAGGAATGTTTTCTTCACTCGCCACATGCAGTGCAACAGCGTCACCAAACATCGACTTACCAACCTTTGGACGAGCCGCAATCAAGTCCACACATTTTCTACGAAAGCCTCCTCCGATTGCAGCATCGTAAGCTGGAAAGCCAGAAGGAATGCCGATAAAGTCTGAAACGTTATTTTCAAGAAACTCTAAATACTCTTCTAACCCATCACCCAGAGTCTCCGTTTTTTTGCTTGACGATTGATAAATGTCGCCCGTAGCGTCAAGCAAAGGTTCCTCGATACGAGAAACAATATCCATAACATCTTCTTCTCCTGTAACACCTTTGAGTTCTTTCTCGCAGGTCTTCAGTGTTTTTAGAAGATCTCTTGCCAGCTTTAGCTTTGCAATCTTGGTCCCATAACTTGAGACATTTGATTTCACAATAGGAAAGTTAAACAAAGAACGAATAAAACCAAGTTCTTCTTTGTTGTTTATCTGCTCTCCAACGCCAAGATCATTTGCAGCAGATAGAATGGAAGACAGTTCTACTTCCGTGTTTTCTGAAATGGACTTATAAACACAATCAAATATAAGCTGGTTAATGGGATCGGTAAAGTCCTGCGAGCCAACAAAATCTATTTCTAGGTACGCATCTAAACCATACTGACACAAGCCAGCTAGTACAGCACGTTCGGATGCTAGGTCTGCTAATTGCATTTTATCGCCTCATACACCTATCACATTTGAAAAATTCACGAGCAAATTGTGGATGAACCTCCACTTTTTTACCACAAGTGCTACAAGTTTGTTCAACTTTTTTAAATGGATTTCGGCGTCTTTCTGTTAATTGGACAGATGGTGTTTCGATATCCTTGTGCTCAGAACCGTCATCTACAAACTTATTACCTTGCCCTCCTTGCACGGAGCGACTTGAGACTTTCTTCATTGAAAACTCTTGCTGCTCCGCAGTGTTTTCTAACGAAGGAGGTGGAGGTTGGGGTGTGGGCTGGTCCAACAGTTCCATCGCCAAGTCTAACAGGTCTGCATCTCCAGTTTCTTTAGCTTTTGCAATAAGCCTTTTTACCTTTTCTTGAATGCTGCTCATTATTTTCTCCTAGCTAAATTTGTTAGTATTTCTGCCATCTTCATGATCCTGTTGTGTTTGCCCTCTAGGGTTCGCACTCTTGCCTCGGCGTGATTTTTAATCTTTAATAGTTCACTAGCAAGGGGATTTTCTTTAACTGCTGAAAAATACTTTTCTTGCCACTTGCTATACGGACCACCGTATTGACTTATGATCCCACTTATTATAAACCAAATTGACGAATCTGACCACTCTAAAATGTTTTTTTCTTTAGCATTTTCAGTTTCGACATATTCAGCATAAGCATAAAGTTTAAAAGAGTTGATATTGCAAGTTTCTGATGACCACGACTTCACATCTTCTGCGTCTGCATTTAGTATCGCTTCAATATCCTCTGGTGCTTTTACTGGTGCTAGATATTTGGATTTTGTCCAATCTTCTACAGCTTGTAGAAATTCAGCCAATCTTTGATTTCCATTCATTTTCGCTCTCGTTATAATTAAATGTTACAAATCTTATTTCGTTGATGTTGCACCACTCTACTTTGTCTTTGTCGCGTGCTTGAGCACGAAAGAAAGATAACTTATCCTTGTAGTGAAACTTGTTAAATTTAAAATGCTGCTCGCCGTGAACTTCCACAATCAAATTCCTGTTTGGGATGTACAAATCTGCACGAAGTACACTTCTTCTAAAAGAGGTCTTTGTGCCAGGAAGCGAGACTTCTTCATAAATTGTATCATAAGGGTAGTAAATGTCAAGTACTTCCTTTGCTTTTTTATGAAGTTTTGATCTTCGTCCACCTCCTGACTTGGGTTTCCAGTTGTAGGTTCCACCATCTAGACCCGTGACTTTCAAGATAGCCCTTCCTTGATTGTCTTTGCAAGAAGGTCAATCAACCTTGGATTAGACCTCAAAAACTCATAAAGCTTGTTTTGTCCTTGGAACTTGCCTACGCCATTCTTGAAAAGCTCTTCTTCATTATCTACATCGACACCTGGAAAGATTTCCTTTGCTTCTTCTTTGAACATTTGCAAAAAAGTACAAGTAAACCAAGCACCAGTCTTGTCAATAAGTCCAAGATCTAAAGCAAGAGTTAGCACTTCCTGCGTGCTATCAATACCATGACCATACCTAATGTAGCTTTGCACCTGACCTCCTGGCGGACCCATTGAAGAACAAATAATTTTCCAGTTGATAACTTGTCCTATACGCTTTCCATCATCATCCTCCCAAAACTTCACAGCGGAAATCTTTTCTCCACCACCAGCAATTTCCATTCTTGTATCTGCTTGGTATTGAATTTTATTTCCACCATCAGCCATTTTAGCCTTACCAAAACCAGAGGTGTTGGCAATGTAATGAGTGATAGCAACCACCAATCCTCGCTGTCTAGGCAAGAGCTGGCCAATCTTCTTTGTAAAGATACTTAAAATCTTTGGTAGACCTGCACGTCCTGGGCTAAAATCGTTGTCTAGCTCTTTCTCTGGAATTAGCGAAGAGATGGAGTCAATAATCAACATCGCTCCGTAGTTGTCTGGGTGACTCATCATCAAATAAGCCCATTCCAAAAACTTTTCAGCAGGAATTGGCTTGTCTTCGGGTGCCATGATCAACATCTTTTCTGGATCAAGCCCATCGACTTGGAAGTTCATATCTTTGAACCTTCCTTCTGCATCAATGTAAATAACGTTGCGTCCCATTTTTTGAACATTACAAGCAATCTGCATGGCGGTTGTTGTTTTGCCCGACTTAGGATCTCCTGTAAGCGTTACCCAGCTACCTTCTTTAATACCCCCACCAAGAGCGACATCGACCGCTGGACCAACGGAAATTACTTCATAGCCGCTTTTTTCTTGCAGGACTTCTGCACCAGTTTTGATAATTTTGCCGTAATCTTTTGCTGACTTTTTTAGATATTCTGGAATTTTATTTGTTGTCGCCATCTGCTTTTCTTATCCTTGACAATAGAGTTTTCTTGGCTGGTAGTTTTCTTGACTTGTGTTGACCTTCTAACTTTTCGACAATCTTTTTAGGTTTTTCAGATTCTGCGTCAGTGATTTTCTTAGATTTTTCGATGCCTTCTTTTACGAAGTCTAAAGCCAGCACAAACCTTTTACTTTTATGCAAAAACCCCAATGAATAAACACTTTTTCCACTGGAGCTGTTAAGATAATGCAGTACAGCCTTTTCGCCATACTTTTTAATCAATTTATGTGCAACTCTTACTTGCACTTTGTAGTTATCTGTATTGTTCCAAAACTTGTAAGATAAATTTCCTTTGTTTTCTCGTTCTGCTTTTCTGAGGCAAACCATCTCAGCTATATATTGTGCAGCGTTACAGCTCTGCCCCGTTGAGATACTTTTGTACTTCTGGGTGTTGTCTTTTTTCTGATTCATGTTTGAATATTAGTTCTTGAACGTTGTTTTGCGTTAAAACTCTTTTTTCTTCGAGGGGTTCGATTTCATTTCCTGCTGGCCAAACAAACTTCTTCACTGCAATATAATCACAGTTATCACCCATCTTTGACACAGACAAAAACTGAAAATCCTTGAAATCATCGGGAGTTGTTTGATCGCGAGCCACTCCTCTACATATTGAAACACCATCTAGTCCAGAATCATCCTCCCAAAACACAAACTGAGGTTGTCCAAACATATACAAACTTATTTTGTTGATATGAAGCTTGTTGATTTTACAATAAAGTTTGAGCCTGTCCCAACACTTTTCATAACCTTCTCTGTCGTAGTCGCCAAATATTTTTTCACCATTATTAAGATGGCATGTCCAACTAATGCACATTTCTTTTTCAGTCAAAGTTTTGAAATATTTGTCTGGAGCTTTGCACACATTTGTGGATAGCATAATTTCTCCTTTTGTTTTTCCTAACGTGTCGCTCAATCACAAAAGGAGGCATCGCTGTGACTCATTGAACGGGTCAAAAAACCCATGAAGGGCTGAACAGCGATTAACCTCCTATTTTTAATTGGGATTTATTCTTTGATTTGATGAATAAATCTGCTCATCCTTTTCGAAGTTGTTCCATCAACTTTTCTTTTGCTCTTTGTATCATCGCTTGCCATAGACGCTTCCTTGGTCATGACAACAACGCCCCTGTCTTCTTTTCTAGCAAACAGCGATGCAGTTCGTGGTGGTTCAGGCTTGGACTCTTCAGCAACAGGTTCAGGATCAGCAATAGGCTCAACTTTGTCAAAAGACATTTTCATAATGTGCTTTTCTACAATTTCTACAGATCTATCAAGATCTTCAGCGATTTGTTCCGCTGTTTGTTCCTTGTAGTTGCTTTCAACGTGTGTTTTTTCCTTCTTGGAAAGCGGTCCCTTTTTCATTTGTAGTTCTCCGATAGTAAAAGTCTTCTTGCTCTTGTAAAATGAATTCTGTTTTTTGTTTCTAGGTATTTCAAAAAGGATGAGAACGTTTGCTCACCAACCTTTCTGTAGGCAAATACAGAGTTTAATTGGCCCTTTGAAAGAGAAGAGTTTACAGTGTAAGGATCTATCAACTCCCCATGACCCACTCTGACAAAATAGTGAACGCTGCTGTTATCGTAGCCATAGGACTTTGTTACAGACTTTGCAAAAACTCTATCCTGTTCTGTTACTTCTTTCCCACTAATGCCAAAAAGTTTTGTTACTGTAGAGTCTGGATCTGGCAATCCAAGACCACTTAAATCATCTTCGTTTATTTTGTTCATCAATTAACCTCAATACTTTGTCAACCTTCTGTATAGTTTCGTTTAAACTGGCACCAGTAAGATGAATAGAACCAGTGTCAGACATGTTTGCTCTATTTAGAAAAACATCCACATCTCTAGTTGGTATTTGCTGAGGTGAAATTTCGCCATCCGCTTCCATGTATCTAAATTTTATGTTAAAATCAATTGTTGCAATGTGCGGGGTTTCTTTTCTTGGAACTTCTTCCGTCTCAGGCTTTTTTGTCAACCACTTCAAAAAAGAAGACTGTGGAGGGGTGAGTCCTTCCAGCAATCTCTTTTCTGTGTCTAGATTGTCGTTATTTTTCTTAAAGTCGTCCATTACTTTTCGCCAGTTCGAATCCAGTGATCCTTCTGCTTGTCGGTCATGCTGTTGATTTCTCTGTGCATGGCGGCTTTTTCTCTATTGATGTGCTTCTTGTTTACTTCGTCTAGTAATTCTTTAGATTGTCTTTCGTAAGTGCCAAGAGCTTTTGTGTTTTTGTCTGCGAGTTGTCCAATTGTAGTAGGTTCGCCCTTGACTGAAATCATGGGAGCGTTGAAAAAAACCTTCTTAAAAACATTTTTCTTGTTGCAAACAGGACAGTCTAAGACAGAAGGAGCATGCATAGGCTGCACAACCTCTTGCAAGGCACCACACTCTAAACATTCAAAATCATACGTAGGCATCAAATTCTCCAAATCAACATTCAATATATGTATAGAAAAGCGGTTTTGGCTGTTCTGTCATCTCGCTTGAGAACCGCTAGAAACTCAGCTTTGTTGATGGCAGTAAATGTCTGTACTGTATTATCAGCTACAGCATCAAAATTTGCAAGTGTTTATCTCAATCTTGTCAGAATTTTTGAAATAATTCCATTTCTGACAATATCGTCGTTATTTAGATAAGCAATAGCTACACCACTTAAATCTGTCAACGCATCCATAATGTGACGCAAACCGCTTTGCTCGCCACGAAGATCTGTTTGATCAAGATCGCCGTTGACTACAGCCTTTGAACCAATGCCGATTCTTGTCATAAACATTTTTATTTGCTCAAATGTTGCGTTTTGTGCTTCATCCAAGATCATAAATGTGTTGTGGAAGTTTCGACCACGCATATATTCTAACGGACAAATTTCAATCGTGTTTGTTGCTCGCATTGAGTTGTAAGTTTCCATTCCTAAATACAACTTCATTTCTTCGATAATCGGCACCATGTAAGGATGAACCTTTTCATTCAAGCTTCCAGGCAAAAACCCAATACCCCTTCCAGACTCTACCACTGGTCTGGTTATAATAATCTTTTCAACCTTCTCTTCTAAAATATATTCACAAGCCATACCAACGGCTACTGCTGTTTTGCCCGATCCTGCTGGGCCTGAGCAGAAAGTTACGTCGGACTCAGCCATATCTATGATATAGTGCTCTTGATTTTCTGTTTTAGCCTTTAGCTTTTTGCGAGCTGGCTTGATTGGACTTTTTTGAGATTTCTTCTGAGAAGAACGTTGCTTTCTCGACATTTGAGAAGACCTTTAAAATGGTGTTGACGGATGAAAATCTCGAAGGTCGGAGTCATCAATAGCGAAAAAATCGCTGCAATCATTTTGATAACTCATACTTACTTCAACGTTGCCGCCTCCAGTGTCGCCACCAGATACAGACACATTTGTTAGATAATTTTTTTGTCCCAAGTTCCACTGAAACTTGCTACTAGCACCGTTTTCAGCAACCAGTCTAATTTCTTGATCGTTTGCGTAATAGTCATCTCTTACGGCTGGATGGCTCGTGGTGTCTTGCTGTCTAAGAACACCTGTAAAAGTGCAACTAACACCAAGCGGCAATTCAACAACTCTAAATTTATTTTGGGTCTCGCCTGAGTCCGTACTGCCAACCCATTCTCCATTGTTGAATAGATCTCTGTAAGAAATATCCATAGAAACTTGTACAGATTGCAAACCTAAAATGGTCTTGCCGTTTACTTGATTTCCGACTTGCAAATAATTTGTTACATCGTCTGGAAAAATGCAATCGTTTAATACGAAGTGTTTTCTTGTTATTACACTATTGTTTGTGTGGGGATACGCTTCGCTAAGGCTAGCTTCTACCGATTCTGAAGTTTCTTCCTTGGTTCTACTAATAAGCGTTATTTCTTCCGTAAAAGCCCCGCTAACATTAAAACTGTAAGACACATTGGTTATAATACATTTTTTGTAAGTTGTAACGAGGGTTGGAGCTGTGGGGTCTGCCGCCGTGGTAGCACCTACATAAGACCTGTCGTCCATTGCGTAGTAAATTTTTATATCACGCTCTTTCAAACCAGATATTCCATCGGTTCCAATGTTTGTTGATTTCAGAGGGTGATGTGCGGCGTAGTCGGTAAAAGACCCCCCGTTGTAGCTATCATAAAAAAGAGATTCGCCCACAGAAACAACACGGGAAATTGTTATAGTAAACTGTTGCTTCCCACGTCTTTGAAACCTTCTTTGAATATGACCAACGTCTAAAAGACTTTCCGTTTCTATTTCTCTGTCTATTCCTATACTTTGGACACCTTTTAGCACCACATTGTCAACAGTCAACGCCTGACAAGCGTAGTATATTCTGTCTCTGTAAGGTTGTGGATCACCCTCTGCGGTCCCAAAAAACGAAGGAGCATTATAACTGTCTGCAAAAAATCTACCAGGAAAAAATGCCATTTGTCATTAAGCCGTAGCGTCAAGAGTTACACTTTGTCTGTTACCATCTGCTGTCACGGTTGCAGATATTCTATCTTTAGAGTCGTCTGCCGATCTAAATACAATACTTGTTGTTTCAGCACCAGAAACTTTGCCCGCGAGTGACGATAAACATAATCTTAAAGTTTCTTCAAGTGAGTATCCGTCAACATCGCCTGCGGCTAGTATAGCGGTGGCTACCCCTGAATTTGTACCCCTTGAAGAGATGGTGGCGTCAAGATTTGTTAGCCCTGCGTCAACAGCGTCTCGAAGATCAACATCAATCAAACTAATTCGTACAACTTTGTCAATAACGCCCGTGGCAATTAATGTTATTGTTACCGAGTCAACCCCAGTTAGAAGTGCATTGTTTGGCAGATGTAGTTGATACAGTCCAGGGCAATTGGTTGGGTCTACTTCGCACCACTTGCCTGAAACGTAAGCATCACCAGCGGTTCCTGAAGAAAGCCCAATCGGAGATCTTGTTCCGCCCTCCCTAACGTAGCTAGCGGTTACGCCTCCATGAGCAACGCCAGATTTACCAGCCCCCGTAGAGCTGTCACGCAAAACAACTTCCACAATTTTTGAACTAGTGCCTTTAAGAATAGTATGATCGTAGCTCATTATTAGTTTAATCCTCGATTACTATAACGTTACTGTCGCCCGACCCACCCGACTGAATCGCCCCACTTGACAAGGAGTTTGCCCCTTGTTGAGCGTAACCCCCCGTTCTTACGGCACCTTCCGAAGAAGGAGCAAAGTATGTCGCCCTGTTGGCAAAAGTTGGGG
>CAXDOW010000053.1:0-13029 GCA_963991165.1 uncultured Flavobacteriales bacterium | reverse complement strand
AGCTGATAGGTGATTGGTGATGAACGAAATGGTGCTTTATGCAATTTTATTTTTTTCATCCAAACCAGATTCTAAGTAAAGTAGATTGAATTTATTTAGGAAATCATTAATTTTTTTTGGGTTTGCTCCCTCCAATGAGATCCGTAATATGGAAGCGTCTTTGTCAATTTCATTGACGGATGTTTGGCTCAAGAATTGCTCCGTTAAGTCATTGTAGCTATGAATTTTGAAAAAATAGGAATCCCATTGTTCGTCCGTAAAAAAATCAAAATTGTTTCTTAATAAAGTGAATTCAAAAAAGGGTGTTGAAATGACTTCTCCAAAGCGATGAGTTTGCTTGTACTCAACATCTATTTCTTGGTTGCTCACATAAGTTTCATTTTTTAAGTCAAACGCTTTTACATTATCACATTCAATAGAAATGGTAAATTCATCTTGGGAAATAATTTTGACCTCAAACTCCTGATTGATAATCGCATTTTTTGATTCGTTTATTTCAACTATGAAGGGAGACTTTACATAGACCTCTTCAGATTTTAAATTACCTGAGTGAAAATAGGATACTCTAAAGTTTAATGATTGGAGTGTTTTTTTGGTCAATGAAAAGGACCGTAATATTCCAATCTCGTTTTTGATATTCTTTTGACCTCCAAATAAGTCAATTCCATCGAATAAGTTATCCCCTCCCAAGCTGGAATTGTTATCTTCTTTAATTAAAATAGTGGTAGAAGATTTATAGACTTTGGAGGAATATCTATTGTACAAGAAGGCGATAATAAGGAATAAGATGACAGAACATAACACTTGTTTCCAAAAAATAGAAAAACGATCTATTAAATTATTTAAATCTATTTTTTCTCTCTCTTCTGAAGGTTCGCTTTGATACATAGTAAGATGTTTAGTTTGTATTGAGTATTCCAAAAACAATGTTTGCAATCAAAGCAATACTTGAAATAGCTGAAATATAGATTTGAGCATTTGAGCTTCTTAAGCGAACATTTCTTAAGGGCTCTATGTAGAGAACATCATTCGCTTTAAGTGTGAAGTTTTGAGAATAAAGCGTTTCTACTTTAGTCAAATCAATGTAGATGATGCTTTCATCTCTAATTAGCTTTACTTTTTTTCTATTGGCATAGTCTGTAAGGTCTCCTGATAATCCTAAGGCTTCCAAAATAGTAATATGATCTTTGTAAACGGTGTATGTACCTGGTCTATTTACTTCTCCTAAAATCGTAATTTCAAAATTGATATGTTTTACAATAATAGTTGAGTTGTTCAAATATTTATCGGCTTCTTGTTGAATAACCTCTTTGGCTTCTTCTATGGTTAAATCTTTCAAATAAATTTTACCAAGAGTAGGGATTTCAATGAACCCTTTGCTATCTAAAGTAAAGCCATTTAAAAATAAATTAGCAGAGGTGGTTTGCGTATTATTAGCATTGGTTTCTAGATTAAAAATGTCAAATGATTCTTTTTGAATTCCAATGACTTTTACATGAAGAATATCACCTTCTTGAAGTTTATGTTTAGCAAAGGTTTGTGTTTTGACAAAATTACTACCCTTTTGTTTGTCAAAAAGCTTGATGTTTTTCATCGTTGAGCATGATGCTAGAAAAAGAGAAAAAACAACGATAACATATAACTTCATAAGACGAGCTTGTTTTATTACTTTAAGCAAAAATACTAAAGTTTTAGCAGAAAGCTATAAAGTCGAGATAAAGGCAAGCCCATGACATTATAGTAACACCCATTGATTTTACTAATTCCGATTCGACCAATCCAATCTTGAATACCATATCCTCCAGCTTTGTCAAATGGATGATGTTGCTGAATATAATGCTCAATTTCTTTTGCTGTCAAAGGGTTAAAAAAAACTTCAGTGCCTTCTGTGAAACTGATTTTTTTTTCCTTGGACTGCACACACACTCCAGTATACACGGTATGACTTTGATTCGATAAGGAAAGAAGCATTTGTTCTGCTTCTGTTTCGTTTTTGGGTTTATTAAGTATTCGTTGATTTGATACAACAACCGTGTCTGCAGTAATGTAAATCTCATTATTTTGAATGGTAAAGAAATGTGCTTTTTTTCGAGCTAAAAATTCAGCGACTTCTCTTATTGGAATGGTGGATGGATAGGATTCGGAAACGGAGGTAGGACGAACTTGGAAAGTAATGTTTAAAGATTGGAGAAGTTCTTTTCGTCGTGGCGATTGAGACGCTAAAAATACTGATTTATCGTTCAGATGACTTAACATACATTAAAACAAAAGGGTGAACACTAAAATGGAAAGCGTACCTGTAACCATAATCCACTTTATAACTTGACTTAGATGATAAAAATGCACCTTTTCAGTTGCTGTGAGCAGTTTTACAAAAAAGTAAATAAAGGGAAGTATGACAGCGATAATGACGTAGAGTGCTGCGTAATAGGCCTCGTAATTTATCTGAACAACAGCAACAAATCCAATGATGATAATCAGTATCAAGCTCAGAAACTGAATGCTTCTAATGGCAGATTTAGGATGCCTTATAGCGAACGTTTTAAAGCCCATTTTATGATCTCCACTAGCATCCTCAAAATCTTTCACAACTTCTCTTATGAATGTGGTGAGAAAAGCAAAAATGGCATAGTTACAAATAGCATAAAAAGCAAGTTCTCCATTAGGATTGGGATTTGGGATAATGTCATATAGTGGGACCACTAATAAAACCAATGCTGCTAGCAGGCTGACTAATAAATTTCCACTGAGATTTTCTTTTTTAAAATGGGTAGAATAGAACCACAGAGCGGTTACTGAAAAAAAATTGATTAATCCTAAATTTAAAAGACCTACTTTCCATCCTAAATAAAACCCAATAAACACCCCTAAAGTACTTAAAACTATATGCATAAATATTGCTTCTCGTCGTTTTATGGTGTGGTCAATGATGAGTGTTTTTTGATTTAGTCTATCCACTTTGGTGTCAAAATAATCGTTAATTATATAACCTCCAGCAGCAATAAATAATGTAGATAAGACTAAGAGTGCAAACTCCATATCACTCAAACTAAAAGATTGAGTCATGGGAATAATCAAAGCATATCTGATAAGGTATTGAGTGAGGGCAATAATTAGAATATTTTTGAACCTGATGAGTTTAAAAAAGGCCATTAATTTGTCCATAAATCTTGAGCTTTAAGGGTTTGAGTAATAATATCTCTAACACATCCATGACCGCCATTAATGTGAGAAACGTAGTGGGCTATTTTTTTTATTTCAGGGACGGCATCTTGAGGACAACAAGCTAAGCCAACTTCTTGCATAACTTCCCAGTCATTGACGTCATCTCCCATGTATAAAATATGCTTCTTTTCAATCTGATGAATGTGCATAAAATCACTTAATGCTTCGGCTTTGTCTTGGCATCCCAAATAAATATCTTGAATCTTTAAATGCTTAAAACGTTGTACTAGGCCTTCGCTTTTGCCGCCAGAAATAATTCCAATTTTGAACCCCTTTTGAATAGCAATTTTGATAGCCATACCATCTTTCACATTCATGCTTCTAATTTGTTCTCCACTAGGGTGTAAAAAAATTTTTCCGTCGGTAAGTACGCCATCTACATCAAAAATGAAGGTGGTTATATCTTTCAACTTTTCTTTGTAGTTCATTAGTTTCTTTTTGCAATACTACGACTTAATAACTGATAGATTTGTTTTTTTTCTTGGTCAGATTCTAACAAATGGGCATGTTGTTTCAATACCGATGCATCGCCACGTTTTGCTGGACCTGTTAATGCTGCTGAGGGGTTCATATCGTTTACTTTTTTGGCAGTTTCTTCAATTAAGGGATGTAATAAATCAAAAGGAATAGCATGTTTTGAGCAAATTTCTTCAGCTAAAACATACATCAAAGTGCTAAAGTTACAAGCCATCACGGCACTCAAATGAAGGTGTGCTCTTTGCTGACTTTTTAATGGCAAAACATAATTTGACAAAGAGCGAGCTAAAGTCTCTATTTGTTGCAGAAACATATCGTTGTTAGCTTCTATACAAATGGGTGTTTCGCTTAGGTCAACAGTTTTGTTCTTAGAAAAAGATTGAATGGGGTAGAGTACTCCTATATTTTTTCCATTTAAACAGTCTATTGACATTGAACCAGAGGTATGTATTTTTGGAAAAGATATATGCTTTTCAACCTCTTTAATGGCATCATCGTTCACCGCAATGATGGCTATATCGGTGGGTAAAATAGATTTTAAATCAGTCGTGTAGGGGCAATCGAGCCGATTGGAAAGCAGTTGTGCCGATTCTTTAGTTTTGCTAAAAACTTGGGTAATGGTATGTCCTGCCTGATGCAATGATAATGCCAAGTGTGTGGCCAAATTCCCGGCCCCTAAAAGAGTAATTGAAGACATGCCGAAATATACTTTTTTTCAGTCTAAAAAACACAGAAATCAGTAATTTTGTACTCTTAATTAAAAACAATGTTAAACAAACTAATTTCCGTTCTTTTTTCGATGCGCTTAATGGCATTTCTTATATTGTTTTTCTTTGTAGCCATTGGATATGCTACCTTTATTGAAAACGACTATGGCACCCAAACGGCTAAGGCCCTTATTTACAACGCCACATGGTTTGAAATTGTTATTGTGTTATTGACCATCAATATGATAGCCAACATTAACAGATATAAACTATGGCGAAAAGAAAAATGGCCTGTCTTGATGTTTCATATATCCTTTGTGGTGATTGTGATTGGAGCAGGAATTACCCGTTATATCAGCTACGAAGGAATGATGCCTATTAGAGAAGGCGATAAGACTAACCTGATAATATCCGATCGTACGTTCTTACAGCTCAAAGTTCATGACAATCAGTATCAATATGTTTATGATAAACCATTGTTATTGCACAATTACACTGGCCCGTTGACTTTTTTGAAATCTAACGAATTTACTCATAAAGTAGATTTTCTTAATCATGATGTTTCCATTGAATATTTAGATTTTATTAAAAATGCCAAAGACACTCTCATTGTTGGTCAAGGAGGGCCAACTTTGACCGTCGTTATGGCTGGAGCAAATGGCAGAGAAACCTATCATTTGCAAGAGGGAAAGGCAGAGCGAATTTTGGGATTAAATTTCTCTTTTGGAGTTCCTCTTCCTGGTCATGTTAATATTTTCTTTCAAGATGAAAACTTGATGATACAGCTTCCAAGTGATGGACAATTTATGAGAATGGCCGACCAGTTTCAGGGAACCATTATTAAAGACAGCATTCAGCCACTTATGTTACGTTCCTTGTATTCCGTAATGGGTCAAAACTTTGTCATTCCATCTATGTATGATAAGGCCACAATCGATTACTACGAAGGAGTCAATCCAGAAGGTCAAGAAATTGAGGATATTTTGAAGGTAAAAGTTAAGAGCAATGGGGAGGAAAAAATAGTCGAGTTGTTTGGCGACAAAGGAATGGTGACTAACAACAGTCATTTTCAATTAGGGGGCTTGAATTTTACCCTAAATTATGGCTCTAAATACTATCAGACTCCCTTTTTTGTAGAACTTAATGATTTTCAATTAGATCGATATCCTGGATCAAATAGTCCGTCATCCTTTGCTAGTGAAGTTACTGTCATTGATGGAAAAGAGGAGTTTTCTCAACGAATTTTTATGAATAATATATTAGATTATCGAGGTTATCGGTTTTTTCAAGCATCTTATGATAAAGATGAATTAGGAACTGTCCTTTCTGTCAATCATGACTTTTGGGGAACTTTGGTAAGTTATATTGGCTATCTTCTCATGACAATTGGCATGATTGCGACTATCTTTTCAAGAAAAACTCGATTTTCAAATCTCAAAAGACGGCTGCAAGAATTGAGAACGAAGCGTCTTACCACTGTTTTAATCTTTGTGTTTCTGTCCATTGCTTCGACTGCCCAAAGCATTGAAGAAGTGGATTCCTTGATTTTATCCAATGCTATAAGCGTTGAACATGCCAATCGCTTTGGAATGTTGGTAGTGCAAGACGATGGTGGTAGAATGAAACCATTTGGAACGACGGCCTCCGAAATATTGAGAAAAGTAAGTCGAAAGAGTCATTACAATGGACTTAACCCAAATCAGGTTGTCTTGGGTATGTTGCAAAACCCTTATGTTTGGCAATTAGCACCCATGATAAAAGTCAATAATGAAGAGTTGAGAGACAAGTTAGGTATTGATGATAAGTACACTTCATTTCTCTCATTTTTTAGCAATCAAGCCAAATATGTGTTAACAGAAGATGTAGAAAAAGCATATGCCAAAAAACCAGCTGAAAGAAACAAGTTCGACAAAGAAGTAATAGCGGTCGATGAAAGAGTTAACGTCTCATACATGCTTTACAATGGTTCTTTTTTACGTTTTTTTCCCATTCCAGATGACCCTTACAATAAATGGATTTCTCCGTCTATGAACGAGGGGATACTGATGGGAGATGATTCGTTATTTGTCAGCTCCATTCTACCCATTTATTATCAGAGCTTACAACAAGCCATAGTTGATAGTAATTATCAAGTAGCAAACAACACCCTAAATGCTATTGTAAACTATCAGAAAAAGTTTGGATTTGATGTGTATCCCAGTGATCTCAAACTTAAAACAGAAAATTTTTACAATAATGCTAGAATCTTTAATCATTTGTCATACTTCTACGCCATCATTGGGGTGATGATGGTATTGTTACTTATCCAACAGATTTTAAAACAAAGAGCATGGCGAAAGCTAATTATTCAGATATTATTTTTTGGCATTATTGCTGGTTTCATTGCCCATACTCTAGGGTTGGTGGGGCGTTGGTTTATCTCGGGTCATGCTCCTTGGAGTAATGCTTATGAGAGTGTCATATACATTGCATGGGCTACTGTTTTAGCTGGATTTATATTCTCTAGAAAAAGTATAATGACAGTAGCTGCAACAGCGGTGTTGTCATCACTTTTGTTGATGGTTGCTGCTCTAAACTGGCTTGATCCAGAAATTACTAATCTTGTTCCAGTTCTAAATTCTTATTGGTTAATCATTCATGTGGCTATTATTACGGCTAGTTATGGTTTTTTAGCACTTGGTGCTTTACTTGGCTTTTTAAATTTGATACTTATGGTCATTCAAAACACTAATAATAGGACAAAAATTTCTTCTAGTATTAAGGAGTTAACTTTTATCAATGAGCTAAGTATCACCTCAGGATTATTTATGTTATCAATAGGTACTTTTTTAGGTGGTATATGGGCTAACGAATCGTGGGGTAGATATTGGGGGTGGGACCCTAAAGAAACATGGGCTTTGGCCAGTATGCTTATCTATATCTTTGTTCTGCACATGCGTTTCATTCCAAAACTAAAAGGATTATTTGCCTTTAATTTGGCTTCTTTAGTGGCATACAGCTCTATTATTATGACTTATTTTGGTGTGAACTTCTATCTGTCAGGATTACATTCCTATGCCAAAGGCGATCCAATGCCCATACCAACATTTGTCTATTATTCCATTGCCATAGTTGTCTTAATATCGATTTTAGCACAATGGCGACAAAGAAAGTTACAAGCAAATTAATTTTGGATTAAACCAATAGAATAATGAAAAGTAATTTATTAGATATTCTAGCTTTTGGGGCCCACCCTGATGATGTAGAGTTGGGTTGTGGAGGAACCATAGCAAAACTTATTCATCATGGTCATAGGATAGGAATTGTTGACTTGACTCGAGGAGAACTTGGGACAAGGGGTAGTGCTTCTATTAGAGATGAAGAGTCTGCAAAAGCTGCTGAATTGCTAGGAGTAGAAGTTCGTCATAATATGAACTTTAGAGATGGATTTTTTGAGAATAATGAATTACATCAACTCGAAGTGATTAAGCTGTTAAGAGAATTTCGTCCCAAAATTGTCCTTGCCAACGCCATTGATGATCGGCACCCAGATCATAAAAAAGCGTCAGATTTGGTTTCTGATGCTTGTTTTTTGTCAGGATTACCTAAAATTGATACTGGTCAAGATGCTTGGCGGCCAAATGCTGTGTATAACTACATTCAATTTCAAGAAATCCCACCCGATTTTGTAGTCGATATTACTGATTTTATGGAACATAAAATGGAAGTAGTTCAGACCTATGCTTCGCAATTCTACAATGCTAATTCCAAAGAGCCCGAAACCATCATCTCGAGTCAAGCATTTTTAGATAGCGTTCGTTATAGAGCAGCAAACTTAGGACGTTTATCTAGGGTCAGCTACGCCGAAGGGTTTACAACAGAAAAGCTGATCGTTGTGGATAGTTTGTTTCAAATAAAATAGTGTTATTCTTTGACGGTTTTGATATAATAATGACTATTATTTTGGTCAGTGATTTGGACAATGTAAATTCCATCGTTCAAGTTTGAAAGATTTAATCGAACCGTTTTACCTCTTCCCGATAATGTTCCTTTTTGGATGAGTTGTCCATTGCTGGAGTAGATTACAAACTGGTGATTTTTTGAATGAGAAGGTAATTCTATTTCCAAAACGTCTTTTGTTGGTATTGGAAAAGCACTGATTGATTGAACATCGAATTGAGAAATACTTGAAGTGTTATAACATGCTTTTATATCCAATTCTGCTACTGATGCCCAGGTATTCCCGTTTACCTCTGAAAGAGCCACTAGTTTCATATATCGACCTACTTTGGGCGGGTTAAAAACAAGTTTCTGTGGAGCAGCTATATTTTCAAATTGACCACTTGTGTCTATATCACCATAATTCAAACTGTCGGTACTAAAATACAATTCGTAGTCGTTGATTCGACCATTTTCACTATTTAGTCTTGTTTGATAGGTGAATTCGTAAATCTTGTATTCTTCTCCTAAATCAATTTCAATCTGGTGAGGATATGTATCAGATCCACTACTCCATTGAGTGTGCCAAATAGTTTCTATGTTATTGTCGAATGCCATGGTAGCCAGTCCGGGGTAATTTGTTTCTTCGCTGTTCACATACCTCAGTTCCCAGCTATTTTTGGGAACGAGGGCTGGATTATTGCAATTTTCGAGTGAAGGACACTCCAACGCTTGAATCATATTTTCAATGGTCTTGGAATAACTTTGACCATTTTTATTGATAGTTAAGGTTACGTCATAGCTTCCTACATCACCAAGAACAACTTTTGGATTTCTCATGTTTTCATTTTCTATATATTCGGGAGATGGCTCAATAGTCCATGACCAACTGCAACTTTCGTGGTTGATAATAGAATGGTCATTGAATTGAATGGTATCCGAAAAACAGTTGATGATGGGTCGATTTACCCAAGGTTGTATAAATGGTTTGAAATTTGGTTCATCCAAAGTAGTTTCCCATACGCCAGCTGAGCCAGCTACTCTCAATTTACTGTCCCTAAAAAAAGGTAAGGCCAAGTTTACTTTTTTACCAACAGGATACCCACTTCCATAGATTGTCCAGCTATCTTCATTGTGCCTTCGGATGTAACAATTGGCGTTGTCTTCATTATTATTTGTTGTAAAAAGATATAATATATCATTTCCATTTAGGTCTGGCTGTACAACTATACACTTAGAATAAGGGTTGAGATTTGCTGTCCAATCAACCCAACTGTCTCCACCATCTTCTGATTTAAATACTTTTCCTAAATCCGATGACCATTTTCCGTTATTTAGGCAGGCATATAGTGTATTGGGGTCATTTGGTGAAATGTCAAAATGAAGTTTTCCTTTCCATAAGTTTTGTCCATTAGGTCCGTCCGTTAAACTAGCTTTATGTTGCCATGTTAAGCCACCATCTTCTGACTTGTGAAGACCCTCATTGACAACATCGGCGTATATGATATTCGGATCTTTGTGAGCTATCTGAATAAAGCGTACTCTGTTATCAAAATCGTGAAGAAGTTCAAAATTAACCCCCATGTCAGTACTTTTCCATATCCCATCACCTTCCCCTAACAAAATTACTTCATAATAGTTGGGGTGAAACACCATATTGCTACGTCTACCACCATACTCATCCATATTAGGATATTTATTAAAGTTAAATCGTCCTTCAGGGACCGACTCTGCATTTGGTGGTAAAATCCATCCAGGGCCTAAGTCGTTGAAGGCAGCGTGTCTACTTTTTCCTTTCATTATCCAACCAGTTGGCGATTCCGCGCCTCCCATTCTTAATGCTTTTTGCTCGTAGAAATCGGCTATGGCTGTATTTCCATTGTGATATCTGCCACCTACAATAATATCTTCATTCCATCCTTGGTCAAATCCCCAGAAATCCGACCCTATTAAGTTATGGTTTTTAGAAAAAGCATTGGTCGTATTACCGAAATTATCAGAAGAATAAGTAAATCCTCCATCGGTTGCTAGCCATATTCTATTATTGCTAAGAAATTTCATGTATTGTACATCAGGGTGAATGGAAAAATCACCCCCATAACCACCAACTAAAGAGAAATTACTTCCTCCATTAGTAGATTTGTATAGACTTGATGTACCAGCAAACATAATATTCGCATCGTCTGGAGATACTTCAAATGCCAAATCGTAAAATCCTTGCCAATTTTCTAAAGGAAACTCATTGCTTTGACCGGTTGCTAATAAGGTCCAATCATTTGTCGTGAGATTATGTTCATATAATAGGGGAGTATCATCATCACTGAGCAAAAGAGAAAAGATACGTTCTGGCTCGGATTCACTGACGGCTAATAAACCTCCACTTTCATCAGAAATAGTTGAGGGGAAATCACTGTCAATTATAAATGTCTCGCCCCCATCGGTAGAGTATATAAATTGAAAAAAAGTAAAGTAGGTACTGATAGCAAAAATGTGAGAGGAATTATCAGTTTTGAAATGAATATCGTAGGTCTGCCGGTTCCACACATTGGACCAATTTTGACCATTATTTTCTGACTTATAGATTCCTGTCGATCCAGCAGCAAAAATGATATGGGGATTATTTTCGTCTATACTGATTTTATCGGCATAGAATAGAGCATCAGAGGGTAGTAACTCATTCCAGTTTTGACCCCCGTCCGTTGTTTTATGTATCTGTTGTCCAGCAGCAACATAGACCATATTATCATTTTGAGGATGTATAGCAATGGCGGTAATTCCTCCTCCAAAGCTATAATTATCACCAAGTAGTGTCCATGAGTTTCCGTGATTGATAGATTTGCTCACAAACCCTGTTTCTGTTCCACAATATAAAACGGAGTCATTCGATTTGGAAACATCAAACGAATAGACGTTGACTTGCCAAGGGCAACTAGCTCCCATATCTTGCCCGTTTTCACTTAAAAAAAATGTTTCTTTTGGTCCTAAAAAGGTCCATTCGTTTTGATTGTTGGAGGATTGAATGCGTTGCGATTTTGATTTTACTGCGGGTTTAGTTAGTTGGATACTACCATCCTCTTTCGTGTAATGAATAACGTGTCTGCTCCATATTTTGTAATATCGTTCTATGGCTTTAAAGGAGTTTAAATCTAATTTTTTCCAATTTTCATACTCTTTTTGAAGGTCATAAAAGTTGATATTTTCTTGATAAAGCTGTTTCGCCCATGATGGGAAATTTTCATTGTACGAAGGTTTATAAGAGGGGATATTACCAGGAACAAAATCGTGCGGTAAAAATTTATGTTGTCCAAATACTTGATGGCTTAGAAGAATGATTAATAAAGAAAAGATAAATTTCATCATCTTAAGATGTTCTTATGTTTAAGTCGTAATGAGTTTCCGATGACTACTATATCCGAAAAGGCCATAAATAATGCTCCCCACATTGGGTTAAGTAAACCTACAGCGGCAATAGGAATAGCTATGATGTTATAAGAAAAAGCCCAAAAAAGATTTTGTTTGATGGTTAGTAGTGTGTGTTTACTAATTTTAAATGCTTGATATAATTGTTTTAGATTTATTTTGTTAAGTAATACAATTTGTGCGGTTTCCATAGCTAGTTGAGTGCTACCACCAATTGAAATACCGATGTTGGCTTTGGCTAAAGCAGGAGCGTCGTTTATACCATCTCCAATCATTGCTGTTTTATGCTTGATATTCAGTATTTCAATCTGTCGTAATTTTTCTTGAGGTAATTGCTCTGAATAGGTTTGTTCAATACCAATTTTTTTGGCAACGGCAAGGCAATTTTCCGTTTTGTCACCACTAAGTAGGACAGTGGATAATCCCTCTGATTTTAGTTTTTTTATAGTATCTGCTGCAAACTCTTTGATTTCATCACTACAATTTATTTTGGCAATGATTGAAGTTTCTTTCTTTAAAAAAATTTGGAAGTTATCATCCTTAAAATTGACAAATGATGAACTTCCTAACTTGTATGTTTTTCCCTTCCAAATAGCTTGTATTCCTTGTCCTTTTATTTCCTTAACATTCTTCATCTCTAGTGGTTGAGCATCATTTTTTAAGTGGCTGACTAATGAGTCCGCTATTGGATGTGATGAATGCATTTCAAGATTGTATATAAGATTAATAACTTCTTGTTTTTCCTCCTTTTTACAATCTAATTTATTTATCTTGAATTGACCGGTAGTAAGGGTCCCAGTTTTATCGAATATAAAAGAATTCACATCAGCAAACTCTTCTAAAGTGGTTCCTCCTTTGATAAGGATGCCCATTTTAGCAGCTCTTCCTAAACCTGCCATTACAGCAGTGGGCGTTGCTAGTCCCATGGCACAAGGGCAAGAAATAACTAAAACTGCGATAGATCGCATGATGGAGTCAGATAGGGTAATATCAAAAATAAGAAAGTTAGCTAAGAATGTAAAAAAAGAAATACCAACGACTACTGGAACAAATATACTGCTGACTTTGTCACCAAGGCGTTGAATTTTTGGTTTATCATTTTGAGCATTTTTAACAAGATGAATGATGTTCGATAATACGGTTTCTTGACCAATTTTTGTAGCTTTAATTCTAATGTTTCCATCAACTAGAATGGTACCACCAATGACATTTTCCTTTTTGTTTTTGAATATCGATAGGCTTTCACCAGTGATCATGGATTCGTTTATATATCCTTCTCCAC
>CAXDOW010000052.1:0-13350 GCA_963991165.1 uncultured Flavobacteriales bacterium | reverse complement strand
CCGACTAGGGCTCGAACCTAGACTCTTCTGGACCAAAACCAGACGTGTTGCCAGTTACACCATCGGGCAATAAAAGAAGTTGCAAATTTAACAAATAATTATTTGTATCAAAACATCAACCCCGCCGAAACAAAAGTTTATTGAATTTATTTATTAAATTCGCAAAAAAACAACTTACTATCAAATCTATGACTTATTCAAAGCTTAATAATCTAATAGGATGGCTTACGTTCTTAATCTCATTTTTGGTTTATTTTTCAACAATTGAACCCACCGTCAGTTTTTGGGATTGTGGCGAATATATTAGCACAGCTTATAAGCTGGAAGTTGGTCATCCACCTGGAGCGCCTTTTTTCCAACTTATGGGTCGATTTTTTAGTTTGTTTGCTTCAGACACTGCCAATGTAGCTTATATGATAAATATCATGTCGGCTCTGTGTAGTGCTCTTACCATTTTATTTCTTTTTTGGACAATTACTGCCATGGCCAAAAAAATTATGATGGCGAGCAATAATGATGTTTCTTTTTCCAAATATATGGCGGTGTTTGGTAGCGGTATCGTAGGTGCTTTGGCTTATACTTTTTCCGACTCTTTTTGGTTTTCTGCTACTGAAGGGGAGGTTTATGCTATGTCTTCCTTTTTTACTGCCATCACATTTTGGTCCATTTTAAAGTGGGAAAGCGAAGAAAATGACAAATATGCATCTCGATGGATTGTATTTATCGCCTACTTAATTGGTCTGTCAATAGGTGTTCACTTGTTAAATCTTTTGGCAATTCCAGCGGTTGTATTCATATATTATTTCAAAAAGTATAAAGTTGATAAATTTGGATTGCTTAAGGTGTTTGTTTTGGCCTTACTTTTAACTGGAGGATTGCAAAACATATTGATTCCTGGCGTCGTTAGTTTAGCCGGAAAATGTGAGTTATTTTTTGTTAATACTATTGGCCTTCCATTTAATGTCGGGACCATCATTTATTTTATACTAATTGTTTCTGGAATTGTCTTTGGGCTTAACTACGCCAAAAAGAACAACAAACCTATCTTGGGAGTTTCACTATTTAGCTTGGCAGCCATACTAATTGGATATTCTACCTTTTTCATTTTAGTAATTCGTTCCAATGCAAATACCCCAATTGATGAAAACAATCCTGAAGATGCGGTTAGCTTATTGGCGTATTTAAATCGAGAGCAATATGGCGAATGGCCCATTCTTAACGGACAGTACTACAACGCCAGAGTGGTTGATTTAAAAGACGGCAAACCTGTTTATACCAAAGACGAAGAAAAAGGAAAGTATGTAATCACCAATGATAGAAAAAATTCAAAACCTGTATACGACTCTAAATTCACAAGCTTCTTTCCAAGAATGTGGAGTTCAACCCAGGCCTCTCACGCAAAGGCCTATCAACAATGGTCAGGTCATAAAAATGTAAATAGACCACCTACCTTTTCACAAAATTTAACTTACTTCTTTACATATCAATTGGGTCATATGTATTGGCGATATTTTATGTGGAATTTCTCTGGAAGGCAAAATGACATTCAAGGACATGGTGAAATTAATAAAGGAAATTGGTTAAGTGGCATTCCACTTATTGATGAACAAATTAGAGGGCTTGGCCCACAAGATAACCTCCCCAAAAATATGAGGGACAATAAAGGAAGAAATATTTACTTTATGTTACCTTTTTTGTTAGGTGTCATTGGAATGCTGTACCATTTTAATAAAAATAATAAAGATGCCTTTGTTGTTTTATTACTGTTTATTTTTACTGGTATTGCTATTGTTGTTTACCTCAATCAATATCCTTTCCAGCCCAGAGAAAGGGACTATGCCTACGTTGGATCGTTCTACGCTTATTGTATTTGGATTGGAATTGGAGTGCTTTCCGTCATCGATTTTTTATCTAAAAAACTATCTCGAACCAATAGTGCTGTAGCAGGTACAGTTCTCTGTTTATTATTTGTGCCTACCCTTATGGCCAAAGAAAACTGGGATGATCATGATCGTTCAAACAGATATACTGCTAGAGATGTTGCATCAAACTATTTGAACTCATGTGCTCCCAACGCCATCATTTTTACCAATGGAGATAACGACACTTTCCCCTTATGGTACGCTCAAGAAGTTGAGGGCATTAGAACGGATATTAGAGTAGTCAACCTTAGCTTATTTAATACCGATTGGTATATTGACCAAATGAAGCGAGCAGCATACGATGCAGCCCCAATACCTAGTTCATTAACTTGGGACAAATACAAACAAGGTACAAGAGATTATGTCGTTATTAATGACAATAACAAAGGATATGTTGAAGTTAGCGATGTTGTTAATTTTATTGCAAGTGATGACGACAGAACAAGAGGGTTAACCCGAAATGGACAAAAAGCCGACTATTGTCCAACAAAAAAATTAAAACTCACCATTGACAAAGAAGCTATCATCCAAAAAAATATTGTTGCAATTGAGGATACCGCAAGAATTGTTGATGAGATAAAATGGGAATTAAAAGGAAATACGATTAACAAAAACGAAATGATGGTCTTGGACATACTCGCCAATTTTAATTGGGAAAGGCCAATCTATTTTGCCATAACGGTTGGTAATGACAACTTCATGGGACTAGAAAAATATTTTCAACTTGAGGGCTTAGCCTATCGATTTGTTCCCTATTTAGCTAATTCAAATGACAGTCAAGCCGGTGAGGTCGCTACCGACATCATGTATGACAATGTGATGAACAAGTTTAAATGGGGCAATTTGAGTGATTCTACCATATATTTAGATGAAACCAATATGAGAATGACCCTAAACTTTAAAAATAATTTTTCTCGTTTGGCAGATGCTCTAATTATTGAAAAGGATTTTGAAAGAGCCGAAAAAGTACTCGATAAGTGCTTAGCCATTATGCCCAATGAGGCTATTCCTTATAGCTTTTTTAATTTACCTATTGCCGAAGGTTACTACAAAATTGGAAAAGCCGAAAAGGCAAGAGAAATTATTAGTATTCTAATTGACATCTATTTTGAAGAACTCGATTATTATAACGGTTTGGAAGACGATGTGCTAAGTAAAATGGATAGAGACTATCAATTGGCTAATCAAATTATTTCAAACATGTACACGATAACAACTATGAATAACGACACAGAGTTTCAAGAAAAGATTGTTGAGATGTACCAAAAATACCAATAGGAACTAATTGATTGGAGGGGGTAGTTAGTAAGTTGATGTATCGAATTTTAAAAATTCTCTTTCCATCATTAGTTTGGAAGTATAGCTCCAGTGAAAAATCAATTTACATCACCTTTGACGATGGTCCGTTCGCAGAACTGACACCCTTTATTCTCAAAGAGCTTAAGAAATACAATGCCAAAGCTACTTTTTTTCTAACTGGTGAACAGGTAGAAAAGGACTATTCGTTGTACAAAAAAATATTACAAGACGGTCATTCAGTGGGAAATCATGGCTACTCGCATCTCAACGGCTGGAAGACTGAAAATAAAACCTATTTTTATGATATTGAAAAATGTCATAATATACTAAATACAACGCTTTTTAGACCTCCCTATGGCAAAATCAAACCTTCTCAAATTAGTCACTTAAAAAAGCAATATAATATCATAATGTGGGATGTGCTAAGCTGGGATTTTAACTCGAAATTAAGTCCTCAAAAATGCTTACAAAAGGTCATTAGAGACACAAAGAATGGTTCCATTATCGTATTTCACGACAATCAAAAGTCAATGAAAAATCTAATGTTTGTTTTACCCAAATTTTTAAATTACTTCCACTCTAAAGGATTTAAATTTAAAAGAATCTGACTGACTGAAAATTGATATTTAAAGTTAAGTCATTAGCATAACTTAACTAACAATAGAGTGTTAAAAACAAAAACATACCCTTAGAATTAAAGAACGCTTAATCCTTAAATTTGTGCGTCATAAGATTTGTTTTTGGTTAGCTTTATTATATGACAATTAAAAGAGCCCTTTATTGATTTAAGGGGTTTTTTATTGGGGTTTGTTAAACCTAAAGCCCAGTTTGAACTCGTTGGTCCCACTAGAAACCGAAGACAATTCTGAGGTAAGGAAATCGTGGGAATACGCTATGTAAAATCGATCATTAATATCTACACCTACATACAAAGATACGGCATCGCTTAATCTGTAAGACAAGGCGGACCAAAGAAAGTCTTTATAAGTCACCTTTGCCATAAGTTCAACTGCTACAGGTGCTGGTGGAGCTATCATTAAAAGTAAAGAAGGCGTAATTACGAAATCATCAATTTGCTTGAAATGATATCCACCACTCAGATAAATGTGGCTAGTTAAACCATCGGAAACAATGATGTTGTCTTCATATTTTTCATTAATATTAAAATTGGAAGTCAACAACTGAGGAGCAGACAAAGAGGCGTAGTAATCTTCCGTAAAAAAATACGCTCCGAAACTAGCGGTTGGCACAACCGAAGACAGTATTGAATTATTAAAAATAGGGTCACCATCGTCATAAGGGTTTATAATCGTATGGTCGAGACGATATTGTAGAAAGCCAGCCGACAAACCTAAAGATAAATTTGTTTCACTATTTATTTTAAGATGGTAGGCATAACTGGCTGTAATGCCACGGCGACTGTCAGCTCCAGCAACGTCTTTAAATGCAGTTCCCCCTAAGGCCATGGTTTCGTTTCTAAGCAACCCATAACCACTAATGATATCAGTTTGAGGCGCATCTCTAACGCCTGACCATTGGTTTCTTATAACTGCGTTTATCTGAGTGGTTTTATCGACTCCTGCATAAGCTGGATTATACAAAAATGGACTTAGCTGATAGCTTGTGAACTGAGGTAATTGTTGAGATCGCACCTCAGAAAATAACAATACTAACACTAAAAACAGTAAAAACTTTTTCATCCCCAATTATCTTACAATAGTTACCGGACCGGTTAATGGTTCATTACTCATGCTATCATCAAAGGTAATAATATAATAATAGGTACCTACGGGTAACTCTTTACCATTGTGTTTTCCATCCCAATTAACAATATTGGGAGACGCACTTTTCCATAAAGAATTTCCCCAGCGATTAAAAATTTCAATTTGCAATGACTCATATTGATTTAAATAATCAATTTTCCATGTGTCGTTATAACCATCAGCGTTGGGTGAAAAACCCTCATTCATTCCCACAAATACTCTAACAGAATCGTATCCAATACATTGAGTCACTGTGTCTAAAGCATAAGCCGTGTATATTGTCGTTAATAATGGGCTGACTTCTATACTATTAGTCGTTTCTGCTGTACTCCATAAAAAGGGCGCTTCTCCATTTGTTACTGAGATACTGACAGACTCTCCCATTAGAATACCAATATCTTCATCTAATTCAACGGATGGCTTTAACTCTATAATTTCCAACTCATCTGTAAAGAAACATGCCGAAGATATGTCGAAAGCCGTCAGGTATATAGTCATAGAGTTATTGACAACAAGTTCTATGTCTGAACCATTATCAACGAACGGCTGATTAGTAGAAATAGACCAAGAGTAAGAATCGTATTGAGCAAACCTATCACCAGAAATCACAATGGTATCTTCAGAACAAATAGCCAAGGATTCGTTATTGTAGAATAATCTAGCCGGATGAACTTCCACAATTTGCGAAACCTCACATCCGTTTTGGTCGGTAACCGTCAACAAAAATAAAGTGTCCGCTTCATTATTATTTTCTGGAAAATCTAAAACAATATTTGCTTCATTTTCATTGGAGGATTGATAATTATGAAAGGGTGAAATCAAGGATGCTTGCCCAATATCATATTGATAAAAACCCGAATTAAAAGGTGTTCCACCAATAGCATGAACTAAAATTTGAGCATCTTGACCTGCACAGTATTCATCAATTTCATCAACTGTCATTGATAAAGGTGACGGCTCGTAAATGATAAAACTTACAGACTCTTTACAACCGGCGTTGTCGGTCACTTCGACACTATAATTACCCGCCGATAATACATTGGGATTTTCACCTTGCCAGTCTTGATTGTATGGGCTTGTACCACCAACAATCTGACCGATAAGGTTGGCCGAACCGTCTTGTAAGCCATGACAACTTACACCTTCAGTGATAACAGAATTAATTTGTAAAGGCGCGTTAGGCCCATCTACATCGTACGATTCTGTTTTTTCACATCCATTGTTATCGATTACCACTACATTATATGTACCAACAGCTAAGCCTGCGATGTTTTGGTTTGATCCACTAAAACTGTTGGGACCAGTCCAGGTGAAATCATATGGAAATGATCCACCAACAACTTCAATAGTGATTGAACCATTACTATTTTCAAAACAATCGTTGTCTTCAATTGAAAAAGTACTTACTTCTAATTCGTCAACTGGTGAAGTGACATAGACCGAGTCTATCAAAATACAATTGTTGGCATCCGTTATTATGTTGGTATACCATTGTCCGGGTGCTAGACCAATAGCCTTTTCCGATTGTTGACCAAGTGGGTCGTTCCAAACATATGTGTAAGGTTGCCATCCTCCTGTAACATTAAAATTATAACTACCATCAATTGAACCAAAACAACTCACTGACGTGGTATCCAAAGAGTTTGTAGTTTGAAATAACTCCGAATAATTAATAGTCACCGTATCATGACCAGAACAACCGTTATTGTCTGTGTAAGTTGCCACATAATCACCAACCGCTAGTTGAGTAGCTTGAGCAATTAAAGAAATAACGTTATTATTACTATCCGTCCAACTTACCGTGTAATTTCCAAATCCTAAACCTCCAGAATAGATTGCTGTCGCTTGCCCATCATTGTTGCCTTCACACCGGATGTTAACAATGTTTTCGAAATTAACGTCAATTTGCGAGGGATGAGTCACTGCAATACTATTGCTATCAAGACAATTATTATCATCTACAACAATAACAGAATAGGTGTCTTGAGGTAAAAATGATAAGGTGTCAAATGAAGCAGATGACGGTGGTGGTTGATTGGTGGTGTCCGTTAAATTTAAACCTACAGAGTTATACCATTCGAAAGTATATTGGCCAGTTCCTCCACTTGCATTGGCTTGTATCATAGCATCTGAGTATCCAAAGCAAGAGATATCTACACCATTATAATCGGAGATTACGGAAAGATCGACAGTCACAGGCAAGGGCTCTCCTATATTGACAGGAGAATAGATGGTACTACATCCATTATCATCTTTTACTTCTAATTGATAGCTTCCAGGAGTTAGATTAGTAACTGTTGGATTTATGCCAGAAAGGTTAGCAGGCCATAGATTAACTCCTTGACTATTTTGCCAACTATAACTATATACTC
This sequence comes from uncultured Flavobacteriales bacterium, assembly GCA_963991165.1. Classification (GTDB taxonomy): domain Bacteria; phylum Bacteroidota; class Bacteroidia; order Flavobacteriales; family UBA7312. Next base: position 5,994 of record CAXDOW010000052.1, on the reverse strand, counting down.
CCGTGCTAGAAACTCCTCCATTGACTGAAACAACAGAAGCACTTCCATCAATAGATCCATGACAACTAACTGTTTGCGTGCTTACTGAAACAGTTATGGGCGGAGGTGAATTAATACTAATATTTGAAATCACATCTGTACAACCTAAAAAGTCCCTAACAATAGCGGAATACACGCCATCAGCAAGATGGTCAAATGTTGCTAAGAACTGCCAATTGACACCACCATCTATTGAATATTCATAAAATGGGGTTCCCCCAGTGGCATTGAAAGAAATTTGACCTTCTGTATCTCCATCACAAACATTGTCAATCGTACCTAACAAATCGAGCTGTGGAGAGTTTGACCTAGATATGACAATGCTATCTAAGGTGTAACAAGATTTTGCATCCCAAACGTGGATATAAATCAATCCTTGTGTGACATTTTGCACAGTGGAAGCGTTAACCGTTGGATTTAATGTTCCATCTTGAAGCTCTAATGGCTGAGAAAAGCTGTCGTCATAGGACCACAGGTATGAATATCCCCCAACCCCTCCTGAAACACTCACAGAAGCAGTAGCATCAAATAGCAAACAACTTTCTAGTGAAGAGGTTACATCAATAATTTCTAATTGTGATGGCTCTCCTATATAGAAGGTGTTGTTAAGTAATTCACAAGCGTTGGTATCGAGCACATCATAAAAATAAGTACCTTCAGACAAGCCAGTTATCCTAAACGTATCGGTTGACAAAGAAGTGAAATTAGAAAATGTGTTGGATGACAAGCTGTAGTTTGGGGTTCCTCCACTAATAATAACTAAAGCTTCGCCGTCTGTTTCGTTGAAACAGCTAGTGTTCGTAATAACATGAGAGGTAGATAGTGGTGTAGGTTCTAAAATTTCATAGCTAAGCTTAGCCGTACATCCATCGGCATCTTGAACGGTGAGATTGTACGTTCCTGCTGACAACCCTACAATAGAATCTACCGTAAGATTTTGAGAAAAATTAGGATCATTTACAAACAGCCAATAGTAATTTCCCGGAAAGGGGTTTCCTCCTGAAATGTCTAAAAATAGCTCACCATTATTATCTCCCGAACATGCCAGAATACTACTTGAACTTAGACTATCTATGCTAAAATCTAAAGTGGAGTTTTCTGACACATTGATAGGCAGGCTCCACGTGTTCACACAACCAGATGAATCTTCTACTTCTAAAGAATAACTTCCACTGGCTAGGTTATTAATAACAGTGGTGGTATCATTAGACGATAATGTAGTTGTATTTCCCAAATATGTGTAACTGAATAAATGTGGAAATAATCCTCCAGAGGTTTCTATTGACAAACTCCCTAAGGTATCGCCAGAACAAGTATTATCGGTTACTCCAACTGATGTTATTAGAACACTTTCAACGACCGGAACAAAAACTGAATCGCTTTTAAAGCAGTTTAAAGAATCTATGACCTCAATGGTATAGTAAATTCCACCCTGAACCGAATCTAAAACGGTGGTTGTATCTCCATTCGACCAATTGTAGGTATATCCAGGAATTCCACCATTAACTTGAACTGTAGCACTTCCGTTAGAACCATTACAAGTTTCATAAATAGTATCAGGAAACGATAATATAATTTCTGAATTTTGATTAATTGTTACAGAATCAGTGTACACACACGAATTAGCATCCGTTGCAGTAAAAGTATATGTCCCACTCACAAGTGATGATACATATAGGCCATTGGCAGTAATCGAATTCGTAATCCCAACATTTGGAGAGTACGTTATTGGAGCATATGGAGGCGTACCTCCCAATATTTCTATAGCAAAAGAACCCGTATTTCCGCCAAAACAATCCACATGAGTAATTGAATCGTTATGGCTCAAAGGGGTTGGGTCAGTAATGTCAAAGTCTAAAGTGTCTGTGCAACCGTTGGCGTCAGTTAACACAACTTCGTAAGTGTTTGGGCCTAAGTTGGTAATCGTAGAGTCATTTCCAGAAACACCCGAAATCCACTCATAAGTGTAAGGTGCTGTACCACCTGTACCACTAACAGAAATTTTACCATCAGTAACCCCATTACAGCTGATGTTTTGGAATGTATCAACCACTAAACTTAATACAGGAACCGAGTCATTGATGGTAAAGGATCTTGAAACTGTACAGTTATTGGCATCTGTCACTAACACATTGTAGTCACCTCCACCAACTCCAGAAATATCTTCATTAGTATCGCTAAATGAAGGTGGGCCAGTCCAATCGAAAGTATATGGTAAAAAGTTGATTGAATCGCCAAAAATGTTAATACCTACACCAACACCACCATCTACTGTTACGTCAATAGCACCTGTAGAATCTGAACTACACAATACGTCAGATACAATGCCATTAACTTCTAAACTGTCTGGCCCATAAAGTGTTCTAGGAAATTCTCTGACACAACCAGATTGAGAGGTGAATTGAATCACATAAGATCCAGCACACAAGCTATCATAACTAAAAGATGAAGGCGGAAATGTATTTAGGAGCAGTTCATCTGTTTGAATGAGCGCACCATTGGCGGAATCTTGAAATAATTTTATCTCATAAGTCTCAAATGGAAATGGCTGAGGAGCAGTTGATAACTCACCATCGCACAACCCATTACAACTAATGTGGTAACCATTTTGAGTTGGGGAGAAAAAATTTGGACTGAAGGCATATTGAGAAACTGATACCGATGCATTACAATTATCTAGACCTGAAGAGAGCGTGACATCATAAGTACCACTTGCTAAACTATCTATCTGAATTGAATTAGTTGAAAAAGTACCAGTATTTATATTACCATTAGGATAGACAATATCGTACGTAAATGGCGGAGCCATAATAGGGTCAGGAGTAATTTCGATAATTCCATTAGAGGAACACATATCGTCTTGAACTACCGCAACAGAAAACGATCCGCACTGAGAAAATGCCTGAAATGAAATAAAAAAACTAGCAACAAAAAAAGCTACGACTTTAAACTTTTCTTTTAAATTCAATTTATCTAAAATTTAAATATTCAAAATTCGCCTCGCAAGATACAAAAATTAACATTGCATTTTTTACTTAAAAAACTACTCTCTAAAAAGAAATAAACAACTGATTGTTAAGCCTACATTTAAAACTTGTTTTTCGGTCAAAAAAAAATTAACTTTACGAAATTAATTAATCCTTAAGCTATGATTCTTTCTAACTGTTTTCAACTATTTTCCAGAATCTTATTTCTTTTCTATAAACCTATATTAGTATATGTGTCTTACATCGCTACTCTTGTGTTTTTTCTTTTTGTTTGAAAAAGCAATCATTGCTTAAAGACCTTTTCTTGTATAAATCTATCATTTTTTTGAGAAAAAACCACAAGTTGATACATCCCTCTGGGCAGATGACTGATATCCAAACTATTTTTTGAATGAGTCGTGACAAAACTCAAAACTAATTGTCCTAATTGATTATACAATCTAACGCTTTCAACTCCCTCTGGAAGCTCTAAAGTAATGACCCCATCAGTAGGATTAGGCGACACGTTTAAGGTCTGCTCAATAAATAATTCTACTTCATTGGTTTGATTACATACCAATTCCAAAAGAAAATCGCTAATGAATGGTATATATGTTTGGTTCATGTTTAAAATTGGAGCATCATGATTTCCGTTATTTATGGTAAACACATCGTTATAAATACTAATCGCATCTAAAACAGGATGCACCTCACCTGCACCACACATTACAGGAAATTGATTGTTTTGATAAACACTGCCACAATTGTAGTTTACAATCATATCGCTTGTTCCATGAATGCTTACAACTGGAACATCGTTTTCATCTAAAAAAGACAAGTCTTTAATCGCTCCCGCTAATATGATAGCTCCACTAACAGACGATGAATAACCTTCATTGCCACTATTTCCATCTATGCCACCAACATTTTCAAAATAGCTTACTAAATCTTGTGGAATTTCATCGTCGTCCAATGATGATACGTGTAAGGCCGTGATAGCCCCAGCTGAATATCCACCCACAAAAATGAGGTTTGGATTGATTTTATAGCTATTTCCATTTTCATCAAAATCTTTTCTAAAAAATCGAATAGCCGCCTTCATGTCAGACATAGAGTTAATCATTGTTTGAATCAAAATTTCTTCTGCATTTGGCAGTGCAAAACTAGTAAGTGACGTTAATCTGTAGCGGATTGAGGCCGTTACATAGCCCCGTTTTGCAAACGATTTGCAAAGCGTTGTCATTGCTAAATTATTTTTATCTCCACCAACGTAGGCGCCGCCGTGAGCAAAAATGAGAAGTGGCCTATTTGAAAAGGTATCTCCTACAGCTTGATAAATATCCATATCCAATCCCATTTCTGAAGGCGACCAATCATAAACATCTGAATAGGTTACAGTAGTCTTTTCCGTATTGACAAAAATTTCATTTTCGTAGCGCCCATCACATTGAGCCTTTGTTAGGTTGCACAGCAAAAGTGTTGGTAAAATTGCTGCCATCTTTAAAATGTTCATTTTTAATTTGTTTTTTAAGCTTTAAAATTTGTTTTTCAATGATAGCATCCTCAATTTTGGCAAATAATAGTTCTTGAGGACCTATTTGGTGTCCTGATGGCAATTCAGTTATTTCATCCCACAAGGTTGTGGAGTTATTCAGTATTTTTTGTAACTTTTCTGAAGTAAATGGCATAAAGGGATGTGACAACACCTTCAAATAATTTGCAATTTGCAATGAGATGTTGAGAATGGTTTCTGTTCTAGTTTCGTCTATTTTTTTTTGCTTCCATGGCTCGGTATCGGCTAAATATTTATTTCCCAATCGGGCTAAATTCATTAGTTCGGCTTGAGCCTCTCTGAATTTATAATGTTCTATACAGTGGCCTATTTTATTGGGATAGGTTTTAACTTCGTTCAACACATTTGTATCATACTCATCCATAGCATGTCGTAGTGGGACTTTTCCACCCCAATACTTGTTGGTCAGTACAACAACTCGATTTATGAAGTTTCCAAAAACCCCCACTAATTCACTATTATTTTTAAGTTGGAAGTCAGTCCACGAAAAATCAGAATCTTTGGATTCTGGTGCTATGGAGCATAGCGTGTATCTTAAGGTGTCTTGTTGGTCGTTAAAAAATTGAAGGTATTCGTGCAACCAAACTGCCCAGTTTCTAGACGTTGATAGTTTTTGCCCTTCTAAATTCAAAAATTCGTTAGCAACCACATTTGTGGGCAAAGCCAAATCGCCATGTGTCTTCAGTAGAATAGGAAAAATAATGGCATGGAAAACAATGTTATCTTTTCCAATAAAATGAATTAATTCCGTTTCATTTTGCCAATAATCTTTCCAATTTTTGTCGTTATATTCAGCCCATTCTTTTGTTGCCGAAATATATCCTATTGGGGCATCAAGCCAAACGTACAGCACCTTTCCATTAGCCCCTTCTAATGGCACTTTGACCCCCCAATCCAAATCACGCGTCATGGCTCTTTCCCTGAGCCCACCTTCTATCCACGACCTACATTGTCCAATAACTTGAGATCGCCAATGAGACGGGTCGTGATGTGCCTTTCCATCCAACAAGCCCTTTTCTATCCATTCTTTCAACCATTTTTCATGCTTTTGCATGGGTAGATACCAATGGTTGGTATTTTTCAAAACAGGCGTCTCTCCACTCAATTTAGAGCTTGGATTTATCAATTCTGACGGGCTAAGTGCCGAGCCACATTTTTCACATTGATCGCCATAAGCCGCATCAAAACCACAATGGGGACACATCCCTATAATGTATCTATCGGCTAGAAATTGTTGATGTTTTTCATCAAAAAACTGACTTGAGATCTTTTCAGTAAAAACGTGCTTGTCATGTAGCGAGGTAAAAAAATCTTGAGAGGTTTCATGATGAATGGCGCTTGATGTGCGGTGGTAAATATCAAAATCAATACCGAACTCTTTGAAGGTTTTTTTGTTTAAGTGGTGGTATGTATCGA
>CAXDOW010000051.1:0-13393 GCA_963991165.1 uncultured Flavobacteriales bacterium | reverse complement strand
ATAGTAAGGAGTTTGTCATCCACATTGGCATCTTTTTGGACAGTTGCTGTGGATTCCTTTTTTGGTGTTTCTTCCACGGGGGCGGGTGGTGCCGTTACAGGCATCACGGTTGGCGCGGTTTGGGCCACCGGAATCTGTTGAATAATCGTTTCTGGAACGGCTCCTTTCTTAGCAGGCGATTTGATGGATAGCTTGATATTGTCAATCTCTAAATTCACTTCTGTTGCTCCTGACTTGGCAACGAATTTTATCAATTCTTGAATTTCTTTAATGTCCATAATTTGCGTTTATTAATTCAAAGATATAATTATTTGCTGTTGTATGCCCACTTTAGGTACAAGGAACCCCACGTAAATCCTCCACCAAAAGCGGCTAATATGAGGTTATCTCCTTTTTTGAGCTGATTTTCCCATTCCCACAAACAGAGGGGAATAGTGCCATTGGTGGTGTTTCCATAGCGTTGTATGTTGAGCATCACTTTCTCTGTGCCAACACCCATTCTGTTGGCTGTGGCATCAATAATTCGTTTGTTGGCTTGATGTGGTACTAGCCAGGCGATGTCCTCACTGCTGAGCTTATTTTTCTCCATAATTTCAGCCGACACATCGGCCATTCCTTTTACGGCAAACTTGAACACCGTTTGCCCTTCTTGGGGAATGAAGTGTTGTTTGTTTTTAACAGTTTCGGCGCTTGCTGGTGCTACAGACCCCCCTGCTTTTTGGTGGAGGTAGTGTCGGCCTTCGCCATTACTTCTCAAGATAGCATCTTGAACGCCTAGCCCTTCTTCATTTGCTTCCAGTAGTACCGCTCCAGCGCCATCGCCAAAGATAATACAGGTTTGTCGGTCGCTGTAGTCAACAATAGACGACATTTTGTCGGCGCCGACAACCACAACTTTTTGATAGCTCCCCGTTTCTATGTATTTAGCCGCCGTAGCTAAGGAAAATAAAAAACCTGAACATGCCGCCATCAGGTCGTATGCAAAGGCATTTTTGGCCCCAACTTTGTCGGCAATGATGCAGGCCGTAGAAGGGAAAAGCATATCGGGTGTTGCCGTAGCACAGATGATGCAATCAATGTCTTGAGCTGAAAGACCTCTTTTTTCTAGCAAACCGTTAATAGCACCAACAGCTAGGTCAGAAGTCCCTAGCCCTTCTCCCTTCAAAATACGTCGTTCTTTAATACCTGTTCGCGTGGTTATCCACTCGTCGTTGGTATCCACCATCGTCTCTAGTTCTTGGTTGGTAAGCACATAGTCTGGCACATAGCCATGTACAGCGGTAATAGCAGCTTTGAGATTAGTCATTATTAAAATTGGTTAAGATTTTGGTGGTTAAATCGGCCTCAATGACATCGGCAGTTAGTGAAATCATATTTTTAATGGCAATTTTGTTAGAAATGCCATGTCCTATAACTACTGTTTTGTTGAGCCCTAAAATGGGTGTTCCGCCATAATTTTCGTAATTGAAACGATCAAAATACTCGTCTTTTATATTTCTTTTCTTAACTAGGTTATAGACCGATTCGGCTTGTTTTAGAATGACATTACCGCTAAAACCGTCGCATACAATGACATCGCACACATCGTCAAATAAATGACGGCTTTCAATATTACCACAAAAGTTAAATTCGGTGGTATCTTTCATCATTTCATGAGCAGCAATGGTGAGCATATTTCCTTTTGACTCCTCCTCGCCAATGTTGAGCAGGCCAACCTTTGGATGTTGAATGCCACAGACGTGTTCGGCAAAAAGCGACCCTAAGATGCCAAATTGATACAATACATCGGCTTTGCAGTCGGCGTTGGAGCCCACATCTAAAATGACGTTAACCCCTCCGTCTAGCTTGGGTAGTACCGACGAAATACATGGTCTAAGGATACCAGGGACTGGTTTGACTGTCATATAGCCACCCACAAACATAGCTCCAGTATTTCCAGCACTAGCAAAGCCGTCAATATGACCTTTTTTTAGCAGCTTAAATCCCTTAGCAATACTCGATTGTGGTTTATTTATTAGAGCTTTAGTAGGGTGTTCACCCATGTCAATAGTTTGGGCAGCATGAACAATGTCAAAAGAGGACGGAGAAGCATGGTGTTTTTTCAGTTCATCGCGGATGATGTTTTCGTCGCCTATAAGGACAAGTTCGATGGTGTCTGAGGAAGCACTATGAGCTAAAATACTGCCCTCTATGGTGGCTGAAGGGGCATAATCGCCTCCCATTACGTCTATTCCGATTCGAACTTTTTTCATACAGTAAAAAACAGGTTTAAAAGCTTTAATGAGTCCTTTAAACCATCATTCAATCAAAATTCTTGACTAGAATTTGTGGATTGAAGTTCAGTCAATTACTTTTCTTGTACTACTTTTCCTCTGTAATAGAGGACACCATCTACCCAATGTGCTTGATGTCTTACATGGGTTTCGCCTGTTGATTGACAAGAGCTTAACTGTGGAGTGGTCGCTTTGTCGTGAGTACGTCTTTTATCTCGTCTTGTTTTAGAGATTTTTCGTTTAGGATGTGCCATAATATATTAGGTTAATTCTTAAATTCTGTCAGTTTTGCCCATCTAGGGTCTATAGTGTCGTTTTCTTCTTTTACGTGGTCCGCTTTGTATTGGTTTAATGTGGCTATCATTTCTTGATTGCATTCAACTATTGAGTGATGAGCTCGCTTGCTTGGAAGCGATAAACAAATAAACTCATAAATACTGTGTGATAAGGACAAGGTGTGCTCTTGACTGGAAAGATAGATGATTTCATCGTTGGTACTTTCTTCTTGCCAATCCGAAATTTTTACAATTTGTTCAAAGTGGTGATCGATTTCTTGAAGATAATCGTCAGTGCAAACGTCACACGAGAGGGTTACCAACCCTTTAATATGATAGCTTACATTCAATAGGTTGACTTTTTTGTCTAAATCAACCGTAATGTTTAGAGCTGAGTTTTTGAGTTCGGAATAGTTGAATAATTCAAAGAACGTATCCTCAATTTCAAAGTGAAATTGGTGATGACCTATTTTAAGCCCTGAAAAAGGAATGTCAAAATCTTTTTCTTTTACCATAACGTTTGGTACCAAAATAGCCCACAAATGTAATAATATTTCATTAAACAAGATAGGACTACTATGGAATCTCTATAAAGGAGTGTTCAAGGATTTACTTTTTTTCGAATTTGGGCAGAGGATTTTGATTTAAGGTTTTCCACTCAGATCGTTTTTTGACGATATCGTAGGCGGTATAAATGGCCTGACGAAAGGAGGACTCATTGGCGTTATTTGTTCCAGCAATATCATAGCCCGTGCCATGGTCGGGCGATGTTCGAATCACATTCAATCCAGCGGTAAAGTTTACCCCATTTCCAAAGGATAGTGTTTTGAAAGGAATTAGACCTTGGTCGTGGTACATGGCCAACACGCCGTCGTAGGCCTTGAGCTTATCTCGATCAAAAAAGCTATCGGCTGAATAGGGGCCGAAGGCCAATATACCCTTCTCACAGGCCGTTTTGATGGCTGGTTCTATGATTGTTTGCTCTTCTTTACCAATTAACCCATTGTCGCCAGCGTGTGGGTTGAGACCCAAAACAGCAATTTTAGGTTTTCTAATTCCAAAATCTTGTTTTAAGGCAAGATGAAATAAGTTAATTTTTTTCACCACAACATCATGGTTTAAATGTTGGGCTACTTTCTCTAGAGGAACATGACCGGTGACAACGCCCAAGCGTAGGTGTTCGGAAAGCATCAACATAATGGAACTACCCTGGTGTTGGTTTTCTAAAAACTCGGTATGCCCTGGAAAGTTAAACTCTTCTGATTGAATGTTGTCTTTGTTGATGGGGGCTGTTACAAGTGCGTCGGTGTCTCTACTTTTTAATGCGTCGCTGGCCGACTGAAGGGATAAAAAAGCATATTTTCCTCCTTCCTTGGTGTTTTGTCCAAACTGTGGAACCACCTTTTCTTTCCAGCAATTTATCACATTGATTTTTTTGGATGTGGTGTCTTTCAGTGAATGTATGTGACGAAATGATTTGTCGTCTAATCCAATTTTTCGGTTGAGGTGTTGAACTAAATCAAATTCCGCAAAAACAACAGGAGTGCAGAAGTCAAACATGCGTTTGTCTTTGAATGTTTTTAGAATAACTTCTAATCCAATACCATTAATATCTCCTATGGATATACCTAATTTGATGGCTCTTTTCATTGGCTTTGGGTCTTAATAAAATCAAATAGAAGTCTTACTCCCACTCCTGTAGCTCCTTTGCCATGATAGGAAAATGGGCTAGTCATAAAAGCCATACCAGCAATATCGAGATGGGTATAAGGGTAATCTGTAAAATGTTCTAAAAACTTACCGGCAGTAATAGCGCCAGCTTCAGCACCTCCAATGTTTTTAAGGTCGGCTATGGGCGATTTCAAATCGTCTTTGTATTCATCCCAAAAGGGCAGTTCAGCAATTCGTTCGTGAACGCGCTGACCGCTTTCTTTTAATTCTGACATGGTTTTTTTGTCATTACCCATGGCAACAATGCCTTGTTTCCCAATTGCTCTTGCAGCGGCACCGGTAAGGGTGGCCACATCAATAACTCGTTCTGGATTGTATTTTTTGGCAAAGCTGAGTGCATCGGCCATTATCAATCGCCCTTCTGCATCGGTATTCATTACTTCAACGGTGGTTCCGTCAAACATGGTAATAACGTCGCCAGGTGCATAAGCATTTCCCGAGGGTCTGTTATCTGTTGCAGGTATCAATCCCACCACATGAATGTTTAAATTGGCTTTAGCAATGGCGTACAGAGCTCCTACCACAGCGGCTGACCCTCCCATATCACATTTCATCATATCCATGGATTGTGCTGTAGGCTTTAGCGATAGACCTCCCGTGTCGTAAACGATGCCTTTGCCTACCAAGACAATGGGACGATCATTACTAGGTGAAGCCCCTTTCCATTCCAAAATATTAAAAGTCGGAGGGTCAATACTTCCTTTGTTGACGGCTAATAACCCTCCCATCTTCAATGATTCGATCTGTTTTTTGTGTAACACTTCTACCTTAAAACCTGCCTCTTTGCCAAGAGCTTCTATGTCTTGACTGTATTGCTGGGCAGTAAGGTAAGACAATGGTTCATTGACGAGGTCTTTGGCTATGTACGTGCCTTTGATGGATGCTCGTAACAATTCGATAGCTCTATCTGAAAGGGTTGAGACAATTGAAATGGCAGTTAAACTATGGCGGTTTTTGACACTGAAATAATTTAAAAATTGATAATTGCTGAGTGCTAACCCTTCAGCAAAAGCGAGTGTTAATTCAGTGTTTCCAATGCCATCCACTAAACACATTTTTTCAATCGAACAATCGACTATTTTTTGATGAAGTTGTTGGGCCGACTGGCGGCTTGTTTCATACTTCTCGTTTTCGATAAACTGAACGAACACAAAGTAGCCATAACGATTAATAACCATACTGTGTTGTTGTCTATTATGACCATCTTTCAAATAGTTCAATTCATGCTCATCAAAAGAAAAGACTTTCAAATGGTCTAAAGATTGACACAAAATAATGCTTGATTCATTCTTTGGAATATGTTTGACGTTTGATATAATTAAAGCCATAATATTGTCGTATTTTTGTACCTCCAAAATTAGGCATTTTAGATGAATACAGACCAGTTATTGAAAAAGGCATTGGCATTTGATTTTTTGTCAGCTGACGAAGGTCAATTCTTGTTTGAAAATGGTTCAACAGCAGAATTGATGTGGGTAGCTAACGAGTTAAGAAAAATTCAAAAACCCGAGCAAATAGTCACGTGGCAAATAGATAGAAATGTTAATACTACTAATGCCTGTATTGCCAACTGTAAATTTTGCAATTTTTTTCGTCCACCTGGTCATCCAGAAGTGTACATTACCACCATAGAACAATACAAAACAAAAATTGAAGAAACTATCACTTATGGAGGGGATCAATTACTATTACAGGGTGGTCACCACCCTGAATTAGGGTTGGAATTTTACACTAAGCTATTTAAAGACTTGAAATCTTTATACCCACAAATACGTCTTCATGCACTTGGCCCACCAGAAGTAGCTCATATCTGTAAGCTGGAAAATAAATCACATCTTGAGGTTCTTTCAGCCCTTAAAGAAGCTGGTATGGATAGCTTACCAGGAGCAGGTGCTGAAATTCTTAATGATCGAGTTAGACGGCTCATTTCACGAGGCAAGTGCACCGGAAAGGAATGGCTAGACATAATGCGTGCTTGTCATCAGTTAGACATTACCACATCGGCTACCATGATGTTTGGTCATGTGGAAACCTTAGAAGAACGCTTTGAACACCTTGTTTGGATAAGAGAGGTTCAATCGGAAAAGCCTAAGGACTCTAATGGCTTTTTGGCTTTCATTCCATGGCCTTTTATGGATGATGGCACCTTGTTAAATCGGATAAGGGGTATAAAAAACAATACCACATCTGACGACTACCTTCGAATGATTGCTATCAGTCGAATTATGCTTCCCAATGTGAAAAATATACAGGCCTCATGGCTCACGGTAGGAAAGGAAACAGCACAGCTTTGTTTACATGGAGGAGCTAATGATTTTGGCTCCATTATGATCGAAGAAAATGTTGTTTCTGCCGCAGGAGCTCCTCACCGGTTTACTTATAAATCCATTCAAACAGCGATTGAAGAAGCTGGATTTAAACCTCAACTTAGAAGACAAGACTACACGTTCAGAGAAGTACCAAAAGATATCAAAGAACAAATAATCAACTATTAAATGTTTACTGGAATCGTAGAACAAACAGCTACAGTCGTAGCATTAGAGAAAGAACAAGATAATTTACACATTTCCATGCGAGCAAGTATGGCACCAGAACTGAGAATTGATCAGAGTGTTGCTCACAACGGCGTTTGTTTGACAGTTATTCACATTCAAGGCGATATCTACACCGTAACAGCCATAAAAGAAACTCTAGACAAAACAACGCTTGGCGACCTACAGATAGGAGATGTTGTCAATTTAGAGCGATGCATGAAAATAGGCGATCGACTCGATGGACATATTGTACAGGGACACGTTGACCAAACGGCCATCTGCACTCAAAAGAGCCAAGAAAATGGCTGGCACACCTTTAGCTTTGAATACCAACCTTCCCAACATATAACTGTCGAAAAAGGATCTATCTGTATCGATGGGGTCAGTCTGACCGTTGTCAACTCAAAGCAACACACTTTTTCGGTAGCGATTATCCCTTATACTTACGAAAACACAAATTTTAATTCGCTAATTGTCGGAAAAAAAGTAAATTTGGAATTCGATATTATAGGTAAGTATATAACCAAACTTAACACATGAAAACGCTTTTCCGATTAGTTGCTCTACTTGAAGGTCTATCTTACATCCTTTTGTTATTTGTTGCAGTTCCCCTAAAATACATTTCTGGAGAAGAATCTTTCGTCGAATTACTAGGCATGCCTCACGGTCTGTTATTTATGGCCTACATTTTCATGGCTTTTTATTTAAGGGATCGCTACTTTTGGACAGATTGGCAAACATTTTGGGTGTATGTGGCTTCCATCATTCCTTTTGGAACGTTTTACATAGACAAGAAATTTTTACGTTAATCAGGTCTTAAATTATTATCAAATAGTGTGAATTTTCCATATTTTTGCACTGGATGAAAAATATTCGAAATTTTTGCATAATTGCCCACATAGATCATGGTAAAAGTACTCTGGCAGATCGATTGTTAGGAGCTACTGGCGCCATCACTGAACGAGAAGCTCAAGATCAATTGCTTGACGATATGGACCTGGAACGTGAAAGAGGTATAACTATCAAAAGTCATGCCATTCAGATGAATTATGAGTTTAACAGTCAATCATTTGTTTTAAACCTTATAGACACTCCAGGACATGTTGACTTTTCTTACGAAGTGTCTCGTTCAATAGCGGCCTGTGAAGGGGCATTATTAGTAGTCGATGCCGCACAGGGCATACAAGCCCAAACCATTTCAAACTTGTATTTGGCTTTAGAAAACGATTTAGAAATTATTCCCATTCTCAATAAAATTGACCTACCCTCAGCAGAACCAGAATTGGTAAAAGATCAAATCATTGACCTCATCGGTTGCGATAGAGATGATATTATTCCTGCTTCTGCCAAAACAGGCCTAGGCGTTGAAGATATTTTAAAAGCCATAGTAGATCGAATACCAGCACCAAAAGGAAACGTAGAAGCACCCTTACAAGCTATGATTTTTGATTCGGTCTATAATTCGTTTAGAGGTATTGAGGCCTACTTCAAAGTGGTCAATGGAAGCATAAAAAAAGGACAACAAGTTCAATTTATGGCGACAGGTAAAAGCTATTATGCCGACGAGATAGGAGCTCTAAAATTTAAACAAGAACCTAGAAAAGAATTATCAACTGGCGAAGTTGGATACATCATTTCGGGTATTAAAGATGCTCGAGAAGTTAAAGTAGGAGATACCATCACCTTAGTTGAACGGCCATCTCAAGAAGCCATTCAAGGATTTGAAGAGGTTAAACCCATGGTGTTTGCAGGGATTTATCCGGTCGATACAGAGGATTATGAGGAATTACGTTCATCCATGGAAAAGTTACAACTCAATGATGCCTCATTAACTTTTGAGCCAGAATCATCGGCTGCTTTGGGCTTTGGCTTTCGCTGCGGTTTTTTGGGAATGCTACACATGGAAATAATACAAGAACGATTGGAGAGAGAGTTCGATATGACAGTCATTACGACGGTACCCAACGTGTCTTATTTTGCCTTTACCAAAAAGCAAGAAAAATTACCCATCAATAATCCATCCGATTTGCCCGACCCCTCTTTATTAGAGTATGTGGAAGAGCCGTTTATTAAAGCACAAATTATCACTAAATCCGATTATGTTGGTGTCGTCATGTCCTTGTGTATAGAAAAAAGAGGCATTCTGACCAATCAGGTCTATTTAACCACCGACAGAGTAGAACTGACCTTCGAAATGCCACTTGGAGAGATTGTCTTTGATTTTTATGACCGACTAAAAAGTATTTCAAGAGGATATGCTTCCTTTGATTATTTCCCCTTAGAATACCGTCAATCGAATTTGGCCAAATTAGACATCTTACTTAATGGCGATCAGGTTGATGCACTGTCCGCCCTCATTCACAGAGACAATGCCTACACCCTAGGAAAGAAAATTTGTTTGAAGCTCAAAGAACTCATTCCTCGACAACAATTTGATATTGCCATTCAATCGGCCATAGGGGCTAAAATAATTTCCAGAGAAACCGTAAAAGCCCTCCGAAAAGATGTTACTGCAAAATGCTATGGTGGCGATATAACTCGAAAGCGAAAATTACTTGAAAAACAAAAGAAAGGAAAGAAAAAAATGCGTCAAATTGGAAGCGTGGAAGTTCCACAATCTGCTTTTTTAGCTGTTTTAAAATTAGACGACTAATTTATATCTTGCCTTTTCAATCGTTAAAAAATGACACATGGGAAGAGCCTTTGAATTTCGTAAAGCTAGAAAACTAAAGCGTTGGTCAGCTATGGCCAAAACCTTCACACGCATTGGTAAAGACATAAGCATGGCCGTTAAAGAAGGAGGGCCAAACCCAGAAACCAATGCACGACTAAGAGCGGTTATACAAAACGCCAAAGTCGCTAACATGCCCAAAGACAACGTTGAGCGTGCCATTAAAAAAGCATCAGGTGCGGACTCCACCAACTATGTAGAGATGACCCTAGAGGGCTATGCTCCACATGGAGTTGCTATCTTTGTAGAGTGCACTACCGACAACAATAATCGAACCGTAGCCAATGTTCGATCCTATTTCAATAAATGTGAAGGCAACTTAGGAACCAATGGCTCCTTAGAATTCATTTTTGATCGAAAAGCTGTCTTTTCTTTTAATAAACCCGATAATTTGGAGACAGACGAACTAGAAATGGAACTCATAGATTCTGGATTAGAAGAATTAGAACTGGAGGATTCAATCATTACAGTTACGACCGATTTCACCGACTTTAGCAATATGCAAAAGCAACTAGAAAGCATGAACATAGAATTACAAAGCTCGGATTTACAACGCTTTCCCAACACCACCAAAACATTAGGATTAGAACAAGCCAAACAAGTTTTAAAACTCATTGATAAGCTAGAAGAGGACGAAGACGTGCAAAATGTTTTCCATAACTTGCAAATGACCGAAGAAGTCCTTGCTAATTTAGACGAATAATGTCCGTTATTAAAGTCAATGAAAATATCAGTCTCTCCCAAACCACAATGAACGATTGCCATGCTATGGTAAATTATTTGGCGGACAAGGAAATTTACAATACGACCTTAAACATTCCTTTTCCCTATACCATCAAAGATGCTGAATACATTGTTGACTATTTTGAGAAGTCACACATTGAACACGGCAGATTAGTCAATTGGGCCATTCGTAATTCAAATCACCAATTGATAGGAGTAATCGGTTTCCACAATGGCATTAAAAGCCACAAATCAGAAATTGGCTACTGGTTAGCAAAACCCTACTGGGGAAAAGGGATAATGACCGACGTTCTTCAATCAGTTTGTCAATACGCCTTTCAACAGTTTAATTTGATACGAATCACGGCTACTATCTTTGAGCATAATCTGGCCTCTCAAAAAGTCTTAGAAAAGTGTAACTTCGTATTGGAAGGAAACTGTTTAACGAATTATTATTTAAAAGAGGGAAAAGCAATTAATGCCAAACTCTATGCATTAACAAAACATTATGAAAGATAAACTCAATTTACTTGAAAATAAAAAGGCAGAAGCTCATTTAGGTGGGGGGCAGAAACGAATAGATGCTCAACATGCAAAAGGAAAGCTCACAGCCAGAGAAAGAATACACTTTCTCATGGACGAAGGCTCTTTTGAAGAATTGGGAATGTTAGTAACCCATCGTTCCACCAACTTTGGCTTAGATAAGCAGCAGTTTTTGGGGGATGGCGTTGTTACAGGTTATGGAACCATTGATGGGCGTTTAGTTTACGTCTATGCTCAAGATTTTACGGTGTTGGGAGGATCATTAGCTGAAGCACACGCCGAGAAAATTTGCAAAATAATGGACATGGCCATGAAAAATGGAGCCCCTATCATAGGCCTTAACGACAGTGGTGGTGCACGTATTCAAGAAGGGGTAGTTTCTCTTGGGGGCTATGCCGATATTTTTTATCGAAATACACGAGCCAGTGGTGTTGTACCGCAATTATCAGCTATTATGGGCCCCTGTGCTGGAGGAGCGGTTTATTCCCCTGCACTCACTGACTTTATCATGATGGTTGAAAACACTTCCTATATGTTTGTAACTGGCCCTAATGTGGTCAAAACCGTTACCCACGAAGAAGTAACAGCAGAAGAATTGGGAGGAGCTAACACCCATGCTACCAAATCGGGAGTAGCTCATTTCACCTCGGCCAATGAAATTGAGCTCATTAACAACCTTAAAAAACTATTGTCGTACATCCCTCAAAACTGTGAGGAAGAACCGCCGAGTTTAAATTATACCAGTGTCGATGAAAGTCGACTTAAATTACAAGAAATAGTTCCAGACAATCCTAATCAACCATACGACATGAAAGAAGTGGTAAATGGAATTATTGACGACCATTCCTTTTTTGAAGTCCATCAAGACTATGCTGAAAACATCGTTTGTGGTTTTGGTCGTTTAGCAGGACGATCCATAGGAATTGTTGCCAATCAACCAGCATTTTTAGCTGGTGTACTAGATAATCATGCCTCCAACAAAGCTGCTCGTTTTGTTCGCTTTTGTGATAGTTTTAACATTCCTCTTCTGGTATTGGAAGACGTTCCTGGATTTTTGCCAGGCACCGATCAAGAGTGGAATGGGATTATTAACAATGGGGCAAAACTATTATACGCTTTCAGCGAAGCAACGGTACCTCGAGTTACCCTAATTACTCGTAAAGCTTATGGTGGGGCCTATGATGTGATGAATTCAAAACATATAGGAGCAGACCTCAATTATGCTTGGCCCACAGCCGAAATAGCAGTAATGGGGGCAAAAGGAGCTGCTGAAATCATCTTTAGAAAAGAAATTAAGGAGGCCACCAATTCCGATGCAAAATGGAAAGAAAAAGAAGCAGAATATGCGGACTTGTTTGCGCACCCCTACAATGCTGCAGCCAGAGGATATGTCGATGAGGTTATCGACCCAGCAACCAGTCGAAAAAAACTAATAAAGGCATTTAAAATGTTAGAAAATAAAGTAGATACGCTTCCCAAAAAGAAACACGGAAATATTCCATTGTAAGCTATGAATGTACTTGTTTTAGGATCAGGAGGTAGAGAACACGCATTGAGTTGGAAAATAGCACAAAGCAGTTTGTGCAAACAATTATTCATTGCACCCGGAAACGCCGGAACAGAGAAGTTAGGGCGTAATATTGCTATTGACATTAGCGATTTTGAACTCATTAAATCGGTCGTCATAGAACATAATGTGGATATGCTTGTTGTAGGCCCAGAATTACCACTTGTCAATGGGATTTACGATTTTTTTCAAAACGATTGTGACTTACAAAAAGTATGTGTCATTGGCCCCTCACAACAAGGCGCTCAACTGGAAGGGAGCAAAGACTTTTCCAAACAATTCATGCAACGACACCAAATTCCAACGGCGGCCTATCAAAGTTTTTCTCTCGACACCATAGAATCTGGCTATTCATTTTTGGACAACTTATCGCCGCCTTATGTCCTCAAGGCCGATGGTTTGGCTGCAGGCAAAGGAGTTCTCATTCTCAATGAGTTGAAAGAAGCCAAAGATGCTCTCAACGATATGCTCAAAGACGCCAAGTTTGGTGAAGCCAGCTCGACGGTAGTAATCGAAGAATTTTTAGATGGAATTGAATTATCAGTATTTGTGCTAACAGACGGCAAAAACTATAAATTGTTGCCTAGCGCTAAGGATTACAAACGCATCGGTGAGGGCGATACGGGCCTAAACACTGGTGGCATGGGAGCCATTTCGCCTGTTCCTTTTGCTGACTCTAGCTTTATGAAGAAAGTGGAGCATCAAATTATCAAACCTACTTTACAAGGGTTACAAAAGGAAGGCGTTCACTATCAAGGATTTTTGTTTATTGGCCTTATGAAGGTACACGATGAGCCGTATGTAATTGAATATAATGTGCGAATGGGTGACCCTGAAACGGAAGTCGTCATGCCAAGAATAAAGTCCGATTTACTAAAAGTATTTGAAGGTATTGCAAGCAATACTTTTGATAAACAGGAACTTGATATCAATGATGAGGTGGCAACAACCGTTATGCTGGTGTCGGGGGGATATCCTGAACAATAAGCACTCAGTGAATGTTTAAAAATTACGAT